>NZ_CP023696.1:2306250-2609000 GCF_008704425.1 Streptomyces fradiae ATCC 10745 = DSM 40063
CTTCACCGCCGGCCGGTTCGCCCTGGACCACTGGCAGGTCTACGCCGACTCCGTCAGCCGCCACCGCGACGGCGCCGAGCTGCCGCTCGACGCGCTGGAGTTCGTCATCGAGCTGCGCGGCGCGCTGGGCCTGAGCGACGAGATCCTCCCGGTGTACCTGGAGGAGATCTCCTCGACGCTGGCCGGCGCGGCGTACAAGGCCGCCAAGCCGCCGGTCACCGCCGCCGAGCTGGCGAAGGCCGACTTCCAGGCCGTCGAGACCGGCATGACCGAGGGCCACCCCTGCTTCGTCGCCAACAACGGCCGCCTCGGCTTCGGCGGCGACGAGTACCACGCCTACGCGCCGGAGGCGGCGAGCCCGCTGCGGCTCGTCTGGCTCGCCGCGCACCGGGACCGCACCGCCTTCACGGCCGGCGCGGGCATCGAGTACGACGCCTTCGTCCGCGCCGAGCTGGGCGACGCCGCCGTGGACGGCTTCGCCCGCACCCTCGCCGAGCGCGGCCTGGACCCGGCCGACTACCTGCTGGTGCCGGTCCACCCCTGGCAGTGGTGGAACAAGCTGACGGTGACCTTCGCCGCCGAGATCGCCACGCGGCGGCTCGTCTACCTGGGCGAGGGCGAGGACCGGTACCTGGCGCAGCAGTCCATCCGCACCTTCTTCAACACCTCCGACCCGGCCAAGCACTACGTCAAGACGGCCCTGTCCGTGCTGAACATGGGCTTCATGCGGGGCCTGTCCGCCGCCTACATGGAGGCCACGCCCGCCATCAACGACTGGCTGGCCAGGCTGATCGACCAGGACGGCGTGCTGCGCGCCGCCCGCTTCTCGATCATCCGGGAGCGCGCCGCGGTCGGCTACCGGCACCTGGAGTACGAGGCCGCCACCGACCGGTACTCGCCGTACCGCAAGATGCTCGCCGCGCTGTGGCGGGAGAGCCCGGTGCCGTCCCTGGAGCCGGGGCAGCGGCTGGCCACGATGGCGTCGCTGCTGCACACCGACCACGAGGGCGCCTCCTTCGCGGGGGCGCTGATCGCGGAGTCCGGGCTCGCCCCGGACCGGTGGCTGCGCCGCTACCTGGACGCCTACCTCCTGCCGATCCTGCACACCTTCTACGCCTACGACCTGGCCTGGATGCCGCACGGCGAGAACGTGATCCTCGTCATCGAGGACGGCGCGGTCCAGCGGGCGATCTTCAAGGACATCGCCGAGGAGATCGTCGTCATGGACCCGGAGGCGGTGCTGCCGCCGGCCGTGGAGCGCATCCGGGTGGAGGTCCCCGAGGACCAGAAGCTGCTGTCGGTCTTCACCGACGTCTTCGACTGCTTCTTCCGGTTCCTCGGCGCCACGCTGGACGCCGAGGGCGTGCTGGACGAGGAGACGTTCTGGGCGACGGTCGCCGAGTGCGTCACGGCGTACCAGGCGTCGCGGCCGGAGCTGGCGGAGCGGTTCGCCCGGTACGACATCTTCGCGCCGGAGTTCACCCTCTCGTGCCTGAACCGGCTCCAGCTCCGCGACAACAGGCAGATGGTGGACCTGGCGGACCCGTCGGCGGCGCTCCAGCTCGTGGGAACCCTGACCAACCCGCTCGCCAAGCACCGCCCGTAGGGCGGGCCCACAGGCCCACAGGCCCACGGTCGCGCGGTCGCGCGGTCGCGCGGTCGCGCGGTCGTGGGCGGCGGGCCGCACGGGTCACCGCCCGCGGGAGTCACGCCCGCGGGCGGCCGGACCGGCCGGGGCCGGGAGGAGTACGGTCCTCCTCCGGGCCCCGGCTTTCGCCGTCCTGCGGCACGCGCGGAGGCCGGGACGGCGGCACGCGCACCGGCCCCGGGCGGCGGCCCCGGAAGCGGGCCCGGAGACGACCCGGGCGACGGCCCCGGGGGGCGGCCCGGGCGGCGGTCCCGGAGACGGTCCGGGCGACGGCCCCGGAAGCGGGCCCGGAGACGACCCGGGAGGCGGCCCCGGGGGCGGCCCCGGGGGGGGGCGGCCCGGGCGGCGGTCCCGGAGACGGCCCGGGCGGCGGTCGGGGCCCGGTTCGACGGGGCCCGGAAGCGGCCACTCCACCCCGCCCGGTCTAGACCAAGCGGGTTCTCGCCGCCGATCAAGCGGCTTCCTGCCCGATTACGGGCAGATTTCTTGCGTAGCGGCCCCCTCACCCCTCAGTATCTACGGGTGCTCGATCGCCGCCCGTCGCATGACGACCTCATCGACCACCTGGTGCGCAGCACCGCGCTCCAGCGCGGTGAGGCCGCCCGGGTGGTGCTCGACGTGCTGGCGTACTTCGACGAGACGACCGAGGAGTTCGTCCGCCGCCGCCACCGGGAACTCCAGGCGGCCGGCGCGGTGAACTCCGAGATCTTCGAGCGCATCGCGGCCGAGCTGCCGCACCGCGCGGTGGCGCCGCCGGAGCTGTCGCTCAGGCAACTGCGCCGCATCGTCTACGGCTGACGGCCGGACCGCCCGGTCCGCCACCGGACCACCGGGCACACACCCGAAACCAGGAGGGGTCACCAACTCTATGTGCGGAATTGTCGGTTATATCGGTAAGCGTGATGTCGCTCCGCTGCTGCTCGAAGGTCTGGCGCGGCTGGAGTACCGGGGTTACGACTCCGCGGGCATGGTCGTCACCAGCCCGAAGGCGTCCGGCCTGAAGATGGTCAAGGCCAAGGGCCGGGTCCGCGACCTGGAGGCCAAGCTCCCGAAGCGCTTCAACGGGACCACCGGCATCGCGCACACCCGCTGGGCCACCCACGGCGCGCCGAGCGACGTCAACTCGCACCCGCACCTGGACCCGGAGAACAAGGTCGCCGTCGTCCACAACGGCATCGTGGACAACGCCGCCGAGCTGCGCGCCAAGCTGGAGGCGGACGGCGTCGTCTTCGCGTCGGAGACCGACACCGAGGTCATCACCCACCTGATCGCCCGCTCCCAGGCCACCACCCTGGAGGAGAAGGTCCGCGAGGCGCTGAAGGTCGTCGAGGGCACCTACGGCATCGCCGTGATGCACGCCGACTTCAACGACCGCATCGTGGTCGCCCGCAACGGCTCCCCGGTGATCCTCGGCATCGGCGAGAAGGAGATGCTCGTCGCCTCCGACATCGCCGCCCTGATCGCCCACACCCGCCAGGTCGTCACCCTGAACGACGGCGAGATGGCCACCCTGAAGGCCGACGACTTCCGCACGTACACCACGTCGGGCGCGACCACCACCGCGACGCCGGAGACCGTGGAGTGGGAGGCCGCCTCGTACGACATGGGCGGCCACGACACGTACATGCACAAGGAGATCTCCGAGCAGCCCGACGCGGTCGACCGCGTGCTGCGCGGGCGCATCGACGACCGGTTCTCCACCGTGCACCTGGGCGGGCTGAACCTGGACGCCCGCGAGGCCCGCACCATCCGCCGCATCAAGATCCTGGGCTGCGGCACCTCGTACCACGCCGGCATGATCGGCGCGAGCCTCATCGAGGGCATGGCGCGCATCCCGGCGGACGCCGAGCCGGCCTCCGAGTTCCGCTACCGCAACCCGGTCGTGGACCCCGACACGCTGTACATCGCCGTCTCCCAGTCGGGTGAGACGTACGACGTGCTGGCCGCCGTGCAGGAGCTGAAGCGCAAGGGCGCCCGCGTCCTCGGCGTGGTGAACGTGGTCGGCTCGGCCATCGCCCGCGAGGCCGACGGCGGCGTGTACGTCCACGCCGGGCCGGAGGTCTGCGTGGTCTCCACCAAGTGCTTCACCAACACGGTCGTCGCGTTCGCGCTGCTCGCGCTGCACCTCGGCCGCATCCGGGACCTGTCGGTCACCGACGGCAAGCGGATCATCGAGGGCCTGCGCCGGCTGCCCGAGCAGATCAGCGAGATCCTCAAGCTGGAGGACGAGATCAAGGAGCTGGCCGCCGAGTACGCGGGCGCCCAGTCGATGATGTTCATCGGCCGGGTGCGCGGCTACCCGGTGGCGCTGGAGGCCTCCCTGAAGCTCAAGGAGATCTCGTACATCCACGCCGAGGCGTACCCGGCGTCCGAGCTGAAGCACGGCCCGCTCGCGCTCATCGAGCCGGCGCTGCCGACCGTCGCGATCGTCCCGGACGACGACCTGCTGGAGAAGAACCGCGCCGCGCTGGAGGAGATCAAGGCCCGCAGCGGCCGCATCCTCGCCGTCGCGCACCAGGAGCAGGAGAAGGCCGACCACACCATCGTCGTGCCGAAGAACGAGGACGAGCTGGACCCGATCCTCATGGGCATCCCGCTCCAGCTCTTCGCGTACCACACGGCGCTCGCCATGGGCCGCGACATCGACAAGCCGCGCAACCTGGCGAAGTCCGTCACGGTCGAGTAGGGGGCGCCCCGCGCCGCACCCCGGCCCGCGGCCCGGCCGTCTGGACACGGCCGGGCCGCGGGCCGCTTCGTCTCGGCACCCGCGGGTGTTCCGGGTCAGTCGGCCGGGTTGTTGAAGTGCACCTCCGGGTCGGCCGCCGCGGGGCCCTCCAGGATCGGCTGCGGCACCCCGCGCAGGTGCAGGTCGAAGAAGGCCGCCGTGTAGGCGCGGACCAGCTGCACCGCCCGCTCGGGCCGGATGGTCGGCTGGGTCTCGGCGTCGTACGGGATGCCGAGCTGGTCGAAGAGGACCGGCACGTCGGAGAAGGTCAGGTGGTCGGTGCCCTCGACGGTGAGCCAGCGCTTCCAGCCGTCCAGGTTCCGCCCGGCCTCGTCCCACGTCGGGTCCTGGCCGCCCGGCTCGTGCATGTCCGTGTGCGTGCCCAGCATCAGGAACGGCCGCCCGTCGAGCCCGTCGGCCGGCACCGGGTCCCCGAACGAGCCGTCCATGTTGATCCCGGCCCGCACGCGCGGGTCCCGCGCCATGACGGAGGCCGCGGCGGCGCCGCCCAGGGAGTGGCCGGACGCGCCGATCCGCTTGCGGTCGACGAGGGCGGCGTGCCGCCAGGCCGGGCGCGGCCCGGTGAGGCGGTCCAGCACGAAGGTGATGTCCTGGCCGCGCTGCACGGTGGCCTTGCGCATGTCCTCCAGCGTCTCGGCCTTCTCGCAGGCCACGCAGGTGAGCACCCGGCCGCCGGGGAAGACCGTGCCGAGCGACTCGTGGGCGTGGTCCACGACCGCGACGACGTAGCCCCGGCTGGCGAGGTCCTCGGCGACGGTGGTCAGGGTGTACCGGGGCCCGCCGAAGCCGGGCGACAGGACGACCAGCGGGTGCTTGCCGCGCCGCGGGCGGGCGCCCGCGACACTGTGGGTGCGGGTGGCGGTCAGCTTGGCGAGGGCGCCGGGATCGCTGTCGGGCACGGCCTCCAGCAGCAGCCGCGCCTCGCGCGGGTCGGCGTACGGGGCGGGGCTCCCGGCGGCGGACCGGGCGGGGTAGTACAGGTCGACCATCAGCTCCCGGCGCCGCTCGGGCACCCAGAGGTCGGCGCGGGACCGGTCGACGAGGTGGAGGGTGTCCCGCCCGACCGGATGCGCCCCGGTGGGCCGGGGCAGCACGACCCCGGCGGAGGCGCGGGCGTCCTGGGGCGCGGCGCCGGCGGGGGCGCTCTGGAGGGCGGGCCCGGCGGAGGCCCCCCGCGAAGCGGATCCGGAGGGGGCGGAGACGTCGTGGAGGGCCGCGGCCCGCGCCGGGGGCCGCTTCTGGAGCGGGGCCGGGCTCTGGGCGACGGCGGGGGCGGCGGCGGTGAGCGCGATGACGAGGGCCGCGGCGGCGGCCGTACGCAACGTACGTGGCGACTTCATGGCCAGGACGCTAGACGGGAGGCCGGTCCCGGAACGTCAGCCCCGGGTACGGCGGGGGTCAGCCCTCGGGGTGATCTCCCGTACGCCCGTGGCGGGTTGACGGACCGTCACCGTCCACCCGTGGACTGAGAGCCGCGCTCCGCACCGATCCCGGCGCCGCGCGGGCCCGGTACCGCGCGGCGCGGACCCGGGCGGCACGGGTCGGCGCAGATCAGTGCGGTGGCGCGCGGCCGCGGACAGAGCGGGAGGCACCCATCGCGCCGTCACCCGCGATGGCCTAATTCATTCGTCAACT
Source organism: Streptomyces fradiae ATCC 10745 = DSM 40063 (assembly GCF_008704425.1). NCBI lineage: Bacteria > Bacillati > Actinomycetota > Actinomycetes > Kitasatosporales > Streptomycetaceae > Streptomyces > Streptomyces fradiae. The sequence continues at coordinate 2,312,280 of NZ_CP023696.1, forward strand.
ATGTACGCTGCGCTACGGGATGACGACCAACGGTCGCTGCGCCCGGCGCGCGAGGCGCCCGGCGACGGAGCCGAAGAGGCGGCTGACGAGCCCGTGGGTGGAGCCGACGACGATGGCGTCGGCGGCGTACTCCCGGCCGACCTCCTCCAGCTCGTGGCAGATGTCGCCGCCGCGCTCCACGAGGATCCACGGCACCTCGGACAGGTGGTCGGCGCAGGCCAGCTCCAGGCCCAGGACCTCGGTGCGGTGGTCGGGGACGTCCACGAAGACGGGCGGCTCGCAGCCGGCCCAGACGGTGGTGGGAAGGCGGTTCGCCACATGCACGATGATCAGGCCGGAGCCGGACCGGCGGGCCATGCCGATCGCGTACGCGAGGGCCCGCTCGCTGGAGGTGGAGCCGTCGAAGCCGACGACGACACCGTGCTGGAACGCGGGGTCACAGGGGTGACGCGGGTCTGCCGCCGCCAGGGGGTCCACCGGCGAATCGGCGACCTGCCTGCGGTCGGCTCTCTCAGGGAATTCGTGACCGGCCATGGGTGTCTCGGCGAAGAAGGTCCTTGTGAGGAGGGTTCGAGGGACTGCCCCCAACGGAGCCCTGTCCGGGAATCATCTTCCCAACCCCATACCCCCAAGGGTACGGCGCCACTCCTCTCGTGCCCAGGTTCCGCCACCGCCCTCGCGGCGTTCCAGGGAGCATGCACGAGCCCGCGCCGGGGCGCAACGCCGCTTGGCCCCTACAAAAGTATCCCAGGGTGACCATCGGGCCTCCGACGGTGACCGGAGCGGCCCCCGGTCCGGCACCCCGGCACCCCTCAGACGCCTCCCGCCGCCCCCTCGGCACTTCCCCGGCACTCCCTCCGCGCCCCTCCGGCGCGGGGTCGCGGCGGGCGGCGCCGAGCCGGCGCCGAGCGTCCCCGCAAGGGCCGCACCACCGCCCGACCACCGCCCGGACCGGGCACCCCGAGGCACATCAGGGGCGCACCAGGGGACCGTCAGGGGCGCGACGGGGGTGCGTCCCGCAAGCGGCGGGTCCGGGTGCCGCCCCCGTAAGGGAGGTGTGGGACGGCGGTTCGGGGGCAGCGGGAGTGGCAGCCGGGTGGCGTCCCGGCCGAGGTGCCGGAGGACGTACCGGATCCGGTGACGGCTTCGCACATCCGCACCCATCTGTTTTCAGCCAACTTCTCGGACCCTGCCCATCCGCACCGGAATGGCCGGAGAACCCCCTTGCCACCTGGGAGATAAGGGCCGCAGAGGGCTCGCGCACCCTACGCGGATGGGCCATGAGCGCGAGAGGCACTTTCCTGCGGGCCCCCGAGGGTGAAACGCTTCGTGATCGAATGCTTCGCGCCAAGTTGCCTTGTCGACATAGCGCCGGATGCGGAACTTGTCACTCCGGCGCTGCGGGACCCAGTAGATTCGATCATGACTATCGGAGAACGGGGTCTCGTGCAAAACCGAGGGGAAACGTGCAGGAGCGACAGGACCTAGGAGACGCGAACACCGAGGGGGGCTTAGCGTCATGAGCCAGGACTCCGCCGCACCGGAGACCGGACGCAAACTGTCCGGACGCCGCCGTCGCGAGGTCGTCGCCGTCATGCTGTTCAGCGGCGGCCCCATCTTCGAGAGTTCCATCCCACTGTCGGTGTTCGGGGTTGACCGCCAGGACGCCGGAGTGCCGCGCTACAGGCTGCTCGTCTGTGCGGGCGAGGACGGGCCACTGCGCACGACCGGAGGACTGGAACTCTCCGCACCGTACGGCCTGGAGGCGATCAGCAGAGCGGGCACCGTCGTCGTACCGGCCTGGCGGTCGATCACCTCGCCGCCACCGGCCGAGGCGCTCGACGCGCTGCGCCGCGCACACGAGGAGGGCGCCAGGATCGTCGGCCTGTGCACCGGGGCGTTCGTCCTGGCCGCGGCCGGTTTACTGGACGGGCGGCCCGCCACCACGCACTGGATGTACGCGCCGACGCTCGCCAAGCGCTACCCGTCGGTCCACGTGGACCCGCGGGAGCTGTTCGTGGACGACGGCGACGTGCTGACGTCCGCGGGCACGGCGGCAGGCATCGACCTGTGCCTGCACATCGTGCGGACCGACCACGGCACGGAGGCGGCCGGCGCGCTCGCCCGGCGGCTCGTGGTGCCGCCGCGCCGCAGCGGCGGCCAGGAGCGGTACCTGGACCGGTCCCTCCCGGAGGAGATCGGCGCCGACCCGCTGGCCGAGGTCGTGGCGTGGGCGCTGGAGCACCTCCACGAGCAGTTCGACGTGGAGACGCTCGCCGCCCGCGCGTACATGAGCCGGCGGACCTTCGACCGGAGGTTCCGCTCGCTGACGGGCAGCGCGCCGCTGCAGTGGCTGATCACCCAGCGGGTGCTCCAGGCGCAGCGGCTGCTGGAGACGTCCGACTACTCGGTGGACGAGGTCGCCGGGCGCTGCGGCTTCCGCTCGCCGGTCGCGCTGCGCGGCCACTTCCGGCGCCAGCTCGGCTCCTCCCCCGCCGCGTACCGGGCCGCCTACCGGGCGCGCCGCCCGCAGGGCGACGGGGCGGCGATGGGTGACGCGGTCGTACCGGCGCAGGGCTCCGGCGGACACGGCAACCACGGCCACGGCGGTCCGGGCGGGCCCGGAGCCGGGATGCGGCGCCCCACGGCGGGCGCGGCGGCCGGCATGGGCGGCGAGCCGGGCAAGCCGCACCTGGACGCGCTGGCGTCCGGGCGGGCGTCGCTGCCGGGCCAGCGCAGCGCGCCGTAACGGCGGGACACGGCACGTCCCGAAGGGGCCGCCGGCGGCGAGGCGCGCGAGCGTCCCACCGCCGGCGGCCCCTTTAAGGTGGACGCATGAACGATCGCATGGTGTGGATCGACTGCGAGATGACCGGGCTCTCGCTGACGGACGACGCACTCATCGAGGTGGCCGCGCTGGTCACCGACTCGGAACTGAACGTGCTCGGGCAGGGCGTGGACATCGTGATCCGCCCGCCGGAGGCGGCGCTGGAGACGATGCCGGACGTGGTGCGCGAGATGCACACCGCTTCCGGGCTCCTCGACGAGCTCGCGGGCGGCACCACCCTCGCGGACGCGCAGGCGCAGGTCCTCGCGTACGTCCGCGAGCACGTCAAGGAGCCCGGCAAGGCCCCGCTGTGCGGCAACTCGGTCGGCACCGACCGCGGCTTCCTCGCGCGCGACATGCCCGAGCTGGAGGGCTACCTCCACTACCGGATCGTGGACGTCTCCTCCGTGAAGGAGCTGGCCCGGCGCTGGTACCCCAGGGCGTACTTCAACAGCCCGGAGAAGAGGGGCGGCCACCGGGCGCTCGCCGACATCCGCGAGTCCATCGCGGAGCTGCGCTACTACCGCGAGGCGGTCTTCGTCCCGCAGCCCGGCCCCGACTCCGAGACGGCGAAGACCATCGCCGCCCGCCACGTGCTCCCCGCCGAGCCGCGGAAGTAGCCCGGAGACGACCCGCGGGTCCGGTGCCCGACCAGGCCGGAGACGGCGCCGGACCCGCCCCGGGGAAACGTGTGCGCGAGCACCCTCCGGGACCCTGTACACTTTTTCTCGGCCGGTCAGGAAAAAGACCGGACATGGTGGGTGTAGCTCAGCTGGTAGAGCACCTGGTTGTGGTCCAGGATGCCGCGGGTTCGAGTCCCGTCACTCACCCTGGAGGATCAGCCTCTGACCTGGGAGAACAGGTCAGAGGCTGATCTTGTTTCAGCTCACGGTCCGCCCGTGGCCGCCCAAGCCGCCGCAGGGCCACCCCACGCGCCCGCCGCCTGTGCCCTGCGCCACAGTGTCGGCAGGTCGCCCGTAGGGCGTGTGCACGCAAGTGTCATCCGGGGGCGTCGTGGCGGGTGTTCGCCTCTGTGGTTCCGAGCCCCGTACGCGGAGCCGTTGCCGTGGGTAGCGTTCCCGTGGACGCTAGGAACGGAGTACAGCATGCCCCGCTGGAGTGACTACACCACAGGCGAGCGGATCAAGATCCTTCGCGGCAAGAGCATCCGCCAGTCCGACCTCGCCGAGATGACCGGCCTGTCCCTCCCCACCATCCAGCACGCCGAACAGGACAAGCGCCTCACGCTGCAGACCCTCCTGCTCATCGCCAACGCCCTCGGCGTCGACACCTCCGTGGTCCTCGGCCAGACAGCGCCCCGCCGCACCATGGAGCACGACGACCGCGCGATGATGCGGAACCTGTCGAGGGCGGTGCACGACATCGCCGCGGGGGAACTGCCCGACGATGCCGCCGCCCCCGGTCTCGACGAGATCGCCGCGGGCTGCTCCCACTGCTGGGACCTCTACTGGGCGGGCAGGTACGTCGAGGCCGGAGCGCTGGCGGCGCCCCTGCTGGGCGAGGCGGCGGCCCGGCTCCACGAGCAGCCGGCGGACGAGCGGGCCCGAGCGTGGGGCCTGCTGGCGGACGGCTACCGGCTCGCCGGTTACGTCGCCAACCTGATGGGGGCCCGCGACCTCGCGTACGCGGCCATCGGCCACGCGCAGGCGGCGGCGGAGAAGGCCGGGGACGACCTGCGCCAGGCTCTCGTCATGTCGGGACGCGCCTGGGTGTACCTGCGCGACGCACGCCTTCCCGAAGCGCTCGCCCTGGCCGAGCGGGCCGCCACGGACATCGAGCCCCGCTTCTCCAAGGCCACCACCGACCATCTCGTGGCGTACGGCTCACACATCAACTTCGCGGCGGTGGTCGCCTCGCGCGCGGGCGACAAGGAACGGGTGCGGGACTACCTCTCCCAGTCCCACGCCACCGGTGCGCGCATGGGCGAGGAAGCCCGCGCCCACGGCACGGTCTTCGGCCCGGTCACCGCCACCACCCAGGCGGTCGGCATCAACGTCGCGCTCGGCCAGACGGGCAAGGCGCTTGCCCTCATGAAGGGCATCACACCGGACCACGAAAGGACCCTGGCCGAGGCGTCCCTGCACCGGTACGCCATGGACAAGGCGATGGCGCAGGCCGACGCGAAGATGTGGGACGCGTCGCTCGACACCCTGGAGCAGGCCCTCGTCAAGGCCCCCCAGTGGGCCCGCCACCAGGCACTCCCCTCGATCATCGTCCAGAAGGTCGGCAGGGCGTCCACCGCGCGCCTCCGCCGCGTCTCCGAACTGATCGGCGCCACCGGACGCGGGGCGGGCCCGACCGCCTTCCTCCCGGCCACACCCCGCACGGCCCTCTAGCCGTACGGCCTATGTGAGACAAGGCTGTTGAAGGCCGAACGGCCATACGCCCCGTACGACTCCCAAGCTGATGAATCGTCAGAGTCGTACGGGGCTCTTCTTCGCCTACAGGCTGGCCAGCGGCATCGTGGTCGCATGACCCGAACCCGCCGAACCCACCAGCAGCGCCTCAGGAGAGCGTGCCTCAACGACGCGGCGTATGGCGTCCACCCAGTCGGAGCGAATCGTGTGTCCCGCATCCGCGTCGTCCTCTACGGCACCGCACCGCACAAGCTGCGCGCCTACGCGGATGCTCGCGACTGGACCGTCGTGGCCGAGTTCACGCGCGAGGGGGGCAGCACGGCCGATGCCGCGTGGCCCTACCTCTCCGCGCTGCTCGAAGCCCGCAGGGCTGACGGGGTCGTGACGGACGCCGAGCCGGGTTCCCTGGTCGGCGCCGAGGACCTCGACGTCTTCACCGTCCACGTACCCACTCCCTGACCACGCGACGAAAGACCCCGGCGCCGCTGTCACGGCCCGGGGCATGGCCGACTACGAGGAGTCGACATGTCATCTGTACCACGACCGGGTTCCCCCGGCAGGCGATCCCGGCAGGCGGGCGGAATGACCCTGCGGGTCTACCGCGTCCGGCCGGACGGGAGCACCGTCACGGTCCGCGAGCGCCGGGAGATCGAGCCGGCGGACGACGTACCGTGGGCGCAGGCCCTCCCGCCGTGCTCGTGCCCGCGCTGCACCAGTCGGGTGGCGGACCGGTGACCGGCCGCCTCCGCCACTCCCTGCACCGGGCCCGGTCGGCATCCCAGAGACCACCGCGCGCGCCCTCAACAGCCCGCCCCACACACGACTTGGCCCCCCTCGTAGCACGATCCACCGCGGCTTTCTCGTTCCCCAGACGTAGCACCGCCCCACACGGCAGCATGGCCCCGACACCGCACCCGCATCCCAGGGGAGACCATGCGCACCCGCACCACCACCGCCGGCATCGTCGCCGCTCTCGCTCTCGCCCTCACCGCCTGCGACGACGCCACCAAGACCGACTCAGCGCCACCAGCGAGCACGCAGGAGACCCGCAGCGCCCCTGCTCCCGACAGCGGTACGACGAAGGCAAGCAGCGCACAGCTCCCCGCCTTCACCGGTATGGGCCTGCAGTCTGCGCAGGACAAGGCCCAGGAGCTCGGCTTCTACACCCTCACCTCCCACGACGCTCTCGGCCGAGGACGCAACCAGATCGCGGACCGAAACTGGAAGGTCTGCTCGCAGACCCCGGCGCCCGGCATGCACTCCACCGACACGAAGATCGACTTCGGCACGGTCAAGCTGGAGGAGTCCTGCCCGGCCACGGACACGAGCGACAACACTCCTGCGGCCGGCGACAAGATGCCGAACTTCGCAGGCAAGTCCGTGAAGGTCGCCCGCCAGGCTTTGGACGCGGCCACCAGCCTCACCGTTGAAGACGCGCTGCCCGACGGCCGCATGGTCCTGGTGGAGTCGAACTGGAAGGTCTGCACGCAGACCCCCGCGCCGGGCACGGCGCTCAACGGCCAGCCCATCGCGCTGACCGCCGTGAAGTTCGAGGAGACCTGCCCGTAACGGCCGGTGTGACGCCTGCCAGCAGCGAGCAGCTCGTTCACTCCCCAGCGCCACCGCCAAGGGCTACGACGCCCGCTGGGCACGCATCCGTTCCGCCTGCCTGCGCGCCCCCACTGCTGCGAGCGCGACGAGTCCGAGGCCCACGCTCAAGCAGGAGGCGGGACCGGACCAGGATCAGTCAGCCACCGGCTCCGCCGCGTGGGCGCGGGCGATGGCGTCGATGCGCGCGGCCAGGTCGAAGTCGGCGGCGGTCAGCCGGTTCCCGGCGTCGTGGGTGGTGATGCCGAACCGAACCCGACCCCAGCGCAGGTCGATGTCCGCGTGGTGGCCGATCAGCCGTTGCACGTCCGCCACGTGCACGATCATCGCCACACCGCCGTGATAGCGGATCGCGTACGAGCGGCTGATCTCGTCGCCCGCCCGCCTCCACCCGGGCACCCCCGCCAGGGCGACCCCGATCTCCTCCTCCGTCAACGGAACCGGTGCTTCAGCCACGTCCATTCCCCTCCCGGACAGGCGCCAGGACGTCCGACAGGTCCTGACCGACTCGGGCATCGTGTCATGGCCGCATAGCCTGTCGATTCGTCCCGCCACGCCAGCCTCTGAATGCGTGTACCTCCAACCCGGTTGCCCCCATGGGCGTTTCGGGTCGACCGGGTGGCTGCGCGGGTACCGTTTCCGTGTCCAGCCGCACAGAGGGAGGGCAAGGCCGTGTCATCTGCTGCTACCCCGGACCCGTACGAGGACCCCGTCCGCTTCGGACAGCGCGTTCAGATCCTCCGCAGCCGTCGCGGGATGACCCGCGAGCAGCTGGCCGGGTTTCTCGGTCACCACGCGTCGTGGGTGAAGAAGGTGGAGACGGGCCGGATGAGGATGCCCCGCCTCCCGGAGATCCTGCGTATCGCCGAGGCTCTGCGGGTCCGCAGTCTCAACGAGCTGGTGGGAGATGTCTCCGAGGCGGATGTGCAGCTCTTCATCGGTCCCGGACACGAGAAGCTGCCCGCCGTGGCCGCCGCGATCAACGCCTTCCCGTTCGGCGTGGACGCGCCCCCGCCGCGCACGGACCATCTCCGTGCCCGCCTGGCCATGGCTTGGCGGGCACGGCACTCCTCCCCCAATCACCGGGCCGTGCTGGGGGACCTGCTGCCGGGGCTCATCCGCGACGCCCAGGTCGCCGTGCGGGCCGCCGAGTCGGCCGCCGAACGGCGAGCCGCGCAGGCGGCACTGAGCGAGGTGTACGCACTCGCCCAGTTCTTCCTCGCGTACCAGCCCGATGCGGCGCTGCTGTGGCGGGTGGCCGAGCGGGCTCTCGTGGCGGCACAGGAGTCGGAGGACCCGCACGCGATCGGCGTCACGGCATGGCTGGCCGCGCAGGCACACCGGGACAGCGGCCCGGCGCACTTCGACGCGGCGGACGATGTCGCCGAGCGGACGCTGCGCTTCCTCCGGCCGCTGCTCCCGGACGCGTCGACCGAGGTCCGCGCCATCGCGGGAGCGCTGACGTTCGAGGTCGCGTACACCGCCGCCCGCCGCCTCGAGACCGGGACGGCCTGGGGCTGGTGGGACCGCGCGGCGCGGATGGCGCAGGGCCTTCCCGCCGGCTACGTGCACCCGGTGACGAGCTTCGGGCGGCACATCATGGACGCCCACGCGGTGACCGTGGCCGTGGAACTGCGCAAGGGCGGCGAGTCGGCGAGGCAGGCCGCTCGGGCCGAGGCCGAGGCCATCCAGTCGCGACCGCGCCGGGCCCGGCACCGTATCGAGCAGGCTCGCGCGTACTACCTGGACGGACAGCACGAGACGGCCCTCTCGACGCTGGAGCAGGCGCACGAGGCGGCGCCGGAGACGATCCGCTACAACGGCTACGCCCGGAGGATCGTGCTGGAGGAGGCGGAGTCTCGATTCTCCGAGCGCCGTCAGCGGGCTGCGGCTCTCGCGGTGAGGATCGGTGTGCTCGCCGCATGAGGCATAGGGGCCCGAACCGGGCCCCTCACCCGTCCGCGTAGCTCCTACGGTCGGTGCCGGTCCACTCACCACCGGCACCGACGGAGAGCACATGCCCCACCACCGACGCCCGCCCACGCGTCTCCGGCGCGCCCTGCGCCGGGTCGCCGCCCTCCTGGCCGTGCGTCACACCCCCGCACGGGCCGTCCGGCCCCGTGACGGCAAGCCCGCTCCCGACCGGGCGCTCCACATCGTCGGCCGTACACCGGCGGCCCTGGGCCCCGTGTGCGCGCGGTTACGCCGACCGGCCGCTCAGGCGCCCCGCAGCACCGCCCGGCAACCCGCCCTGTTCGGGGGTGTCCTGTTCGAGGAGGCCTCGCCGGTGCGCCCGTACGTCCTGCCGCCCGCCGAGCGGGCCCGGATGCTGCGCGGGGGCGCCCGGTGACGGCCCCGACGCTTCCCCTGAGCGCCCGCCGCCGCATCCCCGTGCCGGACCGGGCCCGCCTCACCGGCGAGCAGCGGCACGGCACGGCCTGCGTCTGGTGCGCCGTCGTCCTCTCCCCGGAGACCGCCGCCGACCTGGGACACCGGCCCTACACCACGCCGTCCGTCGACTACGTGCTGACCTGGTGGCCGCGCGGCTGCCGGGCGTGCGTCGCGGCACGGGCACCGCTGCCGGTCGACACCGCGACGATGCGCGCCATGGCCCGGCAGGCCCTCGACGTCGACCTCCCGGCAGCCGTCGCCGCTTCCCTGGCCGTCATGTACCGGGGCATGCTGCGCGAGCTCGTCCCCGCCGTCCGGGACGCCGTCGACGGCCTCCCGTACGAGCACGCCGACCGGCGCGCCGCCGAGGCGGACGTCCACCGGGCGCTCGGTGACCTGGACCACCGGCCGCGCGGGCCCGGCGCCGAGGCGGCGCACGCCCTGCGGCTGGCGCACGCGCTGCTGGTCCTCACCGACCGCCTGGACCAGTCGACGCCCGGCCGGACGTCCGCCGTCCCCGGCACGCCGACGTAGCGGCCCCGCCCCGGTCACGCCGGCCGGGGCGGACGGCGGCCGGGGCGTGGCCGTTCACGTACGAAGAGGCGGGCCTGCCTGTGTCGGAGACCTTCACGCTGCACTTCTACGGCGGCGGGCGGCGCCTGCGACACCCGCAGATGCCCGCCTTGCTGCTGACCCGCCCTTGAACAGCTGAACGGGACGATGAGTATCCAGGCACCTCGGTCGGCAGACGGGACGGTCCAGGACAGCGGCTTCATCGGAATGCCTTGTGAGACCGCCCCTGGCAGGGCTCGAGCACTGATCACAGGCCGATGAGAACTTGCGCCGCCATCAACACAACTAGCTTGAAGTCAAAAGGAGTTGACGTCACGTCGACAGACACGACAGGGTTTCGATCGTCCTCGAAACAAATCGATAGGAGAGTCATCTTGCTCACCAAGAGACTGTCGGTCGGAGTTGGGCTCGTCGCCGGTATCGTCATGCTAGGCGTCGCGCCGGCCTCGGCCTACCAGTACATAGCGCTTTCCGGGACAGGCGAAGCGCGGGCCTACAACAACGCTGCGGGCAGCACCTCCGCCTACGCCGGGGCATGGGACAGCAGCCTGGACGGCGACGCCTACAACCCGGTCTACAACACCTACTACCGCACGGCCAGCCCGGACACCGAGCGCAACCTGTGGAACAAGACCGGTGCCGGAACCCTGACCACTTCCGGGTCCGGAAGCCGCCTGTACAAGATGCGCATCTGCGAGTCTGTGCCACTGCAGTTCGACCCCTGCTCCGGCTGGAAGTACATGTAGCACCCGCTGTGGTGGCGGCCTCGGCCGCCACCACGGTTGGTATCCGTTCCCCCACCCCGCAGAAGGCCACTCGGTGATCAACACACCACCCCCCGCCCTTGACATGCACGCCCTGCGCTATGCGGCCGCAGGCAGGACCCTGCTCGACGAGGTGGAGCTGCGCGTCCATCCGGGGGAGTCGGCCGCGGTGACAGGGCCGAGCGGCAGCGGCAAGAGCACGCTGCTCAACTGTGCCCTCGGTTTGATCCGCCCGGACGCCGGGCGGATCTCGATCGCCGGGACCGACCTGGCCGGGCTGAGCTCGCGGGCGCTCGCCCGGCACCGCCGGGACAGCGTGGGCATGGTGTTCCAGTTCGGAGAGCTGCTTCCGGAACTCACTCCGCTGGAGAACGTGGCTCTCGCCGCGCTCCTCGCCGGAGCGAAGCGGTCTGCCGCGTTCCGGCGGGCCAGGGAGCTTCTTGAGCAGCTTGGAGTGCCGGTGGAGGGGACCCCGACCGCGGATCTGTCCGGCGGAGAGCGGCAGCGGGCGGCGGTGGCGAGGGCACTGGTCAATCGGCCGACACTTCTGCTGGCTGACGAGCCCACCGGCTCGCTCGACGCGCGCAACCGCGAGAACGTGGCCGAGTTGCTCTTCTCACTGCCCAGGCGATGGGGATGCGCCGTCCTCGTCGTCACGCATGACGAGACCGTGGCGGCTAGGGCGGACCGCAGGTATGCCTTGGCAGAGGGGCGCCTGATCGAGAACACTTCGGCGACTCGGGTCGGCGGTGCCAGGTGACGCGCGAGGCAACGCTGGCCCGTCAGTTGCTCAGGACCGGGCGTGCCGCAGGCCGTGGCTCCCTGGACGGCCGCATCCGCTTCGTCGCGCTTCTCTGCGCCACGGTGGCACTCGCGTTGGCGCTTGCGGCCATGGCCGCCACATGGGCGACGTATCAGTCGCGCGAGACGCGCGGCGCGGCCCGGTCCCCGCTGCTGAACGCGGCAGAGGGCGGCGTGCAGTCTCCTTCACTGCTGTGGAAGGAGACGGGTGACCATGTGCGTGATCGGCAGTTCTCCGTCATCTTCATCGAGCCACTCGTCGATGGCGCCCCGCTGCCGCCCGGAGTCGAACGCTGGCCGGGACCAGGTGAGGCACTGATCTCTCCCGCTCTGCTGGCAGAAGGGGACGACGAGGGCATCACGACCCGATACGGCAAGCTGGTAGGTGAGATCGGGCCCGAAGGGCTGGCTGACCCCGGTGAGCGTCTGGCCTATGTGCGCCCTGCGGATGGGACGCTCGACGGCGACAGTGCGTACCGCATCCACGGGTTCGGCTCACCGTCGGCCTGGGCCCTCGGAGACGTGGCCTCCGTCAAGTCCCTGAGTGTGTTCCTCAGCCTTCTCATCGCCATGCTCTTGCTCCCGGCCGGACTACTGGCGGTCGTGGCTGCCAGGCTCGGTGCTGTCGGCCGGGACCGGCGTGTCGCGCTGATCGGCGCACTGGGCGGCTCACGGTGGCAGGTCTCCTTGCTCGGCCTCGGGGAAGCAGCAGCACCGATCCTGCTCGGCACCACGCTGATCGGGTCCCTCGTCATGGCCGCCTTCCTGACGGACATCCGGGTGCCGTGGACCGGCTACCTGCTGGCCGCTGCCGATCTCCGCGAGCATGCCCTGGTGCTGGTCGCCGCCGTGATCGCGGCTCCGCTGATCGTCGCGCTCGCCGTCGTGCTACTTCATCCCCCGGCTGTCTCGGGCCGGAGCACCCGCCCGCAGGGGCGTCCCCGCTCACGCGCCGTGAAGGCGCTGGCGTGCCTGTGTCCGCTCTGCCTGCTCGTCCTGAGCTGGTATCCGGCAGCGGCCGCCCGGTCCGGAGCCACCCCCGAGCTCACCCTGGTCCTTGTGGGCGGTTCGGTTGGCACCCTCGCCACCCTCCCCGCAGTCGCCGCGCTCCTGATCTCCGCCGCCGGACGAGGCGTCACCGCGCTCGGCCGGCGACGCGGAGCACCCGGCACCCTCCTGGCCGGGCGCTGGACGCAGGGACGGCCTGGATACCTCACCCGGCTGGTCGCCGGAGTCGTCGTAGCCGTGGGCCTGCTCTGCGTGGTGCAGGTGTATCCGAGTGTCAACGACAGCTTCGTCCGCGGTGCGCGTGAGGCTCGGGCCCAACTCGGCCTGAGCATGCTGATGGTCGATATCCCTCAGGGTGTGCCGCCAGCGCGTACAGAGCAGTGGGTCCGTGCGCTGCCCGTCGGCACACAGACCATCGCATACGGCACCACCATGAGCGGCGAGCGGCCGGACGGAGCCGACGGGTCCGGGACGGGCACCGAGGTACGCATGGACGTCGTCGTACGCGGGCAGTGCCCGGCTCTTGCCGCACTGGGACTCGCCTGCCCCGGCAGCGTGGGAGCCGGCTACATCACGGACCCGAACACGGCCGCACCGGCACTGCGCCGACTGGTGTCCGACTCGGGCACGGACCGGATCAGCGTCGAACGCGGATCTCCCATCGGCGAGGCGGGACAACTCGTGGTGTTCAACCAGGACGGCGAGGACCTGCCCCTGCGGGACCTCAAGCGCACCGCCTATGCCGGCATCGGCCCTCTAGCCACCGTGGAGCCATTGGGACAGAGCTGGATCGGCGGCGCGCAACTCCTCTCCGACCAGCTGCGCTGGATCCCGCTGCTCGGCACCCTCGGCGTGCTGCTCGTCGCCTTCGCCGCCACGATGAACAACCTGGCCGAGGTCATGCGCTTCACCCGTGCCATCGCCCCTGTGAGCGTGCTCGCGGGAAGCCGGAGGGTCTACGCGTCCGTCGCCGCCTGGACGCTGATGGCACCCCTGTGCGTGGCAGCTGCGATCGGCGTGATCGGCGGGGTCTGGATCACCCTGCCACTGACCACACCGCCACGCACCGGTGTGCTGCCGGGCTCCACGCTCGCCCTGGTCTCCGGGGCTCTGGTGACGCTGGCCGGAGTGATGGCGCTGTGTGCCGCTCGCGGTGCGGTACGCGAGTCGGATCGCTGGCGCCCGCATCATGACTGAGGGCGGGGCAGCACAGGGGAAGTGACGCGAGCTTCGGGCGCGACTTCACGAGGAAAGGGCTGGAGTGAGTGGCCCGCACTCGCGAGCGGCGGCGAGGAACTGCTCGGCGGAAGCTGGGGAAGCAGTCCGTGGGCGCTGGTCCACCTCCCATGGGCGGTGCGCGTACGTGCGCGGGCGGTGCGCGTGCGTACCCCGCCGAAGGGGCTTCGCCGACGCGGCAACCCTTCGGCGGGCGGGGGCGACTGGGAGGTACCCCCATCGCCTCTCCCTCCAGGAGGAACCACCGTGCAGCACAGGCGCAGAAGGACCGCCCGCCACGCCCTCGGGGCCGCCGCCCTCGCCGGGACGCTCGCCGGGGCCGCCGCGCTCGCCCTCACCGGACCGCCCGCCGGCGCCTCGGAGGCCGCCCCCGGCGCGGCGCAGCACGGCGCCCGCACCGCGCAGGCGCCCGGCGGGACCGGATCGTCCCCCGGCCGCACCGCGCGGGCCGCCGCCCGGCAGGTCGAGCGGCTGGACCGGGGGCTGGTCAGCGTCCACACCGGCACCGGCAACCTGGTGAGCTGGCGCTGGCTGGGCACCGACCCCGACAGTGTGGCCTTCAACCTCTACCGGGGCGGCACCAAGGTGAACGCCGCGCCCATCACCGGCTCCACGAACCACTTCCACGCCGGCGCCCCCGCCCACGCCGACTACACCGTCCGGGCCGTCGTCGGCGGCGCCGAGCAGGGCGACTCCCCGCACGCCGTCCAGTTCCGCGCCGGGTACCGGGACGTGCCGCTCTCGCCGCCCGCCGGGGGCACCACACCGGACGGGGTGGCGTACACGTACGAGGCCAACGACGCCTCCGTCGGCGACCTCGACGGTGACGGCGACCTCGACTTCGTCCTCAAGTGGCAGCCCACCAACGCCAAGGACAACTCCCAGCGCGGCCACACGGGGAACACCGTCGTGGACGGGATCACCCTGGAGGGCACCCGGCTGTGGCGGATCGACCTCGGGCGCAACATCCGCTCCGGGGCGCACTACACGCAGTTCCAGGTGTACGACTACGACGGCGACGGCCGCGCCGAGGTCGCCATGAAGACCGCCGACGGCACCAGGGACGGCGCGGGGCGCGTCATCGGCAGCGCGTCCGCCGACCACCGCAACGCGAGCGGCTACGTGCTGGCCGGGCCCGAGTACCTGACCATGTTCGACGGGCGCACCGGCGCCGCGCTCGGCACCACGGACTACGTGCCCGCCCGCGGCAGCGTCGCCTCCTGGGGCGACTCGTACGGCAACCGCGTCGACCGGTTCCTCGCCGGCACCGCGTACCTGGACGGGGCGCGGCCGTCGCTGATCACGGCGCGGGGCTACTACACGCGCAGCGTCATCGCCGCCTGGGACTGGCGCGACGGCCGGTTCACCCGGCGGTGGACGTTCGACACCGACTCCTCCACCAACGCCGGGAAGGGCTACGACGGGCAGGGCTCGCACAGCCTGTCCGTCGGCGATGTCGACGGCGACGGACGCGACGAGGTGGTGTACGGCTCCATGGCCGTCGACGACGACGGCCGCGGCCTGTGGACGACCCGCACCGGGCACGGCGACGCCCAGCACCTCGGCGATTTCGATCCGGGCAGGCCGGGCCTGGAGTACTTCAAGGTGTCGGAGTCGAGCGGCCAGCCCGCCGAGCTGTACGTCGACCCGGCCACCGGGGCGATCCGCTGGAAGCTCGCGGCCTGCTGCGACAACGGCCGCGGCGTCGCCGGGGACGTCTGGGCCGGCAACGACGGCGCCGAGGTGTGGTCCACCTCCGGCGGGAGCATCCGCGACGAGGCGGGCGCGGTGAAGGGGCGCCGCCCCTCGGCGGTCAACTTCCTCGCCTGGTGGGACGGCGACACGACCCGTGAACTGCTCGACGGCACCCGTGTCGACAAGTACGGCCCGAACGGCGACACGCGGCTGCTGACCGGGGCGGGCGTGGCGTCCAACAACGGCACGAAGGCCACCCCGGCGCTCTCCGGCGACATCCTCGGCGACTGGCGCGAGGAGGTGGTGTGGCGCACGTCGGACAACCGGGCGCTGCGGATCTACTCGACCCCGCACGCGACGGACACCCGGATCACGACGCTGCTGCACGACACCATGTACCGGACGGGCCTGGCCTGGCAGAACACCGGCTACAACCAGCCCGCGCACCCGAGCTTCCCCATCGGGTCCGGGATGCGCCCCGCACCGCGTCCGGCGGTCACGGCACCGTAGCCGGGGCGGGCCGGCCGGCCGGCACCGTCGCCGGGGCGGGCGGGCGGGCCGGTGACCGGAGCGAGAGGAAGCCGGGTGGGCCGTGCGGCCCACCCGGCTACCGGCGTGCGCGGAGCCGGCGCGGGGCTATTCGAGGAGCTCCGCGTACGCGCCCATGGCGAGCGCGATGTCCGCCTGCGCCCAGAAGCGGTGGTACGTGAAGACCGGCGCGGCGCCGCCCTTCAGGTACGCCTCCACCTTCGACCAGGCCGGGTCGTCCTGGTAGAAGGAGCGGATCGAGGCGAAGGTGGACGAGGAGTCGATCCGGTCGCCGTTCGGCATGGCGCCGGTCCAGCCGCTCGGCACGTACACCGGGTCGTCGAAGCGGTTGTAGTCGGCGCGGGTCTCCGGGACGGCGATGCCCAGCGGGTCCTGGTGGTGCTGCCACATGCCGTCGAGGAGCGCCTTGGCGACCCGCTTGGCCTCCGCGTCACCGGACTTGGCGGCGTAGTACGTCAGGGTCTTGGCGTACGCGCCGGCCACGCCGACGTCGTTGGTGTAGTCCGCGACGGTGACGTGCAGGCCGGCGTTGGGGCCGGGCGCGGCGGCGTTCCACGTGTCGGGCTTGCCGGACCACTGGAGGGTGGACGGGAAGCGGAAGGTGCCGTCGGGGTTGACGGTGGTCTCCGACAGGGCCCAGTCGACCCACTTGTCGAGGACGCTCTCGGCGAGGGCGTCGCCGCTCTGGTGGTAGTACTCGGCGACGCGCTCCATGGACCACGCCTGGAAGCCGAACCACTGGTTGGACGGCGGGTCGTGGTAGACGGGCTTCTCGTCGTAGAAGAGGCCGTGGAAGGTGGGCGTGCCGGCCGGCGGGGTGGCGTAGCGGCCCTGCCAGCTGTTGGTGGCGCCGCCCGCGATGGCGCCCTCGTCGGACTGGAGCCAGCGGTAGAACTCCACCTGCCGGTCCAGGCTGTTCGCCCAGTCCTGGGCGCCGGTCGCCGACTTGGGCTTGAGCGGGGCGTACTCGCTGAGCGCGTACGCGGCGAGCGGGTTCTGGTAGCCGCTGTGGGCGTGGCTGGAGCCGATGCGCCAGGCCCAGCCGGCGGAGGTGTCGGTGGCGCCGCCCCAGGCGTAGTACCAGGACATCAGGTAGTGGGCGCTGTCCTTGCCGGTGCCGGCGGGGCAGGTGGTCGGGCCGACGCAGTTCCCGGCCTTCTTGAAGTACTTGTCGAAGAACGAGTACCGCAGGTAGTCGCCCATCTTGGCGGCCTTGCCGACGACGCCGGAGACCGCGGAGCCCTTGCCCTGCTCCTTGGCCCAGATGTCGGCCCAGTAGGCGGCCTGCACCGCGCGGGCGTCGGCGTCGGGGGCGTTGGTGAACTTCCACTGCTTGGCGTACGAGGCGTCCCCGGTGAACAGGTCCAGGTAGCCGTTGCGTCCGCCGTAGGTGAAGTTGTCGCATGTCGGGTGGGTGACGGTCTCCCAGACGGACTCCTGCGAGCCGCGCTGGAAGGTGTTGATGTACGACGGGCCCTCGGCCGCCGGGCCGGCGGAGCACTTCCCGGGCTCGTTGCCGAAGCCGTAGACGTTGTCGACGTCCTGGAGCCAGTGCATGCCGTACACGTCGGAGGTGCCGTAGGTGGACCTCAGCTCACCGGCGATCGGGTCGCGGCCCGCGGCGACGCCGGAGTCGAGGGGCGCCGGGTACTGCGACGGCAGGTCCAGCTCGGGGGCGTAGGTGGCCGGCTTGGAGGCGTCGTACTTGTCGTTCGTCGGCTGGTCGGCGCGGGTGGGGATCATGTACTTCTCCATGGTGTCCCACGCGCCGTTGAACTTGGTCCAGTCGCCGGTGACCTTGCCGTACATGGCCTGGAGCCAGATCAGGTAGCTGTACGCCTCGGACGTCGTCTCGTGGCCGTGGTCGGGCGCCTCGACGATGAGCGTCTCGACCGAGTGGTACGGGATGCCCTCCGGCGAGAAGTAGCCGTTCGCCGGGTCGGTGATCTTGGCGTGCATGGCCAGGAAGCGGGCGTCGTACGTGGAGTCGCCGTCCAGCAGGGTGGCGGTGACCTCGGCCTTCGTGTGGCCGGGGGCGGTCACGGCGAAGACGGCCGAGCCGGTGCCAGAGGCGGCGCCGGTGACGGTCACCTTCCGGGCGGTGTCCCAGTCGGCCGGGGTGAAGGTGAGCGTGGCCGGGGCGGCGGTGAGCCCGGTGGTGCCCGAGGCGCGGGCGACGGCGACCGTGACGTCCGCGGCCGGGCGGGTGGACAGCCTCACCTCGAACGCGGCCGACTCGCCCTGGCGTACGGCCAGCTGGGCGGGGGTCGCCACGAGGGCGGGCCCGGCGGCGACGGTGATCCCGACGGGCGCCGACTCGGCGGCGGCGCCCCGGCTGTCGTACGCCTTGGCGTACAGCGAGTGGCTGCCCGCGGCCAGTTGCCCGGCGGTGAGGGTGTAGGGCTCGGTCGTGTCGGTGCCCAGCAGGGTCGTGTCGTCGTAGAACTCGACCTTGCTGACGGTGGCTCCGTCGGCGGCCGCCGCGGTGGCGGCCAGCGGGACCGGGTCGCCGGCCGTGTAGGTGGCGCCCGGCTCCGGGCTGGTCAGCACGGCGATGGGCGGCTGGTGGGCGCCCGCGCAGAGGGTGCCGTTGACGGTGAAGGCGGTGGGCGCGGCGTTGGTGCCGCTGTAGGTGAACTGGGCGCCGGTGGTGACGGCCTGGCCGGCGGCGACGGTCTTGTTCCAGTCGGCGTGGGTGACGGTGACGGTCTTGCCGGTCTGGGACCAGACGCCGCTCCAGCCGTTGGCCAGCCGCTGGTCGCCGGTCTGGTCGTAGCGGAGGGTCCAGCCGTCGATGGGGGCGGTGCCCCGGTTGGTGAGGGTGAGCTCGGCGGTGTAGCCGGAGCCCCAGTCGCTGGTCTTGTAGTCGACGCTGCACTGCACGGCCGCGGCGGCCCGTGCCTCGGCGGGGGCGCCGTCGGCCGCGCCCACGCCCAGCGGCAGGGCGAGGATCGCGGCGAGGGCGGTGGTCAGCCGTCTGCGGTGACCCGTACGAGGTCCTGGTGACATGCGGTGTCCCTCCTAGCGGCTCAGCGGGAGGAGCGGTGGGGGTGCTCGGGGTGACAAGCCTTGAACCGGTCGAACCAGTGGGAGCGCTCCCACTATGGGGAGGGGGCCGTGCGGGGTCAAGGTGCTTGAAGAGCCGAAGAAGTTCGAAAGAAAAACTCCGCTCTCCCTCTGTTGCTTGACGGCAGCGGAGCGCTACGGTCGGCGGCACCAGTGGGAGCGGTTCCACCCAGTCGGTGCGTCGTCAGGCACGCGCCAGAGCTGCGAGGAGTCGCTCATGTGACACCCCCCACCACCCCCGCGTCCCGTGGCACTCCCCACGGGACCCGCACACCGTGACGGCCGCGACGGGGCCCCGCGTCCCGTGGCGCTTCCGGCGGGGCCCGCGTCCCGTGGCCCTTCCGGCGGGACCCGCGTCCCGTGGCGCTCGGTCCACCTCCCGTCGCCGGCCGGCGACGCATCCCGTACGCATCCCCCTCGCCGTCCACACCGGCGGGGCGTACGGGGACGGGCGTACCGGCCGGGCCGCGACCAGGGCCGGCCGCGTCCGGGAGCCGTCGCGGTCGCGGCGCCTCCACACCGTCCGGTCCGGAGCCGGCCGCCGCCTGCCCGCGCGCCCTTCCGCGCGCCGGGTGGACCGGTCGGCACCGGCCGCACACCACCCCCACCCCGACCCCCCGGGGCACCGGGACGTCCGGGCGCACCCGCGCCCTCCCGGAGCACACGAGGAACAGCGCCACCGAGAAGCAGCCCAACGCAGAAGACAGCGGAACCAGAGAGGAACCCCACCCCCATGAGCCGCACCAGCACCACCCAGTCACCTCCCCGCCGCAGAACAGCCCTGCTGGCCGCCTCCACCCTGCTCCTCACCGCCGGCGCCACCGCGACCGTGCTGTCCCCGTCCGCCGGCGCCGCCGCCCCGGGCTGCACGGTCGACTACAAGGTCACCAACGAGTGGAGCAGCGGCTTCGGCGCCAACGTCACCGTCACCAACACCGGCGACCCCGTCAGCGGTTGGACGCTGGAGTGGTCCTTCGGCGGCAACCAGCAGGTGACGCAGCACTGGAACGCCGGGATCACGCAGTCCGGCGCGGCCGTCACCGCGAAGAACGTCTCGTGGAACGGCTCCCTGGCGACCGGCGCGTCCGCGTCGTTCGGCTTCAACGCCTCGCACAGCGGGACGAACGCGGTGCCGGCCGTCTTCAAGCTCAACGGCGTGACCTGCAACGGCGGCACCGGGCCGACCGACCCGCCCACCGACCCGCCGCCGGTCGGCAGCCGCGTCGACAACCCCTACGCGGGCGCCAAGGTCTACGTGAACCCGGAGTGGTCGGCGAAGGCCGCCGCCGAGCCGGGCGGCACGAAGGTCTCCGACCAGCCGACCGGCGTCTGGCTGGACCGGATCGCCGCCATCGAGGGCGTCAACGGCGGCATGGGGCTGCGCGACCACCTCGACGAGGCCCTGCGCCAGAAGGGCAGCGGCGAGCTCGCGATCCAGCTCGTGATCTACAACCTGCCGGGCCGCGACTGCGCCGCCCTCGCCTCCAACGGCGAGCTGGGCCCGACGGAGATCGGCCGGTACAAGACCGAGTACATCGACCCGATCGCGCAGATCCTCGCCGACCCGAAGTACGCCGGCCTGCGGATCGTCACGACCGTCGAGATCGACAGCCTGCCGAACCTGGTCACGAACGTCACCCCGCGCCCGACCGCCACGCCCAACTGCGACGTCATGAAGGCGAACGGCAACTACGTCAAGGGCGTCGGGTACGCGCTGGCCAAGCTCGGCGCGGTGAAGAACGTCTACAACTACGTGGACGCCGGGCACCACGGCTGGCTCGGCTGGGACGACAACTTCGGCGCGTCCGCCCAGATCTTCAAGCAGGCGGCGACGGCGGAGGGCTCGACCGTCGCCAACGTGCACGGCTTCATCGTCAACACGGCCAACTACAGCGCCCTGAAGGAGGACCACTTCACGATCAACGACACGGTCAACGGCCAGTCGGTGCGCACCTCGAAGTGGGTCGACTGGAACCGCTACACCGACGAGCTGTCGTACGCCCAGGCCATGCGCAACGAGCTGGTCCGCATCGGCTTCGACAGCAAGCTCGGCATGCTGATCGACACCTCCCGCAACGGCTGGGGCGGCACCGCCCGGCCCACCGGACCGGGCGCGACGACCAGCGTCGACACGTACGTCGACGGCGGGCGCTACGACCGCCGCATCCACCTCGGCAACTGGTGCAACCAGGCCGGCGCGGGCCTCGGCGAGCGGCCGCAGGCCGCCCCGGAGCCGGGCATCGACGCCTACGTGTGGATGAAGCCCCCGGGCGAGTCGGACGGGTCGAGCAAGGCCATCCCGAACGACGAGGGCAAGGGCTTCGACCGGATGTGCGACCCGACCTACACGGGCAACCCCCGCAACAACAACAACATGTCGGGCGCCCTCCCGGACGCCCCCGTCGCGGGCCACTGGTTCTCGGCCCAGTTCCAGGAGCTGCTGAAGAACGCCCACCCGGCGCTCTGACGCCCCGAGCCGGTCCCCGTACCGGCTCCTGAACCGGCCCCCGCACCCGGCGCGGTCCACGCCCGGGCGCGGGGGCTCCCCATGTCGGGGCGCCCGCTTCAGTCCTCTTCCAGTTCCCGCAGCCGCCGGAGGTCGTCCCGGGCCTCGCGCCGTCCGGCGCCGTCCAGGGCGACCGCCCGGGCGCGGGCGAGGGCATCGGCGGCGGTGCGCTCGTCCCCGAGGCGGCGGGCGACGTCGGCGCGCAGGACGAGCAGGCGCAGCAGCTCCACGGCGGTGGGCCGCGGGGCGGCGGGATCGGCGGGCTCCGGGCCGGCGGGCTCCGTACCGGACGGCTCCGGCCCGGCGGGCTCCGTACCGGACGGCTCCGGGCCGGCCGCGTCCCGTGTCCGGCCGGGCACGGGGCCGGGCACGCGGTCCAGAACCCGGTCCAGGACGCGGGCGGCGGCGGCCGGATCCTCCCGCGAGTCGGCGAACAGCGCCGCCTGGTGCAGGGCGCGGGCCACGGCCCCCGGCGGGGCGGGCCGGTGGTGCTGGTCGCCGCCGAGGTCCTGCGCGACGCGCACGCAGTTGCCGCCGGGGTCGGTCATCAGGAACTGCCGCACCCCGTGCGAGGCGGTCCGCAGCGCCCCGAGGCGCGGCAGCCCCCGCGTGGGCACCCGCCCGTACGCCGCCTTCAACCCGGCGCGGAACGCCTCGTGCAGGGCGTCGACGTCGTCGGTGCGCAGGACGCACGTGCTGTACGACGCGGCGGGCTCGTACCTCCGCATCCCGAAGAAGTGCAGCTGCACGGCGCCCCGGCTGACGACGGCGTACGGATTGGGGCTCGACTGGCGGAACGTCACGTCGAAGCCGAGCGCGGTGTAGAAGTCGAGTACGGGCTCAAGGGTCCGGCACGGCAGGACCGGAATCGTCAGCTCTCCCATGCAGGGCAGACTAGTCAAACTTGAGTAGCACCTCCAAGGGGGATACCCGGGACACCCGCAGGGAGATCGGCCGGAAACGCGTGGTCCGAACGATCACCTGCGGCCTAGGGTCGAGGCGTGACTGCCGGGTCGGCCCCGCGAGGGCCTGAGCGAGAGAAGTCCCCGGCCTCCTCGTGAGGGCGGGGCGGGCCAGGGGCCCGCCGGGAAGTGCCGCGCGCCGTCGCAGGCGCGCCGTCGCAGGCGCGCCGCCGTCCGCTCCGACACCCCCGCACACACGCACACACGCACTCACGCACTCACGCAGGAAAGGTCACCCATGGCCGCCGATCTCAACCACACCGTCGTCCACGCGTCCGACAGGACGGCCTCCGCGCACTTCCTCGCCGGCATCCTCGGCCTGGAGGTCGGGGCGCCCTTCGGGCCGTTCCTCCCCGTCGACACCGGCAACGGCGTGACGCTGGACTTCTACGCCGCCGACGGGCCCATCGCCTCGCAGCACTACGCGTTCCTCGTGCCCGACGAGGAGTTCGACACGATGATCGGCCGGCTGGAGGCGGCCGGCGTCACGTACTACGCCGACCCGCACCACAACGAGCCCGGCCGGACCAACAGCCTCTTCGGCGGCCGGGGCGCCTACTTCGAGGACCCCGACGGGCACAACATGGAGATCATCACGCGCCCGTACGCGCGCCCCGCCTGAGCGGCCGACCGGCCGACCGCACCACCGCGCCCGCCGCACCCCGCCCCCACCGGCGGGGCGCGGCGGGCGCGGCACGAAGCAGGGGGGCGGGAGCGGGGGCGCGCCCTACCGGAGCGGGATGCCGGACCCGCGCTCGTCCGCCCGCCGGGGGCCGCGGATGCGCCGGTCGGCCTCGGCGATGGGCGTGTCGTTGATGCTCGCCTCGCGCCGCCGCATGAGGCCGCGCTCGTCGAACTCCCACAGCTCGTTGCCGTAGGCGCGCCACCACCGGTCCTCCGCGTCGCGCCACTCGTACTGGAAGCGGACGGCGATGCGGTCGCCGTCGTACGCCCAGAGGCTCTTGCGCAACGCGTAGTCCCGCTCCCGCTCCCACTTGCGGGTCAGGAAGGCGACGATCTCCTCGCGGCCCTCGAGGAACACGTCCCTGTTCCGCCACACCGAGTCCGGCGTGTAGGCGAGCGCGACCCGCTCCGGATCGCGGGTGTTCCACGCGTCCTCGGCGGCCTGGACCTTGATCAGCGCCGCGTCGCGGTCGAACGGCGGACGAGGCGGACGATCTTCCTGCACGGTGACCTCCTCATGTAGAGAACGCACGTTCTCCACTGGTGCGGACTAAGGTAGGGAACGCCCGTTCTCTACGTCAAGGAGCCCTGGATGCCGGCCCCGATCACCGAGGAGCAGAACCGCCTGGACCGCGAGGCGCTGCTCGACGCGGCCGAGCGGGTCTTCTACGAGCGGGGCATCCAGGCCGTCGGCATGGACGAGGTGCGCGCGGCGTCCGGACTGCCGCTGAAGCGGATCTACCGGTTCTACGCGGCGAAGGAGGACCTGGTCGTCGCGGTGCTGCGGCGGCGCGACCTGCGGTGGAGGGGGGAGCTGACCGCCTCGGTGGAGCGGGTGCGCGACCCTCGGGAGCGGGTGCTGGCGGTCTTCGACTGGCTCGCCGAGTGGTTCGCGCGGCCCGGCTTCCGGGGGTGCGCCTGGATCAACGCCCACGGGGAGCTCGGCTCCTCCTCCCCGGCGGTGCTGGCCGAGGTCCGGGCGCACAAGCGGGCCTTCCACGACCAGGTCGCCGCATGGGTCGGCGCCACCGGGGTGCCGGTGGCCGACGCGGTCTGCCTCCTCGCCGAGGGGGCGATCGTGACGGCGGGCATCAGCGGGGACCCGGCCCCGGCCGGCCACGCCCGCGCGGCCGCCGCGACCCTGCTCGGGACACCCTGACCGGCGGGGCGCGGGGCCGGGCCCGAGCTGCGGAGGACCGGCCGGGCGTGCCTTGACGGGGTCGTAGCCGACGACCTCGTTGACGCCCGACTTGACGTACGTCTTGCCGGTCAGCCACGAGCCGGGGGCCGGGCCCGAGCCGCGGGCGGCCGGCCCGGCACGCGGTCAGGCCGAGTCGCGGACGACCAGCCTCGTGGGGAGCACCAGCTGGCGCGGCTCCGTCGCCGTGCCGGCGATCTCCTGGAGCAGGACGCGGGCCATCACACGGCCCATCTCCTCGATCGGCTGGCGCACGCTCGTCAGCGGCGGGTCCATGTGCCGGGCCACCGCCGAGTCGTCCACGCCGACCAGCGCCACGTCGTCGGGGACCCGCCGCCCCGCCTCCCGCAGCTCCATCCGCGCGCCCGCCGCCATCACGTCCGACGCCGCGAACACCGCGTCCAGGTCCGGGCACCGCCCCAGCAGCTCGCGCATCGCCCGCCGGCCGCCCTCCTCGGTGAAGTCGGCGGCGGCGACCAGCCGTTCGTCGGCCGTCAGGCCCGCCGCCGCCAGGCCCTGGCGGTAGCCGTCGAGGCGGCAGCGCGCCCCGTACATGTCCAGCGGGCCGGTGATCGTGGCGATCCGGCGGCGACCGCCCTCCGCGAGGTGCGCGACCGCCGAGCGGCCCGCGCCCACGTTGTCGGAGTCGACGTACGCCACCGGCTCCGCCTCCGAGCGGCGGCCGTTGAGCACCGCGGGGATGTCCAGCCCCCGCACCACCTCCGGCAGCGGGTCGTCGGCGTGCACCGACACGAGCAGCACCCCGTCGACGCGCTGCGCCGCCAGGTACTGCTCGAACCGCTGCCGCTCCTGGCTGGACCGGATCAGCGTGAGGAGCAGCTGCTTGTCGGCGTCGGCCAGTTCGGCGCTCACCCCGCGGATGATGTCGAGGAAGTAGGGCTCGGCGAACAGCCGGGCCTCCGTCTCCGGGATCACCAGCGCCACCGCGTCCGTACGGGCGCCGGCCAGCGCGCGGGCTGCGCGGTTGGGCACGTAGCCCAGCTCCGCGACGGCGCGGGAGACGGCGGCCTTCGCGCGGTCGCTGACCCGCGGCGAGCCGTTGATCACGCGGGACACCGTGCCCCGCCCGACGCCGGCCCGGGCCGCGACCTCCTCCAGGGTGGGCCTGCCCCCCTGCCGTCCGTTCACCGCCATCGCGTCACGTCTCCCGTCCAGTCCTCAGCCCGCCGGCCCGCCGCCGGGCGGGAGCCGGGAAGCCGCCGCGCGCCCGGCCGGGTCGCGAAGCCTCCGATGCAGTCAAAGTAGAGCCTGCACGCTCCCCGGCCGCAGCGGGAGGCCCGAAGTCCTGACCCTGGGTAGTGGGAGCGCTCCCACGCTAGCGGATCGTGGCGCCCGTCTCCAGTGGCTCCCCCGGAGATCCGAGGGCGGGCACCCCGGAGACCCGAGGGCAGGCACCTCCGAGGACCGAGGGCAGGCACCTCCGAGGACCGAGTGCGGGCGCCTCCGAGAACCGGGAAGGGGCGCCCCGGAGGGCAGAAGGGGGCCCCTCGGGGCAACCGGCCGCGACCCCCGGCGGCGACCCGCACCCCGCCCCTCCCGCACCAATTCGGGCCCATCCCTTGACACCCGCACCCGCCAGGCAGCAACCTTCCGGGCATGCGGTGTGGGAGCGCTCCCACAGCATCCCGTGCCCCTCGGCGTGCGAGCCGCCGCACGCCGCCCCATCCGCGGCACGACACGCGGTTCCCGGCCGCCCCCGGCGCCCGCCCTGCCCACCACACCCGGCGCACAACCAGCACCACCCTGGACGAGGAGAGTGGAGAATGCGCACTACCAGCAGCACCCGTGACCTGGCCCGCAGACGTCGGCCCGCCCTGGCGGCGACCGCCCTCCTGGCCTGCACGGCCCTGATCGCCGGGTGCGGCGGCGGGAGCGGCGACTCCGCCGACGGCGACGGCGGAAGCGGCGACGGCGGGAAGATCACCCTGCGGATCGGCACCTTCGGGTCGTTCGGCTACGACAACGAGAACGGCGCCAAGCTCTACGCCGAGTACGAGAAGCTCCACCCCAACATCAAGATCGTCGAGTCGAACGTCGCCGACGGCCAGAAGTACTGGGACACCCTGAAGCTGCGCCTCTCCCGCAACAGCGGCCTCGCCGACATCCAGGCCGTCGAGGTCGGCTACATCGCCGAGGCGACCGGCCCCACCATGGGGAGCAAGTGGGTCGACCTGTCGAAGACCGGCGGCGCCGACACCTCCGCGTTCCTGGACTGGAAGGTCAGGCAGGCCACCACCCCCGACGGCAAGGTCATCGGCCTGGGCACGGACATCGGCCCGATGGCCGTCTGCTACAACAAGGACCTCTTCGCCAAGGCCAAGCTGCCCACCGACCGCGAGCAGGTCGCGAAGCTGTGGGCGGGCGACTGGGCGAAGTTCGTCGCGACCGGCAAGACGTACCAGCGCAACGCGCCCGCCGGGACCGCCTTCCACGACTCCGCCAGCGGCCTGTTCAACGCCGTGCTGTCCAGCCAGCCCCGGCAGTACGCCGACGACAAGGGCGAACTGGACTGGGAGAACAGCCCCGGCGTGAAGACCGCCTGGAACCTCGCCGTCGACGCCGCCGGCAGCGGCATCACCGCGAAGCTGCGCCAGTTCGACGAGAAGGGCACCTGGAACGCCGGGTTCAAGAACAACCGGTTCGCCACCGTCGCCTGCCCGTCCTGGATGACCGGCATCATCAAGGACCAGGCCGGGCCCGCCAACCAGGGCAAGTGGGACATCGCCGCCCCGCCCGTCGCCGGGAACTGGGGCGGCTCCTTCCTCGCCGTCCCGAAGGCGGGCAAGCACGCCGAGGAGGCCGCCAAGCTGGCCGCCTGGCTGACCGCGCCCGAGCAGCACGCCAAGGTCTTCGGCGTCAACGGCAACATCCCGTCCACCAAGGACACGCTGGCCTCGCCGGCCGTCCAGAACGCCAAGATCGCGTACTTCGGGGACACCCCCGTCGGCCGGATCTACTCGTCGGCCGCGGCCGGGATCACCCCGGCGCCGGTCAGCCGCCACGACGGCCAGGTCAAGACGTTCATCACGGACAACGGCATCCTCGACATCGAGCAGCGCGGCACCTCGCCCGAGAAGGCGTGGGAGAACGTGCGGAAGCTGGTCGAGGACAAGATCGCCCAGTAGGGCGCCCGACCGCCCGCACCGCGCGACCGGCCGTGGGGGGCCGCGCGGTGCGGGCCCACCCCGGAGGACCGGGGGCCGGAGGACCGGGCGCGGGGCCGTACGGCCCACGGTGACCGGGCGCGGCGCCCGAGCGGGCCGGTACGCGCCCCGGTACGCCGCAACGCACCGCGGCGGTACGCCCAGCGCGCGAGCACGCCCCCGCACGCACCGGCCCCACCCCCCGCCGCACAGCCCCACCCGCGCGGACGAAACACCCCCGTGCACCCGGCCCCGTCCGGGCCCGCGCCCACCCGAGCGACGTCCAGACCGGCCCGCGCACCCACCCACCCGAGCGACGTCCAGACCGGCCCGCGCACCCACCCGGACACGTCGTCCAGGCCCGCCCGGACCCACCCGAGCCGGCGCGGGCAGGCACACCCGGACCCACCCGAGCCGGCGCGGGCAGGCACACCCGAGCCCGCGGGCAGTCCCGCCCGCCCCGGCCCTCCCCTCCCGCCCCAGTACGCACCGACCTGGAAGGACGCCCCTCGTGGCCACCTCCGTCCGGGCGGCGGCGGACGGCACCCCGCCGCCCGCCCCGCCTCCGCCCCCCGCATCCCGGAAACCCACACCGACCCCGGCGCACACCGGCTGGCGCAGCAGGCTCTACCGCTGGGACCTCAAGGCGACCCCGTACGCGTTCGTCGCGCCGTTCTTCCTCTGCTTCGCCGCGTTCGGGCTGTTCCCGCTGATCTACACCGGGTGGCTGTCGCTCCACCGGGTGGAGCTGGGCGGCGAGGCCGAGTGGCGCGGGTTCGACAACTACACCGGCCTCTGGGACAGCGACTTCTTCTGGAACGCGCTGGCGAACACCTTCACCATCGGCGTCATCTCCACCGTCCCGCAGCTCCTCATGGCCCTGGGCCTCGCGCACCTGCTCAACTACAAGCTGCGCGGCCGGGGCTTCTTCCGGGTCGCCGTCCTCGCCCCGTACGCCACCTCCATCGCGGCCGCCACACTGGTCTTCGCGCAGCTGTTCAACAGCGACTACGGGCTGATCAACACGGTGCTCGGCTGGGTCGGCTTCGAGCCGGTCAGCTGGGAGTCGTCCCGGTGGCCCGCGCAGATCGCCATCTCGGTGATCGTGACATGGCGGTGGACCGGCTACAACGCGCTGATCTACCTCGCCGCGATGCAGGCCGTCCCCCAGGACCTCTACGAGGCGGCCTCGCTGGACGGGGCGTCCCGCTGGCGGCAGTTCATCAGCATCACCATCCCCTCCATCCGCCCCACCATCCTCTTCACCATCGTCGTCTCGACCATCGGCGCGACGCAGCTGTTCGGCGAGCCGATGCTGTTCGGCGGCAGCCTCGGCGTCAGCGGCGGCAGCGGCAACCAGTTCCAGACACTGAGCCTGCTCATGTACGAGAAGGGCTGGGTGACCGGCGCGCTCGGCCAGGCGTCGGCCATCGCCTGGGTGATGCTGCTGCTCCTGCTGCTCATCGGCGGCCTGCGGCTGGTGGCCGGACGCGTCAACCGCCGGAAGTCGGGGGCCTGAACCATGAAGCTGAAGCAGACCGCCGGGCGCCAGCACCACGCCGGGCCCGTGACGTACGTCCTGCTGGGGCTCGCCGCCCTGGTGTCCCTCTTCCCGCTGTACTGGAACCTCGTCGCCGCCTCCCACTCGGGCGAGCGGGTGGTCGAGGCGCCGGCGCCGCTGCTGCCCGGCCCCCGGCTGTTCGAGAACCTCTCCTTCGCCTGGAACCAGGTGGACATGGGCGAGGCCCTGGTGAACACGACGATCGTGGCGGGGCTCGTGGCCGCCTCCACGGTGGTGTTCTCCACGCTCGCCGGGTTCGCCTTCGCCAAGCTGCCCTTCCGGGGCCGCAACGTCCTGCTCACCCTGGTCGTGGCGACGATGACGATCCCGCCCCAGCTCAGCGTCATCCCGCTCTACCAGATCATCACGGACCTGGGGTGGGTGGACCAGCTCCAGTCGGTCGTGCTGCCGTCGCTGGTCGCCGCGTTCGGCGTGTTCTTCATGCGGCAGTACCTGCTGGAGGCGCTGCCCGTCGAGCTGATCGAGGCGGCCCGCGTGGACGGCGCCCACAGCCTGCGGATCATCTGGCACGTGGTCTTCCCGGTGGCGCGGCCCGCGATGGCGGTGCTCGGCATGCTCGTCTTCGTCCAGGCGTGGAACGACTTCTTCTGGCCGTTCATCGCCCTCACCCCGGACGGCAACCCGACCCTCCAGGTCGCGCTCGCCGGCCTCGGCTCCGGCAACCACACCATCGACCAGGCCATCGTCCTGACCGGCGCCCTGATCTCCACGGTGCCGCTGCTGGTGGTCTTCGCCCTGCTCGGCAAGCACATCGTGGGCGGCATCACCTCGGGCGCGGTCAAGAACTGACGGACGTGTGCCGGCCGCCTGCCGGCCGGCACACGCCCGGTGGCCGCCCCGCCGCACCCCGCCCGTACCCCGTCACTCTCGCGTTGGGAGCGCTCTCCTATGACTGCGTCCGAAGCCCGGCCGCTCACCGCCGTCCGCCAGTTCCCGCCCGGTTTCCTGTGGGGCGCCGCCACCGCCGCGTACCAGATCGAGGGCGCGGCGGCGGAGGACGGCCGCACGCCCTCCATCTGGGACACGTTCTCCCACACCCCCGGCAAGGTGTTCGGCGGGCACACCGGGGACGTGGCCGTCGACCACTACCACCGGTTCCGCGACGACGTACGGCTCATGAAGGAGCTCGGCCTGACCGCGTACCGCTTCTCGGTCTCCTGGTCGCGGGTGCAGCCGACCGGGCGCGGCCCGGCGGTGCAGAAGGGCCTCGACTTCTACCGGGCGCTCGTGGACGAGCTGCTCGCGGCGGGCGTACGGCCCGCGCTGACCCTCTACCACTGGGACCTGCCGCAGGAGCTGGAGGACGCGGGCGGCTGGCCGGAGCGCGCCACGGCGGAGCGGTTCGCGGACTACGCGGCGCTCGTCGCCGATGCCCTGGGCGACCGCGTGGACCGGTGGACCACGCTCAACGAACCCTGGTGCAGCGCCTTCCTCGGGTACGGCTCCGGGGTGCACGCGCCGGGGCGCACGGACCCGGTCGCCGCGCTGCGCGCCGCCCACCACCTGAACCTCGGCCACGGGCTGGCCGTGCGGGCGCTGCGCGCGGCCCTCCCGGCGCGCGCCGAGGTCGGCGTGTCGCTCAACCTCCACGAGGTCAGGCCGCTGACGGCGGCGCCGCAGGACGTGGAGGCGGCGCGGCGCATCGACGCGGTCGGCAACCGCGTCTGGCTCGGCCCGATGCTCCGGGGCGCGTACCCGGAGGACCTCGTGGCGGACACGGCGGGGCTGACGGACTGGGCGTTCGTGCGGCCCGGCGACACGGCGGCGGCCCACCAGCCGCTGGACTTCCTGGGCGTCAACTACTACACGCCGACCCTGGTGTCGGCGCCGGGCGGCGCCGAGCCGGGCATGGCGGACGGCGGGCACGGCGGCGGCCCGTACTCGCCGTGGCCGGCGGCGGACGAGGTGGTGTTCCACCAGCCGCCGGGCGAGCGGACGGCGATGGGCTGGTCCGTGGACGCGTCGGGCCTGTACGACCTGCTGACGCGGGTGGCGCGGGCCCATCCGGACCTGCCGCTGTACGTGACGGAGAACGGCGCCGCCTACGAGGACGCGGTGGGCCCGGACGGCTCGGTCCACGACCCGGAGCGCACCGCGTACGTCCACGCCCATCTGGAGGCGGTGCACCGGGCGGTACAGGACGGCGCGGACGTGCGCGGGTACTTCCTGTGGTCGCTGCTGGACAACTTCGAGTGGGCGTACGGGTACGCGAAGCGGTTCGGCATCGTGCACGTGGACTACGCGGAGCAGACCCGCACGCCCAAGTCGAGCGCCCTCTGGTACGCGCGGGTGGCCCGCACCGGCGTCCTGCACGCCCCGGAGGCGGACGGCGCCCGCACGGCGGACGGCGCCGCGGAGGCGGTGCCGGTGCAGGTGGATGCGGTACCGGGAGAAGCGGTGCCGGTGCCGGTGGAGGCGGTGCCAGTGGAGGCGGTGCCGGTGGAGGCGGTGCCGGTGGAGACCGCCGGGCCCGCGGCCGGCGGCGCGGCGGGGGACGGCGCCCCCTGACACCCGCGGTCCCCGGCCGGGCGCGCCCCGTGCGGGCGTGGCTCCGGCCGGACGCGGCTGACCGGTGCCCGGGACCCTGGACCGCCGGTCACCGGTCACCGGCAACCGGGCCGGACCGCCGGCCGGTGCACCGGGCGGTGCTTGACCTCAACCACGGTTGATGCGCGAGCGTCGCGGCATGAGCGTTCACGAGACGACGACCCTGCTCTTCCGGAACACCATGCGCATCACCGACGGCCACATGGCGGGTTTCCGCGCCGCCGTCGCCCGGGCCGTGGCGTTCGCGGAGCGGCATGGGCCCCAGCTGATGGTGCAGACGTTCGTGGACGAGGAGCGGATGCTCGCCCACAGCTTCCAGCTCTACCGGGACTCCGACGCGGTCCGCGCCCACTGGAGGCTGGCGGACCCGTACATCCGGGAGGTGATGGAGCACTGCCGGGTGGAGTGCTTCGAGGTGTTCGGGGAGCCGGACGCCGATGTGGTGGCAGGCGTGCGGTCGGCGCTCGGCGACCAGTGCGTGCCGGCGTTCAGCCCGCGCGTCGCCGGGTTCGTCCGTTTCGCCACCGCACCCGGCGCCTAGCCCCCGCCTTCCCCGGTGCGGCAGCGGACACGCGTGCCGCACCGGGGCGGGCGCCGGAGCGGGCACGGCGGGGGCCCGTACGGGCGGCCGGGGCGCGGGTCTACGGCTCGAAGGCGGACGGCGGCGGCTCCGGGGACGCCTTCGCGGTGGCGTCGGTCACCGCGGACGCCCCGCCCGTGAAGTCCGCCAGCTCCCGCCCGTGCAGGACCCGCCCCGGATGCGGGTCGCCGGCCACGCGGCGGGTCAGCTCGGCGACCGGCAGGGGGACGGCCGAGGCGGCCAGCACGGCGTTGCCGAAGCGGCGGCCGCGCAGCACCACCGGGTCGGCGGCGAGCGCCAGCTCGGGGAAGACGGCGGCGGCGGTGGCGACCTGACCGCGCAGATGGGCCAGCGGCGGCCCGTCGGTGAGGTTGGCCGCGTACACCCCGCCGGGCCGCAGGACGCGCCGCGCCTCGGTCAGGAACTCGGTGCTGGTCAGGTGCGCGGGCGTGCGGGCGCCGCGGAACACGTCGGCGATCACCAGGTCCGCCCAGTCGTCCGGCACCCTCGCCAGCACGGCGCGGGCGTCGCCGCCGCGCACCCGTATCCGGGCGGCCGGGTCGAGCGGCAGGACCCGCCGCACGAGGCCGACGAGCGGCGCGTCGATCTCCGCGACCTGCTGGGTGGAGCGGGGCCGGGTCGCGGCGACGTACCGGGCGAGGGTGAACGCCCCGCCGCCGAGGTGCACGGCGTGCAGCGGGCGGCCGGGCGGCGCCGCGAGGTCGGCGACGTGGCCGAGCCGCCGCTGGTACGCGAAGTCGAGGCGGGCCGGGTCGTCGAGGTCGACGTGCGACTGGGGGGCGCCGTCGACGAGCAGCGTCCACGCGCGCGGCCGGTCCCGGTCGGGCACCAGCTCGGCGACCCCGCCGTCGACGGCCTCGCTGACCGTCCGATCCGCCGCCGCACGTCCGCCCCGCTGCCTGTTCCTCGCCACCCGCCCATTATCGGCCGCGGGACAGACCCCCGGTGAGGCGGCCACCGGGGCCGCCGTGGGCCGGCCGTCAGCGGCAGTCGTCGGCGACCCGGAGCAGGCGGGCCGCCTCGCCCAGGGCCCGGCGCAGCAGGGCCGGGTCGGTGACCGGTTCGGTGTCCGCCGGAGGGAGGAGCCAGCCGCTGCCGGGCACCGGCGGCTCCGGAGCGGCGCCGTGTCCGGCGTCCGGCGCGGCCGTCAGGCGCAGCCCCCGCCCGTCGGTCCCGGTGCAGGCGCTGCCCGGCACGTCCCAGTCGGCGGCCGTGCCGGGCGGGACGACGAAGCCGAGGGTGCCCCCGGCGCCGTCGTGCAGGACGGGGCCGACCGAGGGGGCGCCGCGCCGCAGGATGTCGACGGCCTCCAGACCCTGCCGCGCGGGGACGGTGACCAGGTCGCAGCCTTGGTGGAGACCCTGCTCGGGGACTTGGCGGGGGTCCTGCTCAGGTCCCTGGTGGGGGCCCTGGTGGGGGCCCTGGTGGGGCGGTGCGGCGGCCCGCCCGCGCGCCTCGTGAGTCCCGGCCTCGTGCACCTCGTGCACCTCGGGGGCCCCGGCCCCGTGCGATGCGCGGGCCGCGTGGGCCGGACGCGCCCCGGGCGCCTCGCACGGCCCGTGGTTGTCGCGGTGCGCGTCCCCCTTGGGGTGCGCGTCCCCCTTGCGCGCCTCGCGGACTTCGTGCGGTGCCCGGGCCTCCCCGTACGCCTCGCGGGTGCCGCGCGGCTCGTATGCCTCCCGGGTGCCGCGCGGCTCGTACGCCTCGTGGGGCGGGTGCTCGCGGGCGTCGCGACCGTCGCCCGGCCCCGGCGGGCGGGCGCTCTCGTCCCGTGTGGGCGCGTGCCGCAGGGTGGTGTGCGGCTCGCCGTCGCCACGCGGACCGGCCTCCATGCCGTCCTCCGACAAGGGATCCCCTCCTCGCTCAAGAGCCCCGTGGGGAGACACGTGCGGTCTCCGGGGGTTCAACGGCGGGAGGCGTCAACAGCTACGGCGAAATCCCGCCGCAAAGGATGGCACTTCATGGCGGATCG
Organism: Streptomyces fradiae ATCC 10745 = DSM 40063; assembly: GCF_008704425.1. Lineage (NCBI taxonomy): Bacteria > Bacillati > Actinomycetota > Actinomycetes > Kitasatosporales > Streptomycetaceae > Streptomyces > Streptomyces fradiae. The sequence goes on from NZ_CP023696.1 coordinate 2,346,392, forward strand.
CGGGTGAGATATCCGGTTTGTAGCCAAACCACGGGTATGCCCACCACCGCAGCCGGTACGTTCGTGCCCCGCCGGAGCCTCGGCAGCACGCAGGAGAGGGCTCGCCATGACCTCGTCACGGGCAGTTCCGAATCTCGCCTTCCGCCGCCTGCGGGGGCAGCGCTCCCCCGCCGAGTTCGCCGCCGCCGTGCGCCGGGCGGCCCGGGAGATCGGCGAGCACGTGGCGTGCGACGCACGCTACGTCGGCCGGGTGGAGTCGGGGGAGATTCGCTGCCCCAACTACGCGTACGAACGGGTGTTCCTGCACATGTTCCCCGGCCGGTCCCTGGCCGACCTGGGCTTCATGGCGCGGGAAAGCGTCCGGGGCCGGGCCGCTCGCGCGGCGGCCGGCGCCCCGGCGCCCCCCACACCCCTCCGGAACGATGAGGAGAGCGACGTGCTGCGTCGCGCATTCATGACGGGCGGCACGGCCACCGTGGCGGCCGCCTCCCTGGGCCTGGGCCCCTCCCCCGCCCGTGCCCCGTCGGGGCGCGGCGGCGGGGCGGACCCGCTGGCGGTCGTCCCGGCCCCGCGCACGGGCGGCCGGTACGGCGAGACCGAGGCCGCCGCGGTGGAGGAGGCCGTACGGCGCATCCGCGTGCTCGACGACCGGCACGGCGCCGACGGGCTGTACGCGCGGGCCGCGGCCCCCCTGCGGTCGGCGTACGCGCTGCTGGACTCGGGGACGGCGGCCCGGCAGTCGGCCGCGGACCGGCTGCACGCGGGCGCGGGCGAGCTGGCCCTGTCGGTGGGGTGGCTCGCCCACGACTCGGGCCGCCCGGAGGACGCCCGCTCGCACTACGCGGAGGCGCTGGCCACCGCGCGCGTGGGCGGCGATCCGGGGCTGGAGGCGCACGCGTTCTCCAACACCTCGTTCCTGGCGCGGGACGAGGGCCGGTTCCGGGAGGCGGTCCGGGCCGCTCAGGCGGGGCAGCGCGCGGCCCGCCACCTGGCGTCGGCGCGGCTGCTGTCGCTGCTGGCGCTGCGGGAGGCGGGCGGCTGGGCGGGGCTGGCCGACCGCGCGGCGTGCGAGGAGGCCCTGGGACGGGCGCACACCCTGTTCGGGCGGGGCGCGTCGGACGCCGACCCCGAGTGGATGACCTTCTTCGGGGAGCCCGAGCTGGAGTTCCTGGAGGCCCAGTGCTGGTCGCTGCTGGGCGAGCCGGCCCGCGCGGCGCGGCACGCCCGGCGGGCCGCCGCGCTCGACGACCCGCACTTCGCGCGGAACCTCGCGCTGTACCGCGCCCAGCTCGCCGCCGACCTGGCGCTGAGCGGCGCCCCGCAGGAGGCGGCGGAGGCGGGCGGGCAGGTGCTCGACCTGCTGGGGGACGTGCGGTCCTCCCGTATCGAGGCGATGCTCGCCCGGACCGCCCGGCTGCTGCTCCCGCACCGGTCCCTGCCGGCGGTGGCCGCCTTCCTCGCCCGCCGCCGCCCGTCGCCCCCGCGCCGGGGCGCCGGCTAGCGCCGACGGCGCCCGCACCGCGGTGCGGCCGGGGTCAGGGCTCCAGGTGGCCGGTGTCGTTCCAGCGCTCCAGGGCGGGCATCCCGTACGCCCAGCCGAGCACCGACAGGCTCGTCGGGTCGAGCCGGACGCGGGCGCCGAAGGCGATGTCCTCGCCCAGCCAGCGCGCGGCGATGGTGCGCAGGATGTGGCCGTGCGCGAAGACCAGCACGTCCCGGTCGGCGGAGCGGGCCCACTCCACGACCTCGTCGGCGCGCGCCGCCACCTGCGCCGGGGTCTCGCCCTCCGGGACGCCGTCGCGCCATATCAGCCAGCCCGGCCGGACCGCCTGGATCTCGGCCGGGGTCAGCCCCTCGTACGCGCCGTAGTCCCACTCCATGAGCGCGTCCCACTCGGTGGCGCGGTCCTCGAACCCGGCGATCTCGCACGTCTCCCGCGCGCGTACGAGCGGGCTGGTGCGGACCTCGTACCCCTCCAGGCCCGTCCAGCGGCCCCGGTGCAGCCGCTCCCCCAGCAGCTCGGCGCCCCGGCGGCCCTCCGGCAGCAGGGGGATGTCCGTCCGTCCGGTGTGCCTGCCGAGCAGCGACCATTCGGTCTGGCCGTGCCGGGCGAGCAGGATGCGCGGTGCCATGGGGCGTACTCCTGTGGTGTTGCGCGAGAGTGCACACGACGGCGGGTGCAGCGACGTACCCCTCCATCATCCCGTACGCGCGCGACGCGGCCCCGATCGCCCGGCGCCGGCGGGTGGCCGCCTGGCGGCGTCCCGCGCGGGTCCTCCCGCACGGGGTCCGGCACGCGGTCCCGTGCGCGATCCGGCCCGCGGTCCGGCACGCGGTCCGGCACGCGGTCCCGTACGCGGTCCGGCACGCGGTCCGGCACGCGCGCGGGGCGGTCCGGTGGCGGGCCGGCGGCCCGTTCCCGCCCCGGTTGTCAGTGGCGGATGCGAGACTTCCGCGGTGAGCGATTCCCTGGGCAGCGGCCCGCGTCCGGTGCCGCGAACCCCGCAGACCCCGTCCGTCCCGCCGGCCGGGCAGGCGCCGGAGGTGCCGCGGCAGTCCGCGCTGCGGCGGCGCCTGGCCGAGCTGCGCGGCCCCGCCGCGGTGCCGCACCCGCTGGACGCCCGCGCGCTGGCCGCCCTCGCCGCCAATCCGGGCTGCCGCCGCCGGGCGCTGCTGGACGGCGCCGGGGTGGACAAGGCGGCGCTCGCCTCGGCGCTGGGCTCGCCGTCCGGATTCGGGCAGTCGCAGTTCGCGTTCATGCGGGGCAACGCCTTCGAGGCGAAGGTCAAGGCCGACGGCGGCGCCGAGCTGCTGCGGCTCCTGGGGGCCGACGCGCCCGGTGAGGTGAGCACGCCGGACCTGGCGGCGGCCGGGCCCGAGGGGCGGGCGGCGCGGACGGCGCTGGCGCTGCGGGAGGCCGCCACGGCGGGCGGCTGGACGCTCCTCGACCACCCGATGCTGGCCCTGGAGGTCGCCGGCTCGCCGGTGTACCTGGAGCCCGACGCGGTGGTCGTGCGGCCGGACGGGACGTGGACGGTCGTCGAGATCAAGTCGTTCCCGATGATCGACGGAGCGGCGGACGCCTCGAAGGTCGGCGCCGCGGCCCGGCAGGCGGCGGTGTACGTGCTGGCGCTGGAGCGGATCGCCGCCGTCACGGACGGCGCCGAGGTGGCCGACCGGGTGCTGCTGGTCTGCCCGAAGGACTTCTCGAACCAGCCGACCGGCTCGCTCGTCGACGTGCGCAAGCAGCTCGCGGTCACCCGGCGGCAGCTCGCGCGGCTCACCCGTCTGGAGGACATCGCGGCGGCCGTGCCGCGGGGCGTGACCTTCGACGTGTCGGCGTGCTCCACGGAGCAGCTGACGGCCGCCGTCGACACGGTGCCGCACGCGTACGCCCCGGAGTGCCTGGCCGCCTGCGAGCTGGCGTTCCACTGCCGCGACCGGGCCCGCTCGGCGGGCGCGGTGGAGGCGCTGGGCCGGTCGGTGCGGGGCGAGCTGGGCGGTCTGACGACGGTCGGCGACGTCCTGGCGGCGGCGCGCGGCGAGGCGGGCGACCCGCGCGACCCGGCGGTCGCGGCGCTGCGGCGGGCCGCCGCCCTGCGCGCGGAGGCGGTGGCGGAGGCGGTGGCCGGGGCGGGCGGGACCGCTGCCGGGGCGGATGACCTGGGCGGTCGCGGTCGAGCGGATGGTGCGGGCGGTCCCGGCGGTGGCGCGGGCGGTGCCCGTGGCGCGGGCGTGCCGGGGCAGGGGGGCGCGGGGGCGCGCACCGGGGCGGGGGCGGCCTGATGTCGTTGATCACCACCCTGGCGCGGCTGGAGGCCGTGGAGGCCGGGCGGGCCCGCCCGCTGGCCACGGTCCGCCACCGGCACGTCTCGGACGCACCGCTCGTCCTCGTGCCGCTCACCACGTCCGGCGAGGCGGGCGCGCCGCTCGGCGCCCTGGTCGGCACGGACCGCCGGGCGCCGCGCCTCCTCGTCGTACCGCAGCCCCGCGACCGGGACCTGCGGTTCGCGTTCCTCGCCGACCTGGCCGAGGCGGTCCTGCCGTACGTCGACGCGTACGCGGACGCCGTCGAGCCGGTCGAGCAGTCGCAGACCGACCCGGAGACCGGCGGGAAGGTGAAGGTCGAGGTGGAGCTGTGCCTCGACGCGCCGCAGCTCGTGGTGCCGAGCCGGGCGGGCGTCGAGTACGTACGCCTGCTGGGCCGGTCGACGCGGTTCCGGCGGACGGCCGAGCAGGACCCGGAGACGCCGTTCCCCGCGCCGCCGCGCGTCCCGCTGCTGGGCCGGTGGCTGACGCACTTCGGGGAGCGGGCGCGGGTGCCCGGCTCGTCGCTGCTGGTCGCGGCGACCGACCTGCTGAACCGGCACTGGGCGACCGGCCAGTCCTCCCTGGAGGACCAGCACCTGGGCGCCCTGCTGGCGTGGATCGACCCGCCGGACGGCGCCTCGGGCGCGGCGGCGGCCCTCCGCGCGGAGCTGGGCCGGGACCGGGACGGCCAGCTGCTGTGCCCGCCCGCGGGCCCGGCGACGGACCCGGCGTTCGACAACCGGCTGCTGGCGCCCGCGATCGAGCGGTACGACCGGGCGCGGCAGGCGCTGGGCGCGGCGGAGGACGGCGAGGCCGCCGACGAGCGGCTGGGCGAGCTCTACCGGGCGGAGCAGCGGATCCGGGAGCTGGTGCTGGCCCAGCTGCGGCCCACCTGGGACGCGGTGTGGCGGGCGCTGGACCTGGTGCGGGGCCTGCCGCCGGGGCGGCGCGTCGCCGACCGGTGGACGCGGGACCGCTGGTCGTTCACCGGGCACCGGGACCGGGTGCGGGCCGGTGAGCCGCCGCAGCCGCGCCGCGACGACGCGGTGACGGCGGCGCGGAAGCTGGCCGCGCGGGAGGGCGCGCAGACGCAGCTGGAGGCGCAGGAGGCGCTGGACGACCCGCTGGTGATGGCGGGGCGGCGGCTGGCGGGCGAGGCGTTCGCCGGGGAGGTGGTGGACGTGACGATGGAGTGGACGGAGTCCAAGCGCCCGTCGCCGCGCCCGCTGGTGACGGTGCGGACGGACGACGCGCCGCACCTGGGGCCGGGCGTGAAGGCGTACCGGTCGCTGGACGGGCGGCCGCAGACGGCGGAGTTCGTCGGGTACGCCGAGGGCGACGGCCCCGGCGGCGGGGACGGCGGTCCTGGCGCGGACGGCGGTCCTGGCGCGGACGGGGACGCGCGGGCGCACGACTCGGGGCGGGACGGCGACTCGGGACCGGACGGGCGGCAGGGCGGCCTCGCGGACGGCGCCGGCCTCGCCGAGGGCGGGGGCCGGGCCGTCGTGCTGCGGGTGCTGGACCGGATGGGCCGGTCGCGGGAGCCGGCCCCCGGCTCCGTACCGGAGAAGGGCGACCGGATCGTGTGGACGCTGTTCGAGCACGACCAGCGGGTCGGGCCGAAGCTGCCCGACCCGGAGGAGACGCCGTGGACGCACGGCGGCCCGCCCCGCCAGGACGCGGCGGAGGCACCCGACCCCGTGACCCCGGAGGACGTGCTGTGAGCGGGCAGGAGGTGCCGGACCCGTCGTCGGCGGCGGCCGAGGCGACCCGCCTCATCCTGGAGGACACCCTCCACGGGGACGCGCGGGGCGTCGTGGTGGACTCGCCGCCCGGAGCCGGCAAGTCGACGCTGGTGGTGCGCGCCGCCCTGGAGCTGGCGGCGGCGGGCCGCCCCCTGATGGTCGTCGCGCAGACCAACGCCCAGGTGGACGACCTGGTGCTGCGGATCGCCGAGAAGGAGCCCGAGCTGCCGGTGGGGCGGCTGCACGCCAGCGACCCGGACGCCTACGACAAGGCGCTCGACGGCCTCGACTCCGTGGTGACGTCCACGAAGGCGGCGGAGCTGGCGGGGCTGCCGGTGGTGATCTCCACGGCGGCGAAGTGGGCGCACGTGAAGGGCGTCGAGCCGTGGCGGCACGCCATCGTCGACGAGGCCTACCAGATGCGGTCGGACGCGCTGCTGGCGGTGGCCGGGCTGTTCGAGCGGGCGCTGTTCGTGGGCGATCCGGGGCAGCTCGACCCGTTCTCGGTGGTGGGCGCCGAGCAGTGGGCGGGGCTGTCGTACGACCCGTCGGCCAGCGCGGTGTCGACGCTGCTCGCGCACAACCCGGACCTGCCGCAGCACCGGCTGCCGGTGTCGTGGCGGCTGCCCGCGTCGGCGGCGCCGCTGGTGTCGGCCGCGTTCTACCCGTACACGCCGTTCCGCGCGGGTACGGGCCACGGCGACCGGCGGCTGGCGTTCGGCGCCGCGTCGGACGGCTCGGCGGCGGACCGGGTGCTGGACGAGGCCGCAGAGTCCGGGTGGGGGCTGCTGGAGCTGCCGGCCCGGCACACGCCCCGCACGGACCCCGAGGCCGTGCACGCGTGCGCGCTGGTGGTGCGGCGGCTGCTGGACCGGGGGGCGGCGGCCGTCAGCGAGCGCGCCGGGCACCCGCTGCCGGTCACCGCCGACCGGGTGGCCGTCGGCACCGCCCACCGGGACCAGGCGGCGGCCGTCCGCGCGGCCCTGGCGGACCTGGGCGTGCACGGCGTCACGGTCGACACGGCCAACCGGCTGCAGGGCCGCGAGTACGACGTGACGGTGGTGCTGCACCCGCTGTCGGGCCGCCCCGACGCGACGGCCTTCCACCTGGAGACGGGCCGCCTGTGCGTCCTGGCCTCCCGGCACCGGCACGCGTGCGTGGTGGTGTGCCGCGAGGGCGTCACCGACTTGCTGGACGAGCACCCGTCGACGGAGCCGGTCCAGCTCGGCGTGACCGTGAAGTTCCCCGACGGCTGGGAGGCCAACCACGCGGTCCTCTCCCACCTCGCCGAACACCGCGTGGGCTGGCGGCCGTAGGGCGCTGGGCGGTGGGGCGCAGACCCCGCGGGGGTCGTGGGCCGCTCGTCCGGCGGGGCCGGGTGCGGACCGGGCCGGTGGGGCCGGGTGCGGACCGGGCCGGTGCGGCCGGTCGGAGGCACGCCCGCCGGGAGGGCCCAGGGCGGCGGGCGCGCGGTGCCCCGGCGGCGGGCGCGGGCCTCGGCGGCGCGCGCACGCCCAGCGCGGTCCTGGCCCTGGGCGTACCGGGGCGGGCGGCAGGTCGGGCGCGGGAAGCACCGACCCGGGCCGGGGGTGGGCGGGTGCGGAGGCGGGCGGCCGGGGGCGGCCGGTGGGAGGGCCGGCCCGAGGGGGCGCGCCTCGGCCGGCGGGCCGTGGCCCTCACCCGGTCTTGCGGGAGGCGGGACAATGGTCGGTGGCCGTCACCGGAGAGGGGCGGCGGCACGGCGAGCGGGATGGGAGTCCTCCATGGCGGATACCGAGCGGAGCGGGCAGCAGCGGCGGCTCAGGCCGGCGCCCCTGCTCTTCGAACCTGCGCAGGCCGCCGCCGACCCGGAGCACTTCTTCGACCTGGAGTCCATCGAGGACCCGCGCGATCTGCTCGCCCGGTCCACGGAGCTGGCGATGGCGTTCCGCGCCGCCGCCGACCGGGCCGTCGAGTACCAGGCCGTCGCCGCGGCCCGGCTCGCGGACCCGCGCCGCTTCGACCGGCTGTCCACCGCCGACATCGCGCGGCGCGCGGAGTGGACGGAGGACTACGCGGTGCGGATGGTCGAGTTCGGCCGGGACCTGCTGCGCGGCGCGGCCCGCGCGGGCACGGGCGCCGACGACTGAACCACCGCCCCCGGCCCGGTGGGGGAGCCCGGCACGGGAGTCCGGTGGGGCCGGTCCTCCGCGCCCGTCCGGGGAGGACCCGTCCCGGGGAGGGGCCCGTCCGCGGACCCCTCCAGGGAGGTTCCGCGCAAAGAGGGCGGGGCCGGGCAGGTGCCGGGCCGGGCCGGGCCGGCAGAGCCACAGGGCCCGCCCGTCAGGCCCCGGCCCATCGGCTCCCGGCGGACCGGGCAGACAGGGCGGACCGGGCAGACAGGGCGGGGCGGCATATGCCGAGGGCGAAAGATACCCCCCGGGTACCCCTCCTGTCCTCGTTTCCGAAAACTCTGCGAAACCAGATCGTCACCCACGGTACTCCTGGATGTCATGAGTACCTGGCTGCGAGAGAAGACCCCGCTCCGCCCCGCCCCCGCCCGTGCGCGCGCCCACGCGCCCGCCCCGGTCGAGGCCGACCTCGGCACCGAGGCCGTAACCGGCATCGAGGAGCGGCGCACCGGCCTCCTGCGGCGGCTGCGCGACCAGGCGCACCACACCTCCCAGGTCACCGCCGAGGGCGCCGAGTGGCTGGCCTCCGCCTCCCCCGACCGGGCCGCCATGCTCGCCCGGTGGGAGGCCCGCCCGACCGCACCCGCCGTACTGCCCTGCGGCACGGCCTTCGACGTGGTGAACGTCCCGGCGATCTTCGGCCGCCGCCTGCTGGACCGGCTCTGGGAGGAGGGGCCCGGCTCCGGGCCCGTCGCCGCGCACCTGGGGCGGATGCTGCTCTTCACCGCGCCCGGCACCGGTCAGCGGCTGCCGGCCCTGCTCCGCTGGGAGGAGTGGGGCGAGGCGGTCCCGCCCCTGCTGTGCCACGGCACGGGCGACGCGGTGACGATCCCGCCCCTGGCGGGCGCGGCCGAGGACGGCCCGCGCTGGGTCGTGGCCCCCGACACGCGCTGCCCCTGGCTGCCGGGGCCGGAGGTGGTGCTGTGGGCGTGCGTCCGGGTGGCGCGCGCCACGTCCGCCGGTGACGTGCGGGTATCGATTTCTCCTGACCCCGACCGGGGTGCTAATGTCTACGACGTCAGCAGGCGCCGCTAGCTCAGTTGGTTAGAGCAGCTGACTCTTAATCAGCGGGTCCGGGGTTCGAGTCCCTGGCGGCGCACAGACGGAAGAAGCCCCTCGCGGAAGCGGGGGGCTTCTTCGTGCGCCCGGGCGCGAAGGGCGGGCCTCGTGCACCGGGTACGTGCCGGCGCGCGAGGCCGTACCGCGCCTACGGCGTGATCCGCACCGTCCAGCCGCCCGCCGCCGTCCGGTACAGGACCTCGACGCGCACGCCCTCCTCCTGCACGGTCAGCGACTCGCCCTCCGCCAGCGGCGCGTCCGCGAGCGGCGGGTACACCGAGCGGTCCCGGCACGCCTCCGTCAGCGGGTGCGCGTCCACCACCTCCACGGGTCCCGCCCCGGACTCCGTCCCGCCGCGCACCCGGTAGACGAGGACGCCCTCCGCGCAGGTGGCCCGGTCGTTCCCGGCCGCCCCGCGGGCCTCGACCGCCAGGACGGTGCCGGGGCCCGTGCGGACCACCGCCAGGCGGGTGCCCGGCACGGCGCCCTCGCCGGACTCGGCGGCCAGCGGCTGGAGCGTCAGCGTCTCGGACCGCCGCACGCAGCGCACCTGGTGCTCGTCGAGCCAGCCCAGCTTCCACTTGTGCCAGCCGAAGGGCTCGGGGGCCAGTGCGAACTGGCTGCCCATGACGTCCCAGTCACCCACATGGGTGTCCCAGTCGCCCTTGCCGTCGACGGGCCGGTTGTAGAGGTCGGGCAGGTCGAAGACGTGGCCGGTCTCGTGGGCGAGGACGTTGCGGTCCGGCGGGTGCCGTTCGAAGAGGGTGACCACCCGGTCGATGTCCCGGCCGTCCGCGCGCAGCGGCGTCCGCAGGTTCACGACCTTCGTCGCGTCCGAGTCGACGCCCGGCGCGTCCGGGTCCGCCACCAGGTAGACGATGTCGTACCGGGAGAAGTCGACGACCGGGTCCGCCACGGCCAGCGCGTCCCGCAGGTAGGCGGCCCGCCGGTCCGGCGCCCAGTCCCGCTGTATCGCGTAGGCGGTGGACGGGCGCGGCATCCGCAGCCAGCCGTGCCGGGGCTCGGCGCGCAGGGTGAACCGGCCGTAGGAGGCGCGCTCGAAGAAGTCGGCCGTGTCCGGGAAGTAGTCGGCGGCGATGGTCCGCGTCCCGTGCAGCGGCGCGGCGTCGGGGAAGGACAGGAACAGCATCACCGCGTCGAGGGTCCGGTCGGGCCTGGGGTACGCGGCGTTCCAGGTGTCCAGTCCCAGTGAGTGGTGGGCGTCGGTGCGGGGCAGCGCGCAGGGACCGGCCGACGGCTCGCCCGCGGCGGGGCCGGCGACCAGGCCGGTGGCGGCGAACGCGACCAGGGAGAACACTCCGGCGGCCGTCGAGCGCAGACTCGGCCGGTGCACTCCGCCGGGTGGCCGCGCGAGCGGCTGCTGACCCTCCACGTCGACCTCCGGGTGCGAGATACGGGACGCCTCCCACCCTGTGCGGTTTTGGGACGGTACGCCCTGTTCCGGTGCCCCACTCGGGTGAGCGGCCGCCTCGCCGGACCTCATGCGTCACTTCACTGACAGTCACATCCGGTCAGAGGGAGACGGACTGGAACCACACCCGTGCAGAAACGATCGGGCGTGTCCGTTGGGCCGTTCGGCCGTTGTCCACAGGCCGGAGGGTCGCTGGAACGGCCCCACGGCAGCCTCTATGATCGGCACACTTTCCTTGGCTGACCTCGCCCGACCACATCTGTACGTCACAACTGCCCTGCGGGAGCGAGCGGTGAGCGGAACTCCAGAAGGACCGGGACACACAGCAGTCGCACAGCCCAGCACCGCCCTCCGGGTACTCACGGAGCGTGAAGGCGCGGCGGTGGGTGACCGCCGCGGCGGGCGCCCGGCGCGTCAGGGGCCGCCCCCACGCGCGGGCGCCGGGCCCGCACCGGGCCCCGCGTCGAGGGCCGTGCCGGATGCCGCGCCGAGGGCCGTGCCCGCGGCCGGGCCCGCCGGCCCGTCCGCCGCCGAACTGCGGGACGTCCAGGCCGCGTTCAACGCCGCGCAGCTCCCCATGGCCCTGGTCGACGCGGACGGCCTGGTGGTCAGCGCCAACGACGGACTGGGCGCCCTCCTCGGCGCGGACGCCGCCGAGCTGCGCCGCCGCTCCGCCGCCGACCTGGTCGACCTGGCCGGGGACGCCCGCGCCTGGCGCGCGTACCGGGAGGTGCTGCGGGGCCGCCGCTCCCGGCTGCGCTGCACCCGCCGCCTCAAGCACCCCGGCGACGGGCGGCCCCTGTGGGCGGAGGTCACCCTCGCGTCCGTCCCGCGCGGCCGGCACCTGCTGCTGTCCGTCGCCGACGTCAGCGACCGCCGCGAGCTCCAGGACCGGCTGCGCCACCTCCAGATGCACGACCCGGTGACTCGGCTGCCCAACAGGACGCTGTTCTTCGAACGGCTGACCACCGCCCTGGAGAACTCCTCGTACGGCTCCTTCGGGGCGCACGGCGACGGCGGCACCGGCCGCATCGGCCTGTGCCACCTGGACCTGGACGGCTTCAAGGCCGTCAACGACACCCTCGGCCACCCCGTCGGGGACCGGCTGCTCGCCGCCGTCGCCACCCGGCTCACCGAGTGCGCCGGGAGCGACCCCCACGCGCACGGCGGCGGCCACCTGGTGGCGCGGCTGGGCGGCGACGAGTTCGCGATCCTCGTCGAGGACTCGACGGGCACCGAGCAGCTCACCGCCCTCGCCGGGGCCGTACTCGACGCCGTGCAGCGGCCCTTCGACGTGGCCGGGCAGCGGCTGTCGGTCTCGGCGTCCATCGGGGTCGTGGAGCGGCTGGCGGCGGGCACCACGGTGAACGGCCTGATGCAGGCCGCCGAGACCACGCAGTACTGGGCGAAGGCCGACGGCAAGGCCCGCTGGACGCTCTTCGACCCGGAGCGCAACGCCCACCGCATGACCCGGCAGGCGCTCAGCTCCTCGCTGCGGCCCGCCGTGGAGCGCGGCGAGTTCGCCCTGGAGTACCAGCCGCTGGTCGGCATGGCGGACGGGGCGGTGCACGGCGTCGAGGCGCTGGTCCGCTGGAACCACCCCCGGTTCGGCACACTGTCGCCGAATCGGTTCATCGGAATTGCCGAAGAAGACGGGTCGATCGTGCAGCTGGGCCGGTGGGTGCTGCGCACCGCCTGCCGGCAGGCCCGCCGCTGGCAGACCGACCACCCCGAGGCGCGGCCCCCGTTCGTCAGCGTCAACGTCGCCGTACGCCAGGTGTGGGACTCCGACCTGGTCGCGGACGTGGCGGACATCCTGGAGGAGACCGGGCTCGCACCGGGGCTGCTGCAACTGGAGCTGACCGAGTCGGCGGTGATGGGCTCGGCCGGGCGTCCGCTCCAGGCCCTGCGGGCGCTCAGCGAGATGGACGTGCGGATCGCCATCGACGACTTCGGGACCGGCTACTCGAACCTCGCCTATCTGAGCCGGCTCCCCGTCTCGGGGCTGAAGCTCGACGGGTCGTTCGTGCGCGGCTTCCAGGACGAGGCCCACCCGAACCCGGCGGACGAGGTGGTCGTCGAGGCGATGGTGGGCCTGGCGCACCGGCTGGGGCTGACCGTGACGGCGGAGTGCGTGGAGACGGCGGGCCAGGCGGAGCGGCTGCGCCGGATCGGCTGCGACACCGGCCAGGGCTGGTGGTACTCGCGCCCCGTGCCCGCCTCCAGCGTCCCGGACCTCCTCCCCGCCCCCTGCGCCTGAGCGCCCGTGACCCGGCCCCGGCGCGGCCGGAGGCGGACGTGGGCCGGGGCCGGGGACGGGAGCGGGGACGGGGACGGGCGGCTCACGGGTCCGGACGCGGGCCGGGGCGGACGGGAGGCGGAGCGAGCGGCGGACGGGGTCCGGGGGCGGGCCGGACGCGGCGGCGGGCCGGACGCGGGGGCGGGCTCGGGCCGGGGCCTGGGGTACCGCCCCTGACCGGGGGAAGGGCCTCTCCGGTCAGGGGCGGTGGCTCTGCGGGCGGCGGTCCTCCGGGGAACGGCGAGCTCCGCCGCCGGGCAGGGCCCCAAGCAGGTGAGAGCCGTGGAGCGACGGGCAAGGCGCGGGGCGGCCGACCGCGAAGTGCCCTGGCGGGGCGGGCACTTGACGCATTGAAGCCGTTCTGACAGCACCCCGTCAATGGTCTGTACCAAATGGCGGGCAGCTCGTCGGCGCGGCAAAGCCCCTCTTCAGTGGCGCGGGAGCGGAGGCGCTCGGGCGGACCGCTCGCCGCCGGGGGGTGGCGCGCGGTCCGGTGGGCGCGCTCAGGAAGCCCGCGCGTCGCCTCCCCCGGAGAGGCCGCCCGCATCCTCGGCCTCCCCCATGCCGTAGGCGTCCGCGATCAGCTCGTACGACCGCACCCGCGCCGCGCCGCCGTGCACGCTCGCGGTGATCATCAGCTCGTCGGCGCCGGTCCGCTTCTGGAGGTCGTCGAGCCCGGCCCGCACCTCGTCCGGGGTGCCGTGCACGACGTTCGCCAGCCAGCCGTCCACGAAGTCCCGCTCCACGGGGGTGTACGGGTAGGCCTCCGCCTCGTCGGGCGTCGGCACCAGGCCCGGCCGCCCGGTGCGCAGCCGCACCATCGACAGCGCGCCGCTCAGCGCCTGGCGGCGGGCCTCGCGCGGGTCGTCGGCGGCCAGCGCGGAGACCCCGATCAGCGCGTACGGCGCGTCCAGCACGGCCGACGGCCGGAACGACGACCGGTACAGGTCGAGCGCCGGAATCGTGTTGCGGGCCGAGAAGTGGTGGGCGAACGCGAAGGGCAGGCCGAGTGACCCGGCGAGCCGCGCGCTGAACCCGGAGGAGCCCAGCAGCCACACCTGCGGCCGGCCCTCAGGCCCCTGCACGGGGCCCGGCACGGCGTGGACGCGGGCGTACGGATGGCCGTCGGGGAAGTCGTCGTCCAGGAACCCGATCAGCTCCCCGAGCTGCTGCGGGAACGCGTCGGCGCCCTCGTCCAGCCGGTCGGTGCGGCGCAGCGCGGCGGCGGTGGCGCCGTCCGTGCCGGGTGCGCGGCCCAGGCCGAGGTCCACCCGGCCGGGGGCGAGCGCCTCCAGGGTGCCGAACTGCTCGGCGACGACGAGGGGCGCGTGGTTGGGCAGCATCACGCCGCCCGAACCGAGGCGGATGCGGCGCGTGTGGGCGGCGAGGTGGGCGAGGATCACGGCCGGGGAGGACGAGGCGACCCCGGGCATGGAGTGATGCTCGGCGACCCAGTGCCGGTGGTAGCCGCGCCGCTCGGCGAGCCGGGCGATCTCCACACTGGTGGCGAGGGCGCGGGAGGCGGTGGAGCCCTGCCCGACGGTGACCAGGTCGAGGACGGAGAGGGGCACGGGCGCGGTGCCCCGTACGGCACCCCGCACGGGGTCGTCCGGGGCGGGGCGGCCGTGCGCGTCCGGGGCGGGACGGCCGTGCGCGTCCGGGTGGGGGGCGGTCCCGTGGCCCGTCGCCGCCGTCTTCTGTGTCTCGTCGCTCACCGCTGGCCCTCCTGGCACCTGACGTCACTACGGCGCGGATAACAGGAGGGTCCATCCGCTTATTCCCCGGACCATCGCCCGGCCGCCCCCGAAGCCGCCGTCGCCACGCGAAGCCGTCTCACCCCGGCCGCACCGCACCCAAGGGCCGGTTCTCCCCCGCCGCCCTCACATCCCCGGCTCCCACACGTCCCGCGGACCGCGCCGCACGAACAGCGCGCCCAGCCCGTCCGCCCACGCCCCGTGGTGCTCCGCGAGCCGCAGGCCCTCCCACACGGTGACCAGCGTGCCCGTCAGCACCGGCTTGCCCGCCGCCTCCTCCACGCCGGGCACGTCCGCGACCACCGGCACCGAGGTGTCGGGCACCAGCACCGCCTCCGCCCGCGGGTCGTCGGCCGCCCGGACCAGCTCGGGCAGCGGCATCCCGCGCGGCGCCCGCGCCTCGCCCACCACCTCCACGCCCGCGTCCTCCAGGAAGCGGACCACCGCGCCCGCCAGCTCCGGCGGGTACGAGGTGGCGAGCGCGACCCGTGCCGCGCCCACCGACGCGACCGCGTGCGCGAAGCCGATGGCCGTACTGGACGCGGGAAGGCCCGCGGCCCGCGCCAGCGACCTGGCGCGGGCGCGCGCCCCCTCGAAGCCCTCCGCGAACGACGCGCCCGCCGTCGCCCACACGACCGCGTCGGCCGCCGCCAGCCGCAGCCGCTCCGCCCCGGCCGCCAGCAGCTCCATGTCCGCCCCCGGCCCCGCGTACGCGACCGGGTCGACGCGGATCTCGCCGCCCAGCAGCGTCTCGATGCGGCGGTAGTCGTCCTCCGGATGGCCCTCCGGGCGGAGCAGTCCGACGGTGGTCATGCAAGCCTCCAGTTCTGACGGGCGCGGATCGGCATACCCCGCGCCGTACCGGGTAGCGGCGCGCCCATGGCTCGTACAGCTCGTCGCACAGACAACAGGAACAGGGAATCAGGATCGGTGAGACGCCGCTCGTTGCTCCTCGGCACGGCGGCGCTCGGCGTGTCGGGGGGCCTCGGCGCCGCCGGGTGCGCCCGCGTCCCCACGGGCAACGCCCTGGAGCGGCTGAAGGCGCAGGGGACCGTCCGCCTCGGGATCGCCGGCGAGGTGCCCTACGGGTACGTGGACGAGCAGGGCGCCTTCACCGGGGAGGCGCCGGAGCTCGCCAAGGCCGTGTTCGGGCGGCTCGGCATCCCCGGCGTCCAGCCCGTGGCGACCGACTTCGGCTCGCTCATCCCCGGTCTGAACTCCCAGCAGTTCGACGTGGTGTCCGCCGGCATGTACATCACCAAGGAACGCTGCCGGCAGGTCCTCTTCTCCGATCCCGAGTACCAGATGCTCGACTCCTTCGTCGTGCGCAAGGGCAACCCCCTGGGGCTGCGCTCGTACGAGGACGTGGTGCGCCGGCGGGCCCGCCTCGCCACCGGGGCCGGCTACGCGCAGGGGGCCTATGCCGTGGCGGCCGGGTACCCCGAGAAGAGCCTCGTCATTCTCCAGGACCAGGTGGCCGGCCTGAACGCGGTCGAGTCCGGCCGCGTGGACGCCTTCGCCGCGACCGCCCTGACCGCGCGCCAGGTGGTGCGCGGCAGCGGCAGGACACAGGCCACGGAGGCGTTCGCCGCGGTCGTGGACGGGCGCCGCCGGGTCGACGGCGGCGGTTTCGCGTTCCGCCGCACCGACACCGACCTGCGGGACGCCTTCAACGCCGAGATCCACCGGATGAAGAAGAGCGGGGAGCTCTTCCGCATCATGAGCCGCTTCGGCTTCACCCGCGACGAGATGACCACGCTGACCGCCGAGGAGCTGTGCCGATGACCATGGGGCTCTGGCAGAACTGGGTCCTGCCCGGCATCTGGGTCACCGTCCAGCTGCTCGTCTACAGCGCGGCGCTCGCCGCGGTCGTCGCCTTCGGCGTCGGCATGGCCCGCACGCACCGCTCCCGGCCGGTGCGGTTCGCGGCCACCGCGTACACGGAGGTGTTCCGCGGCGTCTCCGCCCTCGTGCTGATGTTCTGGCTGTTCTTCGTGGTGCCGCCGCTGCTGGGCTGGCAGCTGGTGCCGATGTGGGCGGCCGTGCTCGCGCTCGGGCTGTCGTACGGCGCGTACGGCGCCGAGGTGGTGCGCGGCGGGCTCGCCGCCGTACCCGAGGCGCAGCGGGAGGCCGGCATCGCGCTGAGCCTCACCCCCTGGCAGCGGATGCGGCTGGTGCTGCTGCCGCAGGCGGTGCCGGAGATGCTGCCGCCGTTCTGCAACCTGCTCGTGGAACTGCTCAAGGGCACGGCGCTCGTGTCGCTGCTCGGCGTCGGCGACGTGTCGTTCGCCGCGTACCTGGTGCGGCTCGCCACGCAGGACAGCGCGCGGATCTACACCCTCGTGCTCGTCGTCTACTTCGTCCTCGCCCTGGGCGTGACCCGCTCGATGAAGGCGCTGGAGCGCCGGGCGAAGGCCAACCTGGGGGTGGTGGCCAAGTGAACTGGGACTGGTCCGCGGTGGCGGACTTCATGCCGCGCTTCCTCGACGGCCTGCTGGTCACGCTGCAGGTCCTCGTACTGGGCTCGCTGATCTCGTTCAGCCTGGGCCTCGTGTGGGCGGCCGGGCTGCGCGCCCGGACCCGGCTGGTGCGCTGGCCGGTGACCGGCTTCACCGAGTTCGTCCGCACGACGCCGCTGCTGGTGCAGCTGTTCTTCCTGTACTTCGTGCTGCCGGAGTGGGGCGTGCAGTTCTCCGCGCTCGTCACCGGCACCCTCGCCATCGGCCTGCACTACTCGACGTACACGGCGCAGGTGTACCGGGCCGGCATCGAGGCCGTGCCGCCCGGCCAGTGGGAGGCGGCGACGGCGCTCAGCCTGCCCGCGCACCGCACCTGGCTGGCCGTGATCCTGCCGCAGGCGCTGCGCCGCGTCACGCCCGCGCTCGGCAACTACGTCATCGCCATGCTGAAGGACACCCCGCTGCTCGCCGCGATCGGCGTCCTGGAGATGCTCCAGCAGGCGCGGCTGGAGAGCGCCGCCACCTTCCAGTACACCGAGCCGCTCACCGTCGTCGGTGTCGCCTTCGTCCTCATCGCCTATCCGGCTTCCCTGCTGGTCCGCACCCTGGAGCGCCGTCTTGTCCACTGAACTGATCCGCTTCTCCGAGGTGACCAAGCGCTTCGGGGAGAACACCGTCCTGGACGACCTGTCGTTCACCGTCGACGCGGGCCGGCACGTCACGCTGATCGGCCCGTCCGGCTCGGGCAAGACGACGATCCTGCGGATGCTGATGACGCTGGAGCGGCCCGACGACGGCACGATCGAGGTGGGCGGTCAGCGGCTGTTCCCCGCCGACGAGAAGCGCCGCCGCGAGGTGCGCAAGGGCATCGGCATGGTGTTCCAGCAGTTCAACCTCTTCCCCAACATGTCCGTGCTGCGCAACATCACCGAGGCACCCGTGCGGGTGCTGGGGATGAGCCGGGACGAGGCCGCCGAACGGGCCCGCCGCCTGCTCGACATGGTCGGCCTCGCCGACAAGGAGGACGCCCGGCCGTCGCAGCTCTCGGGCGGTCAGCAGCAGCGCGTGGCCATCGCGCGGGCGCTGGCGATGCGGCCGAAGGTGCTGCTCCTGGACGAGGTCACCTCGGCCCTCGACCCCGAACTGGTCGCCGGCGTCCTGGACCTGCTGAGGGACATCGCGCGGAGCACGGACATCACCATGCTCTGCGTCACCCATGAGATGAATTTCGCCAGGGACATCTCGGACGAGGTTCTCATGTTCGACTCCGGGCGGGTGATCGAATCCGGTCCGCCGGAGAAGATCTTCACCGCCCCGGACCACGAGCGCACCCGCGAGTTCCTCGGCGCGGTGCTCTGACCTCGTACTCCTCCGCCCCGCCGTGCCGCCGGCACATACCGGGCGGGTACGCCATGGCGCGCACGGCGGGGCGGAGCGGCCTTCTGGCCAACGGGTGGCCCGTAAGCGGCCCTTGGCGGTTATCGTGGTACGGAAGCTTGCGGTCACAACCTGGTAGGGGGAAACCGTGGCGCTGAAGCCCGAGCCGACCGCCCCGTTCCATTCGGTGCAGTACGCCCTGCGCGTGCTCGAGACGGTGTCCCGGCACGGTGGCGGGGTCACCGACGCGCAGATCGCGCGCGAGACGGGCCTGCCGGCCGCGCACCTGACGCCGCTCCTGCGGATGCTGCGCCGGGAGGGGTACGTCGAGCAGGTCGCCGACGGCGCGTACATCGTCGGCGACTCGCTGGTGCTCCTCGGCTCCGGGATCACGCGGCGCGAGGCGCTGGAGGCGAAGCTCCAGGAGACCCTCACGGAGCTGCGCGACTCGGTCGGCGCGGCGGTCTACATCAGCCGGTACATCGACGGCGAGGTCAAGATCACGCAGATGGCGGACGGGCCGCACACGCCGAAGGTCAACGAGTGGGTGGACTTCCGCTCGGCGGCCCACGCCAGCGCGGTCGGCAAGTGCCTGCTGACCCAGCTCGACCAGAACGGCCGCCGCGACCACCTGGCCCGGCACAAGATCGCCCGGCTGACGTCGCGGACGATCACCAGTGAGCGGGGGCTCTTCTCCAAGCTGGACAGCCAGCCGCCGACCGTCCCCGTCCTGGACCTCCAGGAGTACGCGGTGGGCACGGTCTGCGCGGCGGTGCCGCTGACCGCCGGGTCGTCGGTCGGCTGCCTCGCGCTCTCCCTGCCGATCGAGCACGCCCACCGGCTCCGCTCGGCGGCCGACACCCTGAACCGCAAGGCCGCCCCGGTGGTGCTGTCGCTGGCCCTGTGAGGGGGCGGGGGCGGTACGGCCTGGGTGGGTGGGGCGCGGGCGTTTCTGGGGCTGGGGCTGGGGCTGCGGCTGTGGGGCTGTGGGGCGGGCGGGAGCCGTGGGGCGGGTGGGCGCTGAGAGGGGGGCGGAGCCTGTGGGACGGACGGTGGTCGGGAGCACTCCTGAGGACCGGGTAATATTACTTCCGTCAGCAGGCGCCGCTAGCTCAGTTGGTTAGAGCAGCTGACTCTTAATCAGCGGGTCCGGGGTTCGAGTCCCTGGCGGCGCACAGACAGGTGGGGCCCCTCGCGGAAGCGAGGGGCCCCACTGCTTGTCCGGCGGGCCTCAGCCCGTCGGCTCGGCCGAGGCGCCGACCGGCAGGGCGTGGCCCTGGTAGAACGCCACGGACAGGTCCCGCACGAAGTCCTTGCGCTCGTAGTCGTCCAGGTCGACCAGGCCCCGCTCGGTGAGCCGGCGCACCATGTCGTCCACCGCGTCGACGACGGAGCCGAGCACCACGTCACGGTGCTGGGCGTCGATCGCGGCGATCCGGCGGCGCCGCATCGCGGACGCGATCTCCGGGGCGTACTCGATGCCGGTCGGCTGCACCGAGAACACCTCGATGCCGGCCGGCGCGCACTCGGCGGCCACCATCCGCGTCATCGCCTCGCCGACCGCGTCCGCGTCCCGCAGCGTCGGCTCGCCCCCGTGGAACACGTCGGCCGGCAGCCGGGACAGGACCCGGGCCAGGGCGGCCTCCACCTGCTCGCGCAGGTACCGCTCGTGGTCGTCGACCGCGAGCGCCGCCCGCAGCGTGTCCCGCACCCGCCACACCACCAGCACGACGACCCGCAGGGCCGTTCCCTTCGCGTCGACGGCCGGCAGCGGTTCGCTGCGCCAGTGCCGCAGCCGCACGTCCAGGCGGCGGCGCAGCAGCAGCGGGCTCACCCACAGCAGCCCGGTGCGGCGCACGGTACCCCGGTAGTCACCGAACAGGGTGAGCACGGAGGCGTACCCGACCTGGCCGCGCACCAGCCCGCCGAACGCGAACAGCACCAGCAGCACACTGAGCGCCAGCAGCACCGCCGGGCCGGCGGTCGGCCCCTCGTACACGTGGAACGGCAGGCCCAGCAACCGGCCCACCCCCTCCGGCAGGGCACCCGACCACCAGGCGACGAGCCCGCACGCCGCGAGCGCGAGGGCCCCGGCGGCCAGGCCCACCCATCCGGGCAGCGCCAGCGCGTCCCGCTCGACCGGCCCGCCTTCGGCGCGGGCGGCCCCGCGCCGCTCCCCCGCGTGCCGCCCCCGCCTCCCCCGGCCCACGCCCCCGCCTCCGGTGCCCCGCGCCAGGGGCGCGGCGTCGGCGGTACGGGAGAGGAGCCGGGGGGCGGTGCTGCGGTGGCCCTGGAAGGCCGCTTGGGGGGTGGCGGTGGGAGTGGGGGCGTGAGTGGGGGTGGAGGTGACGGCGTGGGTCGGGGTGAGGGCTGGGGTGGAGGTGACGGCGTGGGTCGGGGTGAGGGCTGGGGCGGGGGTGGCCTGGGGGGTCGGGAAGGTGTGGGGGGTGTCGGTGGTGCGGGGGTGGTCGGCAGCGCGGGGGATGTCGCCGGTGTGGGGGGCTGAGGCCGCTTCGGTGGTGCGGGGCGGGTTCGGGGTGGCGGCGGGGCTGGACAGGACGGTCCGCAGGGGGGCCGTGTCCCGCGCGGTCACCGGCTGGACGGCGGCGGGCCGGACCGGGGCGGAGGGGGTGCCGGCGGGGCGGGGGCGCTCACCGCGCTCCTCCCCCGCCTGGCCGGTGGGGTCACCGGGCGCCGGGTTCCGGTGCGGTGCCCGGTGTCCGGGCTCCGGGTTCCGGTCCGGTGCCGCGGCCTCGGCCTCGGCCTCGGCGGGCACGTTCCGGGGCCCGGCGGCCTCCGGGCTCGCGGGCGCGTCGCTCCGCTGTGCGTCCGCCTCGGGGCCCGGCGCGGGTGGGGCACTGGGGGTACCCGAGGGCGCTTCGTGCCGGGTGCCGGGCGGGTCCGGCGGACCGACCGGGCCGACCGGGCCGACCGGGCCGACCGGGCCGGGCTCGGGGGCGGCCGCCCGGCGCGCGGGGTGCGGGGCCGCCGTGCGGGTGGGCTCGGG
This sequence comes from Streptomyces fradiae ATCC 10745 = DSM 40063, assembly GCF_008704425.1. NCBI lineage: Bacteria > Bacillati > Actinomycetota > Actinomycetes > Kitasatosporales > Streptomycetaceae > Streptomyces > Streptomyces fradiae. Next base: position 2,367,505 of record NZ_CP023696.1, read on the forward strand.
CGCGGGGGCGGCTCCGTCGGCCGGGGGCAGGCCCGACTCCACCGGGCCGGGGGCCGTGAGGGTGGCTGCGGCCGCTGCCGGGACGGCTGCGGCCTGGTGCCGGGCGTCCGGTGCCGCCGTCCGTACGGGAGGGGGTTGCCGTTCCGGACCCGCTTCGGGGGTGGGCGCCGGGCCGGGACCGGTACGGGGCGGTTCCGCCGCCGTGGCCGCGGTACGGGACGTCTCCACCGGGGTGACCGGCCCCAGGGGCTCGGGCTGCTGTGACGGGAGGGGTTCCTCCGCGGGTGGGGCGGCATCCGCCGGCGGGGCGGAGGGCGCCGAAGGCGCGGGGCCGTCCGCGGGTGCGGGGCGCGTCGCCGTGGCCGGGCCCTCCGGCGGGGTGGGGTGGGTCATCGGGGCGTGGGTCGCCACCGGGGCCTGGCCCGTCGGCGCGTGGGCCGTCGGCGCGTGGCCTGTCGGCGCGTGGCCCGCCGTGGGGGCGGAGGCCGCCGTAGGGGTGTGGCCTTCCGGCGAGGGCGGGGATGCCGTCGTGGCGGAGGCCACCGAGGCCGGAGCCGCCGTACCGGGCGCCGCCGCGGTGAGCGCCGTCGTCAGGGGTGCCGGACGGGGAGCCGGCGAGGGTGCTTCCGGTGACAGGGCCGAGGCGGCCGGCGCCGGGGTGGCCGGGGCGGGGGCTTCCGGCGCGGGGGCGGGCCGCACGGGGGCGGCCGAGGGTGCCGGGGATTCCGTGCGGGCCTGCGGGTGGGGCGTGCCCGGCGCCTGGGCCTCCGCCTGGGGCTGCTGGTGGGGCGTGTCCGGCGCCTGGGCCTGTGGGCGGGGCGTGTCCTGCGCCTCGGCCTGCGGGTGCGCCGTGTCCGGCGCCTGGGCCGCGCCGTGGGGATGCGTGTCCCGGGGGTGGGCCGCTGGCGGGGTCGGCGCGGGTTGCGGGGTGGGGGGCAGGAGGGTGGGACGGTCGGTGGTGGGCGGGGCCGGGGGTGTGCGGGGGCCCTCCACCAGTACCGACGGGGTCGGTTCGAGGAGGTTGGGGACCTCCGCCGGGGGCGGGGCCGTCCTGCGGGTGTGGTGCTCGGTCATCGGAAGAGCCGCCTCCATGTCTCCGGGCCCGGGTGGCCGTCGGCCGCGCCGCCGCGCCAGCCCTGGGCGCGCTGGAAGTCCTGGACGTTGCGCCGGTCCGCCTCGCTCCAGGTGCGGCTCGGGCCGGTGCCGTAGTGCCTGCCGTAGCCCAGCCGCACGAGTCGGCGGCCGAGCGTCTCGACGTGCTGGTTCGACTGGCCGGGCCGGAAGTGGGCCCGCCCCGGGTACGGCGGCGGGGACTGGCCGGTCAGGGGTGGGATGTCGCTGCCCGCACCGGTGGTGAGCAGCCGCCAGGTGTGCGGCCCCGGCAGCCCGTTCGCCTCCGTCCCGCGCCAGCCCTGCGCCCGCTGGAACGCCGCCGTCGCCCTGCGGTCCGCCTCCGTCCAGACCGGGCCGGGACCCGTCTCGTAGAACCGGGCGCCGCCGCGCTGGGCGAGCAGCCGGCCCAGGCGGGCGACGTGCTCGCCCACCGCGCCGGGGCCGAAGTGCCCGGCTCCGGGGTACGCCGTGGAGGAGGGGGCGCCGGCCGACAGGGCGCCGGCCGCGGTGGCGCCGGCCGGGGCCGGGTCGGCGCCGGCCGCCGGGGCGTCCGCCGTGGCGCCCTCCTCGACGAGCCCGAGGTACCGGTAGCCCACGTACCGGTCGGAGTTCGTCCAGTAGGCCAGCGGGGTCGGCTGCTTGCGGGCGTGCGGCTTCGTCTGCTCGTACGCCAGGTAGTGGGTGCGCCGGTCGTCGGTCCAGCCGCCGAACAGCGTGACGTGGGAGCCCGTCGTCGGATTGTCGGGGTTGTGGAACAGCAGCATGTCGCCCGGCTGGAGGTCCGCCCAGGCGATCTTGTTCGCGTACTGGTGGAGGCTGCCGGTCCACTCGTTCGCGGGCAGCTTCCACGCCATGGAGACGTAGCCGGAGCAGTCCTGGCGGTAGCCGTCCGTCCAGTACTTCGCCATCGAGTACGGGACCTTCTCGGCGACCCACCGCTCGGCGCGGGCCATGATCTCGGCTCGGGTGACCTGGGGCAGCGTCGCCGAGAGCGACCCGGCCGCCGGGCCCGCGAGCGGTCGGCCGTGCAGGCCGGCCGTACCGCCCTGGGGGTTGCCGGACGGCTCGTCCGTGTCCGGCCCGGCCGGGCCCGCCGGATGCGGGGCGCCCGGCGGGTGCGGGGCGCCGACCGCCGCCGGCGCGCCGCCGCCCAGGACGACGCCCGCCGCGGTGAACAGGACCAGGGCGCGCCGCGCTCCGTGCGCCGCGGGGTGCCCGCCCTCCCGGACGGCCCGGCGCAGGGCGGACTCCCGCCGCCGGTGGGCGCATCCGGGACAGGGGCAGTCGGCGGCGGGTTCGTACTCCTCGAAGACCGGAACGGGCATGCGGTTCCCCTCGACACTCGACGAAATCTCTCCGCGCATACCGCATTTTGACCGTCAAAGGGGAAAAAACGACCATCCGACAGGCCCGGCGAGCCGGGAATTTCTCGGCCGGGCGGGCGGGCGGTCCTGAGCACTCCCCGGCGTCGGGTAAAGTTGTGCAGGTCAGCAGGCGCCGCTAGCTCAGTTGGTTAGAGCAGCTGACTCTTAATCAGCGGGTCCGGGGTTCGAGTCCCTGGCGGCGCACAGACGGAGGAAGCCCCTCGCGAAAGCGGGGGGCTTCTTCGTGTGCGCGCCCGGCCCCCGTGGGTCCGGGCGCGGGCGGTCTCCGGGCACGGGCGGGGGCGCGGGTGGGGCGCGGACGCGCGGGGCCGGGCGGCCCGGCGACCGGGTCAGTCGGTGCGCTCGCCACGGCGGCGGCGCGCCGCGGCGCGCACCGCGACGGCGACGGCGGCCACCGCCGCGAGGACCAGGCCGACCACCGAATGCGGGGTGCCGGGTCCCTGGCCGGCGACGCTCGGCACGTCCGCGAGCGGCAGCGTGAAGCCCCCGTCGCCCACCCGGACGGGGGCGCGGGGGCCGGTCGGCGACAGGCTCTCGGAGACGAGGCCGACCGGGTGCGGGTCGCTCGCGCGGTCACCGCATGCCGCGGCTCGCGGGTGCGCGGCGGGTGCCGCCACGGCCGCGCCGCCGCGCGGGGTGCCGCCCTCGCCTCCGGCGCCGCCCGGCGGCTCGGCATACGGGGAGTACGGGACGTGCGGGGAGTACGGGGTGAGCGTGCGGGGGGTGGCCGCCCCGTCCGGGTCGGCCGGGCCCACCGGGGCCGTCCGGCCCGCCGGGCCTTCCGTGTCCGCGCAGCCGTCGGCGCGCGCACCCGTGGCTCCGCCCGGCCCGCCCGATCCGACCGGTCCGCCGGCCCCGGCCGCCCCGCCCGCCGGAAGGCCCCCCGCCAGGGCCGGGCCCGCCGCCGGTCCGAGGGCGAGGACGGCCGCGGCCACCGCCGCGCGGAGAGCAACCACACCTCGACGCATCGTGAACCTCCTCGGAGGAAGATTCACCCGGATCGCCGCGCCCCGCATCCGCAGCGACCGCCCGAAACGCCCCCTACCAGCCGGTAGGGGGCGTCGGACCTGCGGTCTTCGCCGGTCAGACCCGATCGACCAGATCGGCGATGGAGTCCACGACCGACGACGGCCTGAACGGGTAGCGGTCCACGTCCCCCGGCGAGGTCAGTCCGGTCAGGACGAGGAAGGTCTCCATCCCCGCCTCCAGACCCGCCAGCACGTCGGTGTCCATCCGGTCGCCGATCATCGCGCTGGTCTCGGAGTGCGCGCCGATCGCGTTGAGGCCGGTGCGCATCATCAGCGGGTTCGGCTTGCCCGCGAAGTAGGGGTCGCGGCCGGTCGCCTTGGTGATGAGGGCCGCGACGGAGCCGGTCGCGGGGAGCGGGCCCTCGGTCGACGGGCCGGTCTCGTCCGGGTTGGTGCAGATGAAGCGGGCGCCGCCGTTGATGAGCCGGATCGCCTTGGTGAGCGCCTCGAAGCTGTACGTGCGGGTCTCGCCGAGGACGACGTAGTCCGGGTCGTGGTCGGTGAGGACGTACCCGATGTCGTGCAGGGCGGTCGTCAGGCCCGCCTCGCCGATGACGTACGCGGTGCCGCCGGGCCGCTGGTCGTCCAGGAACCGGGCGGTGGCCAGCGCCGACGTCCAGATGTTCTCGACCGGCACGTCGAGCCCCATGCGGTACAGGCGGGCGTGCAGGTCCCGGGCCGTGTAGATCGAGTTGTTGGTGAGGACCAGGAAGGGGCGTTCACGGTCCCGCAGCTTCCGGATGAAAGCGTCGGCGCCGGGGATCGGAACGCCCTCGTGGATGAGGACGCCGTCCATGTCGGTCAGCCAGGACTCGATCGGCTTGCGCTCTGCCATGGGGCGGGACTCCTGCCGTACAGATACCGCTTGCGTGCTGGGTGCGCCGCGACAGCGCTGTGGCGGCGCCCCCAGGGTAGTCACGTCGTACGGATCACGACCCCGCCGACCACCTGGTATCGCGGCTCCGGGCCCTGTCGAGGGGGAGCGCGAACGGCCCGCGGACGGGGGCGGGGCCCGGGGCGGATGGGGCCGGCGGCCGGGCGGGGTCCCGGCGGGGGCCAGGGGTCGGGAGCCGGGGTCGGGCCAGGGGCCGGAGGCAGGTGCGGGGCGGCGGGGGCCTGCGGGCGGGGGCCAGGGGGTCAGCGGCGGCGGTGGCGGGTGAGGGCCAGGGCGGCCGCCCCGGCGGCCAGGCAGCCGGCGGCGCCCGCCGCCAGGGGGAGGAGGCGGGGCGTGGCCCGGTGGCCCGTGCCGGCCAGCTCCCGCGACTCGGCCGGATGCGGGGACTGACCGGGCGGATACGGGGCCGGGGTCGGGGTCGGGGGCGAGGTCGGGGGCAGGGTCGCGGGGGGTGGTGAGGGCGGGGGCGTGAGCGGGTGCGGGGTGCCGGGCGGGGGCGGGGTCGCGGGCGACCGCCGGGGCGTGGGGGGCGGGGGCGCGGAGGGGGTCGCGGGTGGGTGGGCCGGCGGGGTCTCGGGCGGGCTCGCGGACGGGTGGGCCGGCGGGCTCGCGGACGGGTGGGCGGGCGGGCTCGCGGGCGGGTGGGCGGGGCCGGTGAGGGTGAAGCGGTACGGCGGGGAGGTGCCGACCCAGTCGCCGTCGTCGCCCCGGCGCTGCACCACCGCCGCGGTGGCCGTCACCTCGTCGGGGCCCGCGCCGGGGGCGAAGGCCAGGCGCACCGGGACGCGGAGCGTGCCGCCCGCCGGCACGGTGAAGCCGGCGAAGGCCGGGTCGGTGGCGTCGTCGAGGACGCCGACGACCTCCCGGTGGTCGGTGTGCTCGGGCCGTACGGGGCGCTCGGCGACACCGGGCGGGGCGGTGAAGGCCATGCGGACCTGCGCCGGCACGAGCCGGCCCGACCGGTCGGTGAGGACGACGACGGGGTGGATGCCCCGGCACGGCCGCAGGGTGGTGTTGGTCAGCTCCACGTACCAGGTGCGGGGCGGGGCCCCCGGTTCGTACGCCGCGGGGCCGCCGGTGATGCGCGTACGGAGCGGGAACGCCGTCATGCCCCGGTCGCCGCAGCTCGGCTCCGGGTGCGCCGCCGCGTCGGCGGGCGGGGCCGGGGGCGTCCCGGCCCCGGCCGGCGGGGCGGCGAGGCGCGGGGCCAGGGACGGGGACGACGGGACGGCGACGGGCGCGGCGGCGAGCCCCACATCGGACGCGGGGGTGGGGGGGACCTGGGCGGCGGGTGGGGCCGCACGGGCGGGGGCGGGGCACGGGGACGTGAGGGCCGCGAGGGCCGCCAACGGGGCTGCGGCCAGGGCGGTGCGCACGCGCATGGGGGCTGCCTCCGCTGCTCGCCGGGCGGTCGTCCCCGGATGTCTTCCACCGGCGCGGCGCCCCTCCCGCGTACGCACGGCCGGGTCCGCCCGAACGGCCCACGCCACGGCCGACCCGGTCAGCGGCCGAACACCGGGGCCAGGACGAGCTGGGCCGCGCCCTCCGCCACCAGGTGGGGCGTGCCGGGGGCGAGCGCGGCCGGCACCTCGGGCCCGCCGGCCAGCCGGGCGCGCTCGGCCAGGGCGGCGCCCACGCCCCGTACGAACCGCTCCGGCGCCTTCGCCACCACCCGGCCGCCCAGCAGCACCCGGTCGATGTCGAGGAGCCCGGCCAGGTTCGCGACGCCCACGCCCAGTACGCGGGCGGCCCCGTCGAGGTCGCCGCGCGCGACGGCGGCCAGGCACAGGGCCTCCAGGCAGCCGCGCCCGCCGCAGCCGCAGGGCGCGCCGTCCAGCTGTACCGTCTGGTGGCCGAACTCCCCCGCCCCCGTCCGCGCGCCCCGGTACACCGCCCCGTCCAGCACGAGCCCGGCGCCCAGCCCCGTACCGGCGTGGACGTACGCGAACGAGGACCCGCCCGGCTCCCGCAGCGCCAGGGCCAGCGCCGCCGCGTTCGTGTCCTTGTCGACCGCCACGGGCGGCACCCCGGCGCCCGCGACCGCCCCGGCGCCCTCCCCCGGCCCCGCGCCTGCGCCGCCGCCCGCCTCCGTCGCGGCGACCGCGCCCGGCGGCCCACCGCCCGGCCCCGCCCCGCCCGTCGTCGGCCCACCGCCCGTGTCCGCGCCGCCTTCCGCCCGCTTCCCGGCCACCCTCCGCCCGGCGGCCGGCCGGCCGGGCGGGGCGCCGCCCGCGACACCCGCCCCGGCGCCCTCCACGCCGCCTTCAAGGGCCTCTCCCGAGCCGGCGTCGCGCAACGCGGCGCGCAGGGCGTCGCGCAGGGGGTAGCCGTCCCAGGCGGGGAAGCCCGTCACCCGGTGCGGCACCCCGGCCACGTGGTCGAGGGGGCCGGGCATGGCCACGCCCACACCCATGAGCGTCCCGCCGCCGCGCAGCGCGGCCACCTCGGCGGCGGCCACCGCCACCACGTGCGCGGGGCCCGCGCCCAGGTCCAGCGGGCCGGTGCGCACCGCCACGGTCACGCCCGCCAGGTCGACCAGCACGGCCGTGAGCCGGTCGCGGTCCAGGTGCAGGCCCACCGCGTGGGCGGCGCCCGGGACGAGGCGCAGCAGCGTCCGGGGCTTGCCGCCCGTGGCGGGCCCGCGCCCGGCGCCGGCGACGAGGCCCTCCTCCCGCAGCCGGGCCGCGATCTTGCTGACGGCCTGTGGGGTGAGCCCCGTCCGCTCGGCGAGCTCCAGGCGGCTCACCCCGTCTCCGCCCGCCGCGCGGAGCAGGCCGAGGACACGGGCGGTGTTGTGGCTGCGGAGGCCGGAGAGGTTCACGTTCCGCATTGTGCGGGCGGCGCTTGCGGTAACGCAACAGCGTTGCTTAAGTGGCACGCATGACCACTCCTCCCCCGGCACCCGCACCCGCGCCCGACTCCCCGGCCGCCCCGGCCGCCCCGATCACCCCGGCCGCCCCGATCACCCCGGCCGCCCCGATCACCCCGGCCGCCCCGGTCTCCCGGACGACAGCGGACGCCCCGGTCCCGGCCCCCGTCCCGGACCTTGCCCCGGCCCCCACGCCGTCGGCCGGCCACCCCACCCCCGTCGCGTCCGCGCCGGCCCCCGTGCGGGTGGGTCTGGTCGGCTACGGCCTCGCGGGGTCGGTGTTCCACGCGCCGCTGATCGCCGCGACCCCCGGCCTGGTGCTCGACACGGTCGTGACGTCGAACGCCGAGCGGCGGGAGCAGGCCCGCGCCGAGTTCCCGGACGTGCGGTTCGCCGCGTCGCCGGACGAGCTGTGGGCGCGGGCGCACGAGCTGGACCTGGTCGTCGTCGCGTCGCCGAACAAGACGCACGTGCCCCTCGCGACGGCCGCGCTCCGGGCCGGGCTGCCGGTCGTCGTGGACAAGCCGGTGGCGGGTACGGCGGCCGAGGCGCGGGCCCTCGGGGCGCTGGCGCGGGAGGCGGGCCTGCTGTTCTCGGTGTTCCAGAACCGCCGCTGGGACAGCGACTTCCTGACCCTGCGCGCCCTGCTGGAGCGCGGCGAGCTGGGCGCCGTACGGCGGTTCGAGTCCCGGTTCGAGCGGTGGCGGCCCCTGCCGAAGGGCGGCTGGCGCGAGTCGGGCGCCCCGGAGGAGATCGGCGGGCTCCTGTACGACCTGGGCAGCCATGTGGTGGACCAGGCGCTGGCGCTGTTCGGCCCGGCGGTGCGGGTGTACGCGGAGGTGGACGTGCGGCGGCCGGGTGCCGAGGCGGACGACGACACGTTCGTCGCGGTCACCCACGCGGGCGGGGTGCGCTCGCACCTGTACGTCAGCGCGACGGCGCCGCAGCTCGGCCCGCGCTTCCGGGTGCTGGGCGAGCGGGCCGGGTTCGTGAAGTACGGTCTCGACCCGCAGGAGGCCGCGCTGCGGGCGGGGGCCCGGCCGGCCGCCGGGGAGCCGTGGGGCGTGGAGCCCGAGGAGCTGTGGGGCAGGGTCGGCGCGGGCGAGTCTCCGGTGACGGGCGGCGGGCGGCCGGTGCCGTCGCTGCCGGGCGCCTACCCGGCGTACTACGCGGCGGTGGCGGCGGCCCTGCGCGACGGTACGGCCCCGCCGGTCACCGCCGAGGAGGCCGCGGCGGCGCTGGACGTCCTGGAGGCGGCACGGCGCTCGGCGCAGGAGGGCGTGGCGGTGGACCTGGTCTGAAGGCCGGGCCGGGCCCGGCGGGCGTACCGGGCCCGGCGGGCCGGGGCGGGGCGGGTGAGCCGCCGGGCACGGCGGGCGGCGGGCGGCGACCGCGCGGGACGAGGGCCGTACCCCCGCCCCTCCGGCACGGGACCGCGCCCTCCCGGACGGGGACGTCGCGGGCCGGGCCGCACGCCCGTGCCGATCAGGCCGCACGGTCACCCCGGCCGGCCCGACCGTCGTACGGCCGCCGCCCCCGGGAGGGCGACCGGTCCGGCCGCCGGGGCGCCGGCACCGGCGTCGCGCGCGCGGCCCCGGTGGCTCAGCCCGACGCCCTGGCCGGCCCCGGCGGCCGGCGGTCGGCTCCCCCGGCGGCCGGGCGGTGCAGCACGGCGCGCTCGGCCGCGGTCCAGGTGGTGCTGGTGACCACGTACAGCGCGGCGGCCAGCGGCACGACGGCGACGGTCACGAGCGTCGCGAACGGCATCAGCGGCAGCAGCCGGGACATCGCGCCCATGCCGGGCACCGCCGGCTCCGCGCCCAGGGCGCCCATCTGCGTACGGGTGGTGCGGTAGGTGTACGTGGCGACGGCGGCCACCAGCGCGAACAGCGCCCCGTACACCAGCCCGGCCTGCCCCAGCACCCCGCCGTGCGCGAGGGCGTCCGCCCACCGGCCGCCGAGCGGCGCGCCCAGCAGGGCGTGGCCGGACAGCTCGTCGCGGGAGAACAGGTGGTACAGCAGGAAGAAGACCGGCACCTGGAGCAGTCCGGGCAGGCACCCGGCGAGCGGTGAGACGTTCTCGCGCGCGTGCAGGTCGAGCACGGCCCGCTGGAGGCGGTCCGGGTCCTTGGCGTACCGCTTGCGCAGGGCCGCCACCCGCGGTGCGAGGCGGGCGCGCTCCCGCTGGCCGCGCGCGGCGGCGACGGCGAGCGGGAGGAGCGCGGTGCGGACGAGGACGGTGAGGAGGACGATCGCGGCGGGGGCCGGGACGATCCCGGAGAGCCACGTGAAGAAGGCCACGAGCATGGACAAGGGGAACCTCTGAGTCGTCGCGCCGCCCTGAGGGCGGCGAATCCGGAGTGGTGGTCGGCACACGGAGGGGCGGCGAGGCGGTACGGGCGCGGAAGGGCCCGCGGCACCCGGAATCCGACGCACGGGCCGGAGAGCACCGGGCCACCCGAGGGCCCTCGGGGCTGCCCGCAGCCCGGACTCAGGCCCCCGGGGGCGGCCTTCGGGCCGGAGAAGACCCGGACCCCCCTGGGACCCGGACGGCACCCCGGACACGCCCCCTACGGGACCGGCAGCCGCACCGGAGCGTCCGCCCGCATGCGCCCGCGCACGGCCGCGTACGCCCGCGCACGGGACGTACCGCGGACGGGACGCGCGCGCCGCGAGGACGGAGCCGGCCGCAACGGCCGCCGAGAGGTCACCGGAGGCCGGCCGGAAAGCCCAGGCCCGGTCAGGAAGCCCAGACCCGGCCAGGCAGCGCAGAGCCGGTCAGGAAGCCCAGACCCGGTCAGGTAGAGCTGTCCCGGTCAGGAAGCCCAGACCCGGCCAGGCAGCGCAGAGCCGGTCAGGCAGCGCAGAGCCGGTCAGGTAGGTGGCGCTGTCCCGGTCAGGATGCCGGGGCCGCGATCGCCGCCGAGGCGCGGCGTCCGGGGGCGCGGGGGCGGCGGCGGCCGGGGGCGTCGGGGTCGCGCTGCGGCAGGAACGCCGTACGCCGGTCCCGCTCGCGCAGGGCGGTGCGCACCCGCGTGGACGGCACGGAGGGGACGGCGCGGGCACTGACGACGGCGCAGGCGACGAGCGCGGCGGCGGCGAGCGCCACGGCGGAGAGGGAGGGCCCGTCCGCGAGGAGGACGACGGCGAGCAGGAGCGGCAGCAGCAGGCGCAGGAACGTCCCGTACACGTGCTTCCCCCTTCCCGGAGACTTGCCGAGGACCTTCCCGAAGACCTGCCCGGGACCTGCCCGGGACCTTCCGGAGGCCGTCCGACGGCCGGCCGATGGCCCTTCCGCCCCTCACCGTACCGGAGTTCGCCCGGCGGACGGTGGTGCGGTCCCGCGTTCGCGGCACGTCCGTCCACAAGCCCACCGGAGGCGGGACGCACAGCAGTACGGTGGTGGGCATGCGCCTCGACACGCCTGCTGACCACACCAACGAAGCCGAGCGCCTGCTGCGCACCGCGGAGCAGTACCCGGGGGACCGGGAGCCGCTGCTCCTGCGGGCGGCCGCGCACCTGGAGCTGGCCGGTGACCGCGCCCGCGCGACGGCCCTGTACGACACGCTGCTGTCCACGCCCCCGGAGCCGGAGAGCCCGCACCTGGTGCGGGCGCTGAAGGCGGCGAACCTGTGGGAGTACGGGCACGAGGCGGAGGCCCGCGCCATCCTGGACGGGCTGCGGGCGGCGGTTCCGTCGGACGCGGCGGCCTGGGAGATCGCCGGGGAGACGCTGGAGGCGCACGACGAACTGGAGGCGTCGGAGGAGACGTTCACGGCGGCGGCGCGGGCGCTGGTGCCGCTGCCCCACGAGCAGGAGGTGCCGTACGCGGCGCAGTCGCTGCTCATGTCCCGGCACCGGGTGCGGCGCCTGCTGGCGCGGGGACACGACGACTGGGACGTGCTGGCGGACCGGCTGCACACGGGCGCGGTGCCGCTGGACGAGCTGCACGACCCGAACCGGACCTGGGCGCTGGGCTCGTCGGACCCGGCGGAGCTCCGGGCGGAGATCACCCGCCTGCGCAGCGAGCTGGGCGCGTACCGGACGGCGCTGTCCCGCCCGTTCCCGGTCGCCGTGCTGCTGTGGCCGCGCGAGGAGCTGGCCGAGCTGCTGGCGGCCTACCCGGAGCTGGAGGCCGAGTACCCGACGCACGAGGCGCACCTGACGGACCTGGAGGCGTCGCTGCGCGAACTGGCCGCGGCCGGCACGCCGAACCTGGGCGTCGTGCGCGGCACGGTCCCCTCCTACGAGGCGTTCGCGGCGTCCGAGGGGGCGTCGCCGTCCGACGCGGAGCTGCTCCCCCAGTACGCCACGACCCTCGCCGCGCGGGGCCGCGCCCTCCCCTGGCCCCCGCCCCGCACCTCGCCCTGCTGGTGCGGCTCGACGGCCCCCTACGCCGACTGCCACGGCAAGGCCGAGCTGTAGGGCGCGCGCCCGGGTGCGGCGCCCGAGGCGCGACCGGGCACGCGGGGCGACCGGGTGACGCACCGTCACCCGTACACACGTTCACCTGTTCTCCATGATTGCGGTGCAGTAGTTTCACCTTGCACCACCGCCGGCTGGCTCGACCGTCCCCCCACGCATCCCCAGTCCCGTGTGCGCGAGGGAGACGTGTGCCATGAGCAATCCGTACGAGCCCCACCAGTCCTACCAGCCCCACCAGCCCTACCAGTCCCACCCCGTTCCGCCGCCCGCCGCGCCCGCGTCCGGCGCGGCGGCGCAGCGGCCGCTGTATCGCATGAAGCGGGTGTGGGCCGGCGGGGTGCTCCTCCTGCTGATCGGCACCGGCTGCGGCGCGATGGGCGCCGGGGACGGCACCGAGCCGGCGGCCAAGGCGGCCCCGGCCGCCACGGTGACCGCCACCGTCACGGCCTCGCCCTCCGCCTCCGCGGCCCCCGCGCCCGCGGTCACCGTCACCACCACGGCGACGGCGACGGCGACGGCGACCGTGGAGACGACGGCCACCGTGACCGCGACGGCCACGGTGACGCGCCGGGCGGCCTCGTCGAGCGACGACGGCGGCTCCGGCGACTCGGGGGGCGGCTCGTCCGGCGGCGGCAGCACCTACTACGCGAACTGCTCGGCCGCCAGGGCGGCGGGCGCCGCCCCCGTCCGCGCGGGCGACCCCGGCTACGGCCGCCACCTGGACCGGGACGGCGACGGCGTCGGCTGCGAGGGCTGACCCGGCCGCCGGCTTCCCCGCGGCCACCCGCCTCCGGCCCGCCCCGCGCCGGCGGCCCGGCACCCCGCCCCGCGCCCGGCTCCGCGCCCGGCTCCGGACACGCGTCCGCCCCGGTGACCCGGCGAGGCGGCCTTCCGGGGGCCGAGGCGGGCGGTCGGGGGCGCCGGGGCGGGGCGGGTTAGCCTCGGGGTGTCGTCGATGTGGCAGGAGGGTTCTCGTATGGGCAGGGTTCCGGTGGCCGTGGTGGCCGCGGGCGGGCTGATCGGCGGTTACGGCGTCGCGCGGTGGACCGGGAAGCGGCCGCTCGGCGGTGTGGCGCTGGCCGCCGCCGGCGCCGTGGCCGCGCGGGAGTGGCGGCGGCGCGGCGGGAACGCCGCGGCGGCCGGGCTGAGCGCCGCGTACGTGGCCGCGTTCGCCGGGTCGCACCCGCTGGCGAAGAAGGTCGGCGCCTGGCCGGCCGTGTTCTCGGTCGCCGGGGGCATGGCCGCGGCGTCCTGGGCGGTCACCCGCCGGGAGCGGACCGGCGCCTGAGCGGTGGCCCCCCGGCGTCGTGGCGCCGGGGCGGGTGGACGACGTCGTCCCGGCCTCGGCGCCCCGGGCCCAGGCGTCACGGCCTCATGGGCCCGGCGTCACGAGCCCCGGAGCGCAGGCCCGGAGCGCAGGCCCGGAGTGCAGGCCCGGAGTGCAGGCCCCGGAGCAGGCCCTGACGCCGTGGGGCGCGCCGCCATCCCGGCCCGGCCGTGGCGCGCGCCGCCAGGACGCCCTGGGGCGGGGTCGGCGTCCGGCCGGACCCCCGCCCCACGCCCGGCCGGAATCACCCCCGCCCCACGCCCGGCCGGACCCCCGCCCCACCCCGGCCGGGCGTCGGCCCGCCCGCGCCCCACGGCCGGACCGAGGGCGGCCGACCGGCTCCCGCGCCCGCCGCCGGGCCGGGGCCCGGCGGGCCCCGCGGTCACCTCACCCGCCCAGCGAGTGGGAGACCGTGTAGATCACCAGGCCCGCCAGCGCGCCGACCACCGTGCCGTTGATGCGGATGAACTGCAGGTCCCGGCCGATGTGCGCCTCGATCTTGCGGGACGTCTGGTCCGCGTCCCAGCTCGCCACGGTGTCGGTGATCAGCGAGGTGATCTCCGAGCGGTACGTCGTCACCACGTACGCCGCCGCGTCCTCCAGCCACCCCTCGACCTTCCGCCGCAGCTGCGCGTCGGTCGTCAGCCGCGCGCCCAGCGCCAGCAGCGACGCCCGCGCCCGCTGCCGCAGTTCGCTGTGCTCGTCCTCCGCGGCCGACACGATCATCGCCCGCACGGAGCCCCACACCGAGGCGATGACGTCCTGCACCTCGGGCCGCGCCACCAGGTCGGACTTCAGGCGCTCCACGCGCGCCCGCGTCTCCGTGTCCCCCTGGAGGTCCGCCGCGAAGTCCACCAGGAACCGGTCGATCGCCCCGCGCGCCGGGTGCCCCGGCATGTCGCGCATCTCCGTGACGAACCGCAGCAGCTCCTTGTAGACCCGCTCCCCGACCTTCCGGTCCACGAACCGGGGCGTCCACCCCGGCGCGCCGCCCTGCACCGCGTCCATCACCGAGTCGCCGTGCAGCACCAGCCAGTCGTGGGCGCGGGCGCAGACCAGGTCCACCGCCCGGTGGTGCGCCCCGTCCGCGACGACCCGGTCGAGGGTCTGGCCGATGCCCGGCGCGACCTCCACCGCCTCCGCGCGGCGCGTGATCACCTCGCCGACGACCGCCTGCACATCGGCGTCGCGCAGGACGGTCAGCGCGCCGCGCAGCGCCGTGGACAGCTCCGCCGTGACCCGGTCGGCGTGCGCCGGCTCCGACAGCCACGCGCCGAGGCGCCCCGCGATGTCCAGCGCGTGCAGCCGGGTCCGCACGACGTCCGCCGACAGGAAGTTCTCCCCGACGAACGTGCCCAGCGACGCCCCCAGCTGGTCCTTCTTGGTCGGGATGATCGCCGTGTGCGGGATGGGCAGGCCCATCGGGCGGCGGAACAGCGCGGTCACCGCGAACCAGTCGGCGAGCGCGCCGACCATGCCCGCCTCGGCCGCCGCCGCGACGTAGCCGGGCCAGCCGGTCACGCCGGCCGCCCCGGCCCAGGTCGCCAGCGCGTACACCACCGCCACCAGGAGCAGCAGCGCCGTCGCCGTGGCCTTCATCCGGCGCACCCCGCGGCGCTTCTCCTCGTCCTCCGCCGTGTACGCGAAGCCGCCGGCGCCCGCCGTGCGCGGCGCCCGTCCGCCCGTTGTGCTCATCCGCTCCGCCCTGTTCCGCCTGCGGGGCCCGCTCCGCCCGGTGTCGGCTCCGGGCCCGCACGGCCTCCCCGTCCTCTTCCTGCTGGTACTCCCGAGGAGGGGAGCTGGTTCCCCGAGCGGCTACTTTTCCAGGCTGTTGCGGCTTTTCTCACCTTTTCGCGGCTTGCGTTTCACCTCGACGCCTCCCATCAGGGCGAGCCCGGTGATGCGGACGCGCGGCGAGCCGGGCGTGCCGGGTCCGGTGGCCCGGTCGTCGAAGCCGCCCATGAGGCCGATGCCGCTCACCTCGACGTCGAGGTCCGGCGGGACGACGACGGAGACACCGCCCATCAGGGCGAAGCAGCGGATGACGATCTCCCGGTCCTCGAAGTCGGCGTCCCGCAGGTCGATGTCGCCGCCGCCCATGACCGCGACGGCCGTGAAGGCGCGGCCCACGCTCCACCGGCCGCCCCGCCCGAAGCCGCCGAACACGGCGACGCCGCTGCGGGACGTGGCCGGCCGCCCGATGCGGGCCGCCCAGCCGCCCGACGGCGCGTGCGCGGGGGCCGCCGGGCCGCCGGCGGGGGCGGGCAGGTCGCGGACGAGCGGGACGAGCTCGCCGTGCGTCTTCGCCCGGTACGCCGCGTCCAGCCGCTCGTCGAACTCGGCCATGTCCAGGCGGCCCTCCGCGAGGGCATCGCGCAGCCGCTCGGCGACCGCCTCCCGCTCGGTGTCCGACGCGCGCATCGCCCCGGGCCCGGCGGGCAGGGGCGCCTCGGCGGGCACGGGGGCGCCCGGCACGTCCGGGGCGCCGTGCGCGGACGCGCCGGGGGCGGGGTCACCGGAAGAGGGCCCACCAGAGGCGGGACCACCGGAGGCGGTACCACCGGAGGCGGGCCCGTCGGGAGCGGGTCCCGTGGGCGCGTCCGACGCGGGTGTGCCCGACGCGGGGGCGCCGTGCGCGGGCGCGTCGGGGTTCACCGGCCGGTCGGGGCCGGGGTCCTCGGGGTGCTGGGGGCGGCCGGGAAGCCGTTCCGGGTCCGTCATACGCCCAGCCTAGGCCGACCGCCGTCCGGCGTACATCCGCGCGATCACCGCCTCGATGTCCGGCTCCCGCACGGACAGGTCGACCAGCGGGTACGCCGCCGCGACCGCCGCCACCAGCGGCGCCGCCGACGCCGACGCGGGGAACGCCAGCCACTGCCGGGGCCCCTCGACGCGGACGACACGGGTGCCCGGCACCTCGACGGGCGGCAGCTCCCGCTCCAGGTCCACCACGAGGGTCCGCTCCCCCGCCCCCGCCTCGTGCAACCCGCCCAGCGAGCCGTCGTACACGAGCCGCCCGTGGTCGATGACCATCACGCGCGAGCACAGCTGCTCGATGTCGGTCAGGTCGTGGGTGGTGAGCAGCACCGTGGTGCCGCGCTCGGCGTTGAGGTCCCGCAGGAACTCCCGCACCTTCGCCTTCGACACGACGTCCAGCCCGATCGTCGGCTCGTCCAGGTACAGCACGTCCGGGTCGTGGAGCAGCGCCGCCGCGATGTCGCCGCGCATCCGCTGGCCCAGGGAGAGCTGCCGTACGGGCACCTCCAGCAGGTCGGCGAGGTCGAGGAGCTCGACGCACCGGTCGAGGTTCTCCCGGAAGCGGGCGTCCGGGACCCGGTACATGCGGTGCACCAGCCGGTACGAGTCGCGCAGCGGCAGGTCCCACCAGAGCGTCGTACGCTGCCCGAACACCACGCCGATGCGGTGCGCCAGGCGGGTGCGCTCCCGCGCGGGGTCGATCCCGGCGACCCGCAGCCTGCCGCCGCTGGGCGTGAGGATGCCGGTGAGCATCTTCACGGTGGTGGACTTGCCGGCGCCGTTCGGGCCGATGTAGCCGACCATCTCGCCGCGCGCCACGCGGAAGGTCAGCTCGTCCACGGCCCGCACCCGCCGCCTCTCCCGGCGCAGCAGCCCCACGCGGCGCCGCACGTCGAAGGACTTCTCGACCCCGTCGAGGGCGATGAAGTCCGCGTCGCGCGGATCGCGCGCGTCGCGGGGGCCGGGCTCGTCGCGGAGGCCGGGCTCGTCGCGGAGGCCGTCCGGGCGGTCCGGGCGCCCGGGATCCGGCCCGGCGCGGTCAGGCCCCGCGCCGTCAGGCCCCGTGCGGTCGGGTCCGGTCGTCGTCATGTGCTCAGCTCCCCGTGCTCCGGTACGAACGGATGCCCACCCGCCACGCCAGCCCGGCCAGCGCCACGCACACGGCGGCCACCAGCGGGGAGGCGAAGGCCGCCCAGGGCGGCAGCCCGGCCGGCGCCTCGCGGCCCAGCACGTACAGGGCGGGCACCCAGTTGACGAACGCCAGCGGCACCACGTACACGACCCCCCGCACCAGCTCGGCGCCGAAGACGGACGGCGGGTACTGGAGGAGGGTGTTGCCGCCGTACGTGAAGGAGTTGGCCACCTCCGCGCCGTCCTGCGCCCAGAACTGGAACGCCGCCCCGAACGTCATCAGCGACCCGAAGATCAGCGCCCCGGTCACCACCATCAGCGGCACCAGCAGCACCTTCACGGGCGTCCAGTCGACCCCCTCCAGCACCACCAGGGACCACACCAGCACCAGCAGCCCCTGCGCCACCCGGCCGAGCCGCCGCAGCGCGAACCGGTCGGCCGCCACCTGCGCCAGCACGGGCGCGGGGCGCACCAGGAACGTGTCGAGCGTGCCGTCCCGCACCCGCCGCCCCACCCTGGCGGTCTGGCCCATCGCCAGGTCGGCCAGCCCGAAGGCGGTGCTCGTCGTCCCGTACAGGAACGCCACCTCGCCGAAGGCGAACCCGCCGAGGCCCCGCACATGGCCGAACATGATCATGATGACGACGAAGTCGAAGAAGTTCACCGTCAGGTTGGACAGCAGCGTCATCGCGAAGGAGAAGCGGTACGTCATCGTGGAGCGGATCCACATGACGGCGATCAGCCCGTACGCGCGCAGCCCCTCCGCCGCCAGGGCCACCCGCCCGCGACGACGCCCGAGCCCGCCCCCGGCCCACCCGCCGCCGGCCGTCTCCCCCGCGTACGGCTCCGGCCCCGGCGCCCCGGCCCGCCCGCTACCCACCCTGCACCACCACCCGGCGCGTCGCGACGGCCTGGAGGGCCCGCCCCGCCGCCAGCAGGGCCACGGCCCAGCCCGCCTGGAAGCCGTACGCCCCCAGCAGGGCCCGGCCGGTCCGCCGCTCCAGGAACACGTCGGCCGGGACCTGGAGCATCGACGCCCAGGGCAGCGCCCGCGCGACCTCGCCGAGGGCGCCGGGGAAGACGGTCAGCGGGAGCAGCATCCCGGAGAAGAACACCCCGGACAGCCAGGCCACCTGCACCACCCCGGCCCCGTCGAGGAGCCAGAACACCGACAGGGCGACCAGGTACCACAGGGCGAAGCTCACCGCGATCGCGAGCAGCACCGAGACGAGGAAGGCCGCCCAGGTCGCGGGGTGTTCGGGCAGGGCGATGTCGAAGGCGAGCGCGCCGGCCGTCATGGGGACCACGCCCCGGCCGAGGAGCTGGAAGGCGGCGCGCCCGAGGTTGGCGGAGAACCACCAGAGCTGGAGGTCGGCGGGCCGGTACAGGTCGACGGCGATGTCACCGGTCTTGATCCGCTGGATCAGCTCGTCCTCGAACCCGCCGCCCATCAGGGAGGTGACGGCGAGCAGGGCCTGGCCGAGCCAGACGTACGCGAGGGCCTCGGCCATGTCGTAGCCGCCGAGGCGCGGACGCTCCTCCCACAGGGCCATGTAGGTGAACGCCAGGATGAAGCCGAAGACGGTGTTGGTGAAGACCCCGGCGGCGGTGGCGACCCGGTACGTGGCGTGGCGGCGGAAACTGCCCGCGAGGACCGCCCAGTAGAGCCGCATGGCGCCGCCTCCCCCTCCCGCCGCTCGGTCCGGTGCCGTCCGGCACTCCGTCAAAGCGGCCGAGCCTAGCCACCGTCGGGGTGGGTTCGCGACTTCTTTTCCCGTCGCGGCTACGCGGCCGGGCGCCCGGCGCGGTGCACTATGAAGGCAAGGTATAAAACATCACAATTCGGACAGTGATCACGTCCATGACCGCGACCGTGCCGGAGACCCAGTGAGCGACGCACCGCCGCAGCCCCCCGCCGGGGGCTGGGAGCCCCGTGACCCCACCGTCCAGGAGCCGGGCGGCGCCGACGCCGCGCCCGCCCCCGCCGAAGGCCGCACACCCGGCCGGCCCGACCGGCCGGGGACCCCGCCCGGCCGGGAGGCCCGCTCCGGGCGGCGCGCCCCCCGCTCCGGCACCGGCCCCGAGCCCGGCCACGGCACACCCCCCGGCGAAGGCCCCGCCCCCGGCAGAGCCCCGGACCCGGCCCCGGACACCGGCCAGGCCCCCGGCCCCGGCCCCGTCGGCCACCCCACCGGCCGACGCGCCCCCGGCACCGGCCCCGGATCCGGCACGGGCACCGGCACGGGCACCGGCACCGGCACCGGCACCGGCACCGGCCCCGGATCCGGCCCCACCGGGCCCGACCGGCCCAGAGAACCCAAGGGCCGCAAGCGGCGCCGCCGCACCGGCTGGCGGCGCGCCCTCCCCACCTGGCGCATGCTCCTCGGCGGCCTGCTCCTCCTCGTCCTCCTCCTCGGCGGCGGCTTCCTCGCCGGATACCACCTCATCGAGATCCCCCCGCCCAACGCCGCCGCCACCGCCCAGGCCAACGTCTACCTGTACGCCGACGGCAGCCCGCTCGCCCAGGGCGGACAGGTCAACCGCGAGAGCGTCCCGCTCGAACGCGTCCCCCGCCCCTTCCGGCAGGCCGTCCTCGCCGCCGAGGACCGCGACTTCCACACCGAGCCCGGCGTCGACCCCGGAGCCCTCCTGCGCGCCTCCTGGAACACCCTCACCGGCAAGGGCACCCAGGGCGGCTCCACCATCACCCAGCAGTACGTGAAGAACTACTACCTCGGCCAGGAACGCACCGTCACCCGCAAGGTGAAGGAGTTCTTCATCGCGATCAAACTGGACCGGGCCACCTCCAAGGACGAGATCCTCGAGGGCTACCTCAACACCAGCTACTACGGCCGCAACGCCTACGGCGCCCAGGCCGCCGCCCAGGCCTACTTCGGCAAGGACGTCCAGGACCTCGACACCGCCGAGGGCGCCTACCTGGCCTCCCTCCTCAACGCCCCCAGCGCCTACGACGTCGGCGCACGCCCCGCCAACCGCCCCCGCGCCGCCGCCCGCTGGAACTACGTCCTGGACGCCATGGTCCAGGAAGGCTGGCTGAGCCGCCCCGACCGCGACGCCCTCGAGTTCCCCGCCGTCCTCCCCTCCCACCCCACCGCCGGCCTCGCCGGGCAGCGCGGCTACGCCGTCCAGGCCGTCAACACCTTCCTCGCCCGCCACGGCGTCCTCACCGAGAAGGCCCTCGCCGCCGGCGGCTACCGCATCACCACCACGCTCCGCAAGGACCGCGTCGACGCCTTCGCCGAGGCCGTGAAGGCCCAGGTACTGGACCGCCTCGACCCCCAGAACAACCCCACCGACCAGTACGTACGCGTCGGCGGCGCCTCCATCGAACCCTCCACCGGCAAGGTCGTCGCCCTCTACGGCGGCGTCGACTACACCCGCCAGTACGTCAACAACGCGACCCGCCGCGACTACCAGGTCGGCTCCACCTTCAAACCGTTCGTCCTGGCCGCCGCCGTCGCCCAGGGCGCCGCCACCCAGCGCGGCGAACGCATCACCCCCAACACCGTCTACGACGGCACCAACAAGCGCCCCGTCCAGGGCTGGACCGGCGCCGCCTACGCCCCCGCCAACGAGGACGACGCCTCCTACGGCGGCATCCCCCTGCACACGGCCACCGACCGGTCCGTGAACGCCGTGTACGCCCAACTCGCCGTGGACGTCGGCCCCGAGAAGGTACGGCGCACCGCCATCGCCCTCGGCCTGCCCGCCGACACCCCGGACCTCACCGCGTCCCCGTCCATCGCCCTCGGCCCGGCCACCGCCAGCGTCCTCGACATGGCCGAGGCGTACGCGACCCTCGCCAACCACGGGAAGCGCGGACTGTACTCACTCGTCGAGAAGGTCGAACGCATCGACCCCGCCGGCGACCGCGAACTCCCCCTCCCCGCAGCCGGGTCCGACGCCCGGCAGGCCGTGAGCCGCGCCGCCGCCGACACCACCACCGCCGTCCTGCGCGGCGTCGTCGAGGGCGGCACCGGCACCGCCGCACGCGCCGTGGGCCGCCCCGCCGCCGGCAAGACCGGCACCGCCGAGGACGACAAGGCCGCCTGGTTCGCCGGCTACACCCCCGACCTGGCCACCGTCGTCGCCCTCATGGGCCAGGACCCCAAGACCGGCGCCCAGAAACCCCTCTACGGCGCGATGGGCCTCGCCCGCGTCAACGGCGGCGGCGCCCCGGCCGAGGTCTGGGCCCACTACACCGGCACCGCCCTGGACGGCACACCCGCCCGCGACTTCGACCTGGAACTGCCGAAGGGCTCCGAGATCAAGAAGAAGGACGAACGGGAGACGGAGGAGGGGACCGAAGAGGAGACCGGGGAGCGCACCGAGGAAGCGGGCGCCGAGGACGCCACCGGGGCGACGGCCGGCGACCGGCCCCACCCCGCCGAAGGCCCCCAGGCCCCGCAGGGACCCCAGGCCCCGCCCGGCACCCCGGCCCCCGCGCGGCCGGCCACCGACACCCTGGTCATCGAGTGACGGCGGCACCCCGCACGGGGTGCCGCCCCACCCGCGCCGAGGGCCCCACCCGGGCCGCACCGGCCCACCCGGCCGGCCACACCCGCAAGGCCCCCGGGCCCCCGAACCCCAGACCCGCCGGGGCCCACCGCCCCCACCACGCCCACCCGGCCGACGGCCCCGCCAGGCGGCCCGCCGGCTCAGTGGCCCGACGTGGCCTTCAGCCCCACCACGGCGACCAGCAGCAGACAGACGAAGAAGATCCGCGCGGCGGTCACCGGCTCACCCAGCACGAGCATCCCCACCACCGCGGCCCCCGCCGCACCGATACCGACCCACACCCCGTACGCCGTACCGATCGGCAGCGTCCTCACCGCCTGCGCCAGCAGCACCATGCTCGCCACGATCCCCGCACAGGTCAGCACGCTCGGCCACAGCCGCGTGAACCCCTCGGTGTACTTCATCCCGATCGACCAGCCCACCTCCAGCAGACCGGCGACGATGAGCAGCACCCAGGCCATGACGACACACACCCCTTCACGACGGAGGAAATCCGGTGTGCGTCGTCTTTGCCTTGTGACCCGGTACGGCGCGTCTCGTCGGGTTCCCCCAAAGGTAGCAAAGGGCGCGACCGCCCACGAGGGACGGCCGCGCCCGGCCACGGCGGCGGCGGAGGGATCAGAGATAGAGCCCCGTGGAGTCCTCGGAGCCCTCGAAGCGATCGGCGGCCACCGCGTGCAGGTCACGCTCCCGCATCAGCACGTACGCCACCCCCCGCACCTCCACCTCGGCACGGTCCTCCGGGTCGTACAGCACCCGGTCACCGGGCTCCACGGTCCGGACGTTCTGCCCGACCGCGACCACCTCGGCCCAGGCCAGCCTCTTGCCGACAGCGGCGGTCGCCGGGATGAGGATGCCGCCTCCCGAGCGCCGCTCGCCCTCGGGAACGTCGGACCGGACCAGCACCCGGTCGTGCAGCATCCGGATGGGCAACTTGTCGTGGGTGTTCTCGCTCACCCCACGAACCTACCTGCCCCGGCGACCCCGCCCCGCCCAGGGGGCCCGGCCCGCCCTCAGTGCCGATGCCTGCGCGACGACGACACCGCGATCAGACCGATCACCCCGACCGCGAGCAGCGCCACCGGAACCACCCGCTCCAGGCGCGGCGCGCCCTGCTCGTCCACGAAACGGGACCGCACGTCGGTCACCACCCGGTTGACCGCGACGAACGCCCGGCCGGCCGTCTCGTCCACCGTGGACGCCACCTTGGCCTTGGCGTCACCGATGATCGTCTTCGGGTGCAGCCGTACGCCGATCTCGTCGAGCGTGACGGCGAGCTGGGCGCGCCGGCGGACGATGTCCGCCTCGATCTGCGCGGGAGTCCTGGCGTCCGACACCGGGCTGCCTCCGTTGGTGGTCGTGATCGTTCGGTCGCTGCGTCAGGGACAGTCTGTCAGCTCGACCGGCCCGGGGCCCTCCCAGACCCCCGTTAGGCTCGGTCGGGTACCGCCCGCACCCGCCCCGAGGAGAGCCACAGCCATGAGCGAGCGACTGCAGCCCGGCGACACCGCCCCCGACTTCACCCTCCCCGACGCCGACGGCAACGACGTCTCGCTCGCGGACCGCAGGGGCCGCAAGGTGATCGTGTACTTCTACCCCGCGGCGCTCACGCCGGGCTGCACCAAGCAGGCGTGCGACTTCACCGACAACCTGGACCTCCTCGCCGGCGCCGGGTACGACGTCATCGGCGTGTCGCCGGACAAGCCGGAGAAGCTGGCGAAGTTCCGGGAGAAGGAGGACCTGAAGGTCACCCTGGTCGGCGACCCGGAGAAGAAGGTCCTGGAGGCGTACGGCGCGTACGGCGAGAAGAAGCTGTACGGCAAGACGGTGACGGGCGTCATCCGCTCGACCGTCGTCGTGGACGAGGAGGGCAGGGTCGAGCGCGCCCTCTACAACGTCAAGGCCACCGGCCACGTCGCCAAGATCATCAAGGACCTCGGCATCTGACCACCCCGCGAACGGCCCGTACCGCCCCACCGGACGGCACGGGCCACCCCACCCCCGCCCCCACCCCAGCACCCGCGGCCGCGGCCGCGGCCGCCCGTAACCGCCCCACCTCCGCTCCGTTACTCCGTACGAGGCCACGAACAGACGGCCGGGTGGGAGGGGATCGATGCGGGTCAGCCCGTACACGAAAGAGCGCCTGGAGGAGGCCGCCCGAGGGGCGCGGACCCTGTCGGAGGCGCTGGAGCGGCTGGGGGTGGACCCGGCGAGTCCGACACGGCGCTACGTGCGCGAGCGGATGAGGCGGCTGGGGGTGGAGACCTCGCACTTCGAACGGGAGACGAAGTGGACCAGGGACGTCCTCCGGTCCGCGGTCGCGGCCTCCACGAACATGTGCGACGTCCTGCGCCACCTCGGCCTCGGGGTCGTCGGCGGACACCACACGCACATAAGCCGACGCATCAGGGCGTACGGCATCGACACCTCGCACTTCCGGGCGCCGGACCGCCGCGGCGTGCCACGGCGCTCCGGGACCGAGCACCTGCTCGTCAGGCAGCCCGCCGACCGGGCCCGGCGTGTTCCGAGCGACCGGCTCAAGTCCGCCATGGCGGCGCGGGGTGTCGCCGAGCGCTGCGCGCTGTGCGGCACAGGACCGGTCTGGCGGGGCCGCGCCCTGCCTTTGGAGGTCGACCACGTCGACGGCGACTGGCGAGACAACCGCATCGAGAACCTTCGCTACCTCTGCCCCAACTGCCACGCCACGACGGACGGCTACCGCGGCCGCGCCAAGAGGCGCGCCGCCGAGGGGGCCGTGTGAGCGGCGGCGCGCGGTACCCCCGTGAGCGCCCGGACCCCGGCGAACTGCGCCGGGCGGTCGCGGAGTCGGTCTCGCTCGCCGGGGTACTGCGCCTGCTGGGCCGTCCGGACAGCGGCACCCAGCGGCGCAGGCTCCGCCAGTGGGTGGCCGAGGACGGCCTCTCGACCGAGCACCTCCTGGGTCAGGCCCACGGTCGTGGCAAGCCGGGCGCGACGCCCGTCAGGCGGGCCGAGGACATCCTGGTGAGACACGGCGGCGCGCGGCGCACCAGGACCGTCCTCCTGCGCCGCGCGCTGCGCGAAGTGGGCGTTCCCGAGGAGTGTGCCGAGTGCGGAGTGGGGCCCGTGTGGCTGGGGAAGCCCATGACGCTGGAGGTCGACCACGTCAACGGTGACTGGAGTGACGACCGGCGCGAGAACCTGCGGCTGCTCTGCCCCAACTGCCATGCCGTCACCGGCACCTGGTGCCGCGGCGGGCGCCCCCGGGGCGCTGGCCGGCAGCTCCCTCCCGACCGGGCGGCCGGGCCAGTAGAGTAGTGCGCGGCCGGGCGCCCGTACGCCAAGGGCTGAGCGGCGATCTTTAGGTGGTCGTGTTTGTCGGTTCGAATCCGACCGGGCGCACAGGGCGAGAGGGCCCCGCACCTTGGAATCCAAGGTGCGGGGTCTTCTTCGTTCGGTCAGCCCAGCAGGTCGCGGACGGCCGGGACGAGGGCGCGGAAGGCCTTGCCGCGGTGGCTGATGGCGTTCTTCTCGGCGGGGGTGAGCTCCGCGCAGGTGCGGGTCTCGCCTTCGGGCTGGAGGACCGGGTCGTAGCCGAAACCGCCGGTGCCCGCGGGGGTGTGGCGGAGGGTGCCGTCGAGGCGGCCCTCCACGACGCGTTCGGTGCCGTCGGGCAGGGCGAGGGCGGCGGCGCAGGCGAAGTGGGCGGCGCGGTGGGCGTCGTCGATGTCGGAGAGCTGGGCGAGGAGGAGGGCGAGGTTGGCCTGGTCGTCGCCGTGGCGGCCGGCCCAGCGGGCGGAGAAGATGCCGGGGGCGCCGCCGAGGACGTCGACGCAGAGGCCGGAGTCGTCGGCGACGGCGGGGTGGCCGGTGGCCTGGGCGAGGGCGCGGGCCTTGAGCAGGGCGTTCTCCGCGAAGGTGACGCCGGTCTCCTTGACGTCGGGGATGTCGGGGTAGGCGTCGGCGCCGACGAGTTCGTGGGTGAGTCCGGCGTCGGCGAGGATGGCGCGGAGTTCGGTGATCTTCCCGGCGTTGCGGGTGGCGAGGATCAGGCGGGTCATGGCGTCCAGTATCGCGGGGGCGCGCCCGCCGTCGTCGGCCGGTGGGGTGCGGGCCGTTCGCGTGCGGCTACGGGGTGCAGACCTTGCCGACTTCGGCGGCGGCGTCGGTGACGGGCTTCAGGTCGGGGGTGGTGTCGCCGGCGCGGACGGAGGTGCGGACCTGTTCGACGCCCGCGGCGAGGTCGTCCACGGCCTTGGAGAGGTCGGCGTCGCCGGTCTTGGCGTCGAGGGCGGCGAGTTCCTTGTCGATGGCGCTCAGGGACTCCTCGAGCTGGGTGGGGTCGCCGGCGTTGGAGGCCGCCTGGGTGAGGCGGTCGACGCTGGTCGCTATGGCGTCGGCGGTCTGGACGCAGCCCAGCGCCTTGTCGACCGCGCCGCAGCCGGTGAGGGTGAGGGCGGCGAGGGCGGCGGAGGCGATGAGGGCGGTGGTGTGGCGACGGCGCATGAGCGGGTGTCCTCCCCTGGTGGTCACGGGCGTACGGTACCTTCCGCACGCCCGTGTCGGGTGGGACGCCGTCGGGGGCGGCGTGGTTGCGGCGGGTGTCAGAGGGTGGCGTCGAGGGCTTCGCGCTGGAGGGCGGCGAGGTCGGCGCAGCCGCCGGTGGCGAGGTCGAGGAGCGCGTTGAGCTCCTTGCGGTCGAAGGGTTCGGCTTCGGCGGTGCCCTGGACTTCGACGAAGCGGCCGTCGCCGGTGCAGACGACGTTCATGTCGGTGTCGGCGCGCACGTCCTCCTCGTAGCAGAGGTCGAGGAGGGGGGTGCCGTCGACGATGCCGACGGAGACGGCGGCGACGGTGCCGGTGAGCGGCTTGCGGCCGGCCTTGACGAGCTTGTGCTGCTGGGCCCAGGCGACGGCGTCGGCGAGGGCGACGTAGGCGCCGGTGATGGCGGTGGTGCGGGTGCCGCCGTCGGCCTGGAGGACGTCGCAGTCGAGGACGATGGTGTTCTCGCCGAGGGCCTTGTAGTCGATGACGGCGCGGAGGGAGCGGCCGATGAGGCGGGAGATCTCGTGGGTGCGGCCGCCGATCCTGCCGCGGACGGATTCGCGGTCGCCGCGGGTGTTGGTGGAGCGGGGGAGCATGGAGTACTCGGCGGTGACCCAGCCTTCGCCGCTGCCCTTGCGCCAGCGGGGTACGCCCTCGGTGACGGAGGCGGTGCAGAGGACTCTGGTGTCGCCGCAGGAGATGAGGACGGAGCCCTCGGCGTGCTTGCTCCAGCCTCGCTGGATGGTGACGGGGCGGAGCTGTTCGGGTGTGCGGCCGTCGATACGGGTCATGGGGGCAGCCTAGGCGGTGCGGGGCGCTGCCCGGGCGGGGGCCGGGGGCGGGTGGGGGCCGGGCGGCGCGGGCGGGGCGGCGCGGGCGGGGCGGCGCAAGCGAGGTGGCGCGGGCCTGGCGCCGGGGCGGGGCCGGGCGGCGCGGGCGGGGCCGGGCGGCGCGGGCGCTGCGGACGGGCGATGGCCGGGGCCGCGTGGCGCGGGGGCGGGGCCGGGCCGGGCGGCGCGGGGCGAGTGGCGCGGCGCCGGGTGGCGCGGGGCGGGGCCCGCCTCGTGCCGGTGGGGCGTTCGGGGCGGGCCTCGTCGTCAGGGGCGGGGGCCGGTCACATCATGTCCTCGATGTCGGCGGCGATGGGGTCGGCGTCGGTGCCGATGACGACCTGGATGGCGGTGCCCATCTTGACGACGCCGTGGGCGCCGGCGGCCTTGAGGGCGGCCTCGTCGACGAGGTCGGGGTCGCTCACCTCGGTGCGCAGGCGGGTGATGCAGCCTTCGATCTCTTCGATGTTGTCGATCCCACCGAGCCCGGCGACGATCTTCTCAGCCTTGCTGGCCATGTCTTTCTCCCTGGTGTCCACGGGGCGCGGGGTGGGCGCCGCCGTACGTCCGCGTTCGTCACGGTAACTCACGGTTGGCCCATCTACGCGGGCGGGCCGCCACCCGGTCCGCGATCATGACGATCACCGGCACTCGCCCGCGGCCGGGCTCCGGCCGAGCGTATCGCAACTGGTCTACACCAGTCTGTCCCGGGAGGACTCGGATGAGCAACGACCGCTCGACGGACGGCGGTGGCGCGAAGGCCGCCCCGCCCCGCCGGTCACGGCGGAGCGCCCTCTTCCAGGGGCTCCAGAAGGTGGGTCGGAGCCTGCAGCTGCCGGTGGCGGTGCTGCCGGCCGCCGGGCTGCTGGTGAGTCTGGGCAACCTGTTCTCCGCGTCCCTGCACGGCGACTTCTGGGACAAGGTGTCGAGCGTCCTGCTGCAGGGGGGTACGGCGATCCTCGACGGGTCGTTCGGGCTGCCGCTGCTGTTCTGCATCGGGGTGGCCATCGGCTTCGCGAAGAAGGCGGACGGTTCGACGGCGCTCGCGGCGGTGGTGGGCTTCCTGGTGTACTTCAACGTCCTCAAGGCGTTCCCACGCGCGGGGACGGTGACCGAGGACGTGCCGGAGGGGCTGCCGCAGAACCCGGGGGTGCTGGGCGGCATCCTGATCGGGCTGCTGACGGCCGTGGTGTGGCAGCGGTTCCACCGCACGAAGCTGGTGGACTGGCTGGGCTTCTTCAACGGGCGGCGGCTGGTGCCGATCCAGATGGCGTTCCTGTGCGTGCTGCTGGGGGTCGCGTTCGGGCTGCTGTGGGAGCCGGTGGGGGCCGCGCTGGAGTGGTTCGCGCGGCAGCTGATCGGGCTGGGCGCGTGGGGCGCGGGGATCTTCGGTGTGGCGAACCGGCTGCTGATCCCGGTGGGGATGCACCAGTTCCTGAACACGTTCTTCTGGTTCCAGGCGGGTGAGTTCACCAAGCCGGACGGCACGGTGGTGCGGGGGGACCTGACGCGGTTCTTCGCGGAGGACCCGACGGCGGGGCAGTTCATGTCGGGGTTCTTCCCGATCATGATGTTCGGGCTGCCCGCCGCGGCGCTGGCCATCGCGCACACGGCGCGGCCGGAGCGGCGGGCGGAGGTGTCGGGGCTGATGGTGTCGGTGGCGCTGACGTCGTTCGTGACGGGGGTGACGGAGCCGATCGAGTTCTCGTTCATGTTCGCCGCGCCGCTGCTGTACGGGCTGCACGCGCTGCTGACCGGGGCGTCGATGGCGATCACCTGGGGGCTCGGGGTGCACGCGGGCTTCAGTTTCTCGGCGGGTCTGATCGACTACGTCGTGAACTGGCATCTGGACACCAAGCCGTGGTTGATCATTCCGATCGGTCTGGGTTTCGCGGTCGTGTACTACGTGGTGTTCCGCTTCGCGATCACCCTGTTCGGTCTGGCGACGCCGGGGCGGGAGCCGGAGGAGGTGGAGGAGGAGATGGCGCGGGAGGTGACGAAGCCGTAGCGGCGGGGCGTACGCCTGCGCCCGGCGCGGCGGGCGTACCGGCACATGCGGGCGTCCCGGCGAGGGGCGTCCCCGCGCGAACGGGTGTCCCGGCACAGGCGGACCTCCCGGTGCGAGCGGGCATCCCGGCGAGGCCGTCCCGGCGAAGGCGTCCCGGTGCGAGCGGTGCGCCGCTGCGCGCCGCCCTCCGGCCGGCCTGTCGCCTCCGGCCCTCGCAGACCCCCGGCCGGCCGGTGCGGGGGTCTTCGCGCGTAGTCCGCGAGGCGTCCGGCGCGGGGGGGCGGAAGAGGCCCCCGGGTCCGCCGCGCTTCGTGAGCCAGGCGTTATCTATTCGCAGGTTCCTTATCTATCCCCGACCGTGCTACAACAGGTCTACACCAGCAATGGTGTAGACCACGCGGCCTTCTCCCGTGCCGCGTCACCCCGAGAAAGACGCCGCCGTCCCCCGTATTTCCTTCCCCGGGCGGCGCCTTGCCCACTGGAGGAAGTCTATGAGTACGGCCAGCACCGCCCCCGCGGCGGAGAAGAAGAAGGGCGCGGGCGCGATGGCTGTCATGCAGCGCATCGGCCGCAGCCTGATGCTGCCGGTCGCCGTGCTGCCGGCCGCCGCACTCCTGGTGCGGTTCGGCCAGCCCGACATGCTCGGCAGGGAGTCGTTCCCGGAGTTCATCACCAAGATCGCGGGCTATATGGCCGCGGGTGGTGGCGCCCTGCTCGACAACATGGCGCTGCTCTTCGCCGTCGGTATCGCGATCGGCTTCGCGAAGAAGTCCGACGGGTCGACCGCCCTGGCGGCGGTGACCGGTTACCTGGTCTTCAAGAACGTGCTGGCCACCTTCACCGACAGCAGCCTGCCGAAGAAGGAAGCCATAGTCGACGGCAAGATCGTCATGGTGGAGCAGGCGGTCGACGCCAAGGTGCTCGGCGGCGTGGTCATGGGCCTCATCGTCGCCCTGCTCTACCAGCGCTTCTACCGCACCAAGCTGCCGGACTGGGCGGGCTTCTTCGGCGGCCGCCGCCTGGTCCCGATCCTCTCCGCCTTCGCCGGCCTGCTCGCCGGCATCGTCTTCGGCCTCATCTGGCCGTGGCTCGGCGCGGGTCTGCACTGGTTCGGCGAGAGCCTGGTGAACTCCGGCGCCGTCGGCGCGGGCATCTTCGGTGTCGCCAACCGCGCGCTGATCCCGGTCGGCATGCACCACCTGCTGAACTCCTTCCCGTGGTTCCAGGCGGGCGAGTACAACGGCAAGAGCGGTGACATCGCCCGGTTCCTGGAGGGCGACCCGACCGCCGGGCAGTTCATGACCGGCTTCTTCCCGATCATGATGTTCGCCCTTCCCGCGGCCTGCCTCGCCATCGTCCACTGCGCCCGCCCGGAGCGCCGCAAGGTCGTCGGCGGCATGATGTTCTCGCTCGCCCTGACCTCGTTCGTCACGGGCGTCACGGAGCCGATCGAGTTCACCTTCATGTTCATCGCCCCGGTGCTGTACGCCGTGCACGCGGTGCTGACCGGTGTCTCGATGGCGCTGACCTGGGCGCTCGGGATGAAGGACGGCTTCGGCTTCTCGGCCG
The DNA here is from genome assembly GCF_008704425.1 of Streptomyces fradiae ATCC 10745 = DSM 40063. NCBI lineage: Bacteria > Bacillati > Actinomycetota > Actinomycetes > Kitasatosporales > Streptomycetaceae > Streptomyces > Streptomyces fradiae. The sequence continues at coordinate 2,397,905 of NZ_CP023696.1, forward strand.
GCGCGGTCGACTTCCTCCTCAACCTGGGCATCGCCACCAACCCGTGGGGGCTGGCCCTGGTCGGCCTGTGCTTCGCGGCGGTGTACTACGCGGTGTTCCGCTTCGCGATCACCAAGTTCAACCTGCCGACGCCGGGCCGCGAGTCCGACGAGGAGCTGGCCGAGCTCCAGAAGGCCGAGGCGAAGTAGTCACGCCCCGCCCTTCCGCTTCCGCCCGAGGCCCGGCCGTCACCGAGACGGCCGGGCCTCGGCCGTGTCCGGGCCCCGTCCGTGTGGGGGGCTACAGCTCGTAGACCGCGCCGGGGCGGGCCAGTTCCGCGGGGCCGTCGTACACCTCGCGGGCGTCGGCCAGGTTGCGCTCGGCGTCCGTCCACGGCGGGATGTGCGTCAGCACGAGCCGCCCGGCGCGGGCCCGGGCCGCGTGGACGCCCGCCTCGCGCCCGTTGAGGTGCAGCTCGGGGATGTCCTCCTTGCCGTGCGTGAACGACGCCTCGCACAGGAAGAGGTCGGTGCCGGCCGCCAGTTCGTCGAGCGCGTCGCACACACCCGTGTCACCGGAGTACGTGAGGGCGCGGCCCGCGTGCTCGATCCGGATGCCGAACGCCTCGACGGGGTGGCACACCCGCTCGGTGCGCACCCGGAACGGGCCGACGTCGAAGGAGGCGGGCTTCAGCGTGCGGAAGTCGAACACCTCGCTCATCGCCGTGGGGGACGGCAGGTCCGCGTACGCCGTGGCCAGCCGCTGCTCGGCGCCCTCGGGCGCGTACACCGGGATCGCGTCGCAGGCGCCGCCGTACCGGTAGTACCGGGCGACGAAGTAGCCGCACATGTCGATGCAGTGGTCGGCGTGGAGGTGCGACAGGAAGATCGCGTCGAGGTCGTAGAGACCGCAGTGGCGCTGCAGCTCGCCGAGGGCGCCGTTGCCCATGTCGAGGAGCAGCCGGAAGCCGTCGGCCTCTACGAGGTAGCTCGAACAGGCCGATTCCGCGGACGGGAACGACCCGGAACAGCCGACGACGGTGAGCTTCATGGAGCGTGAACCTCCGTGGACGGGAGCGGGGAAGCGCTGGCGGGGGGAGGTCGTGCGGTGCGACGAGCGTACGGCGCCGGGCGGCGGGTCGCGCCTCCGCGGCGGCCCGTTGTGGGGGAACTCACCCGCGCTGTCACCGGTTCGGATGGACGTGCCGCGGTGGCGGTGCGGGTTCGGGCGGGGCGGGTGCGGGGGCGGCGGTGGGGCTCCGGGCGGGCGGGCCGGTCACGGGCCGGGGGCGGACCGGGCGCGGACCGGGGCGGGCGAGGGACGGGGCGGGCGCGGGCCGGGTCGGCGGGGGAAGCCCGGCCGGCCGGCGGACGGGCGCGGGTGGCGGGGCGGTGGGATGCGGGGGGCGGTAACGTCCGGGGGTATGGACACGTCCTGGTGGCCGGCGCTCGTCGCCGTCGTGGTGGTCGCGCTCGTCGCGGCGGTGGCCGACGGGTGGGGGCGCTCCGGGCGCCGCCCCGGTGGCGGCGCGGCCGGTGGCGGCCGGCCGGGGCGCGGGCCGGGTGGGCGGACGCGGCCTCCCGGCCGGCCTTCGGTGCGGCGGCCCGGCGCGGCGCCCGCGCGGCGGCCGGAGCCGGGTGAGATCTGGTGGGCCGACGTGCCGTTCGAGGACGGGCCGGGGTCGAAGGACCGGCCGTGCCTGGTGCTGGCGGTGCGGGGGGACGCGGCGCTCGTCGCGAAGATCACCAGCAGGTACCGGGAGGAGCGGGCCGGGGTGATCGTGCTGCCGCCGGGGTCCGTGGGGGACGCGCGGGGCCGCCCGAGCTTCCTGGAGACCGGGGAGCTGCGGGACGTGGGCCTGGGGGAGTTCAGGCGGCGGGTCGGGTCGGTCGACCCGCTGGTGTGGGAGCAGGTCAGTCACCTGGCCGCCGAGTGACCGGCCGCTGACGCCGGCGGGCCGGCCCGCACCGGGCGCCGCCCCGTACGCGGGCCGGCCCGCCTCCGGCCGGGTGGGCGGCGGGGGCGGGCCGGTGGGTGGGCGGGCCGGGGCGTCAGGCCCAGAGCTGGCCCTGGAGGGTCTCGATCGCCGCTTCCGTGGTGGGCGCGGTGTACACGCCCGTCGACAGGTACTTCCAGCCGCCGTCGGCGACGACGAAGACGATGTCGGCGGCCTCGCCCGCCTTCACCGCCTTGCGGCCGACGCCGATCGCGGCGTGCAGGGCCGCGCCGGTCGAGACGCCCGCGAAGATGCCCTCCTGCTGGAGGAGGTCGCGGGTGCGGGTGACCGCGTCGGCGGAGCCGACGGAGAAGCGGGTGGTCAGGACGGAGGCGTCGTACAGCTCGGGGACGAAGCCCTCGTCGAGGTTGCGCAGCCCGTAGACGAGGTCGTCGTAGCGGGGCTCCGCGGCGACGATCCGGACGTCGGGCTTGTGCTCGCGCAGGTAGCGGCCGACGCCCATGAGGGTGCCGGTCGTGCCGAGCCCGGCGACGAAGTGCGTGATGGACGGCAGGTCGGCGAGGATCTCGGGGCCGGTCGTCTCGTAGTGGGCGGCGGCGTTGTCCGGGTTGCCGTACTGGTAGAGCATCACCCAGTCCGGGTTCTGGCCGGCCAGTTCCTTGGCGACCCGGACGGCGGTGTTGGAGCCGCCCGCCGCGGGCGACGAGATGATCTCGGCGCCCCACATGGTGAGCAGGTCGCGCCGCTCCTGGGAGGTGTTCTCGGGCATGACGCAGACGATGCGGTAGCCCTTGAGGCGGGCCGCCATCGCGAGGGAGATGCCCGTGTTGCCGCTGGTCGGCTCCAGGATGGTGCAGCCCGGCTGGAGCCGGCCGTCCTTCTCCGCCTGCTCGATCATGTGCAGGGCGGGGCGGTCCTTGACGGAGCCGGTCGGGTTGCGGTCCTCCAGCTTCGCCCAGATGCGCACGTCCTCCGAGGGGGACAGGCGCGGCAGGCGGACGAGCGGGGTGTTGCCGACCGCGGCGAGGGGGCTGTCGTAGCGCATCAGTACATTCCGCCGGCGACCGCCGGGAGGATCGTGACGTTGTCGCCGTCGGCCAGCTTGGTGGAGATGCCGTCCAGGAAGCGGACGTCCTCGTCGTTGAGGTACACGTTCACGAAGCGGCGGAGTTCACCGCCGTCCACGATGCGGTCCTGGATGCCCGTGTGGCGGGTCTCGAGGTCGGCGAACAGCTCGGCGAGGGTCTCTCCGCTGCCCTCGACGGCCTTGGCGCCGTCGGTGTAGGTGCGGAGGATGGTCGGGATGCGGACCTCGATGGCCATGGTGTGGACTCCTGTGAGGGCTGGTGCGGGAGGGCTGGTGCGGGCGGCGGACGGGCCGGGGCGTGCCGGATGCCGCCTGGCCGGGGGTGTCCGCCGCGGGCGTGCGCGGTGGCGCGGGGACGTGCGGTGCGGCGGGTCGTGCGCGTCGGGCCGCCGCTCAGGCGGCGGCGCCGCGGGGACAGATGGCGCTGGCGAGGCGGCACAGGTCGACGTGCAGCCGCGCGACGAGCAGGACGGGGCCCGGCGTCTTTTCGCTCACGTCGATGGAAACCATGCGGTCATGGTATCGATTCCCGCTCGCCCGACCCGAGTGTGATCTCGTATGGCGGACGGAGCCCGCTCACCATGCGGGCCCCGTGCCGGGGTGCCGCAGGTCAGTACGTTTCGACGACCTCGACCTCTTCCTCGGTGATCTCGCCGTCCACGATGCGGTACGAGCGGAACTGGAAGGGTCCGGCGCCGTCGGTGTCGGCGGTGGAGACGAGGACGTAGTGGGCCCCGGGCTCGTTGGCGTAGGTGACGTCGGTGCGCGACGGGTACGCCTCGGTGGCCGTGTGGGAGTGGTAGACGACCACCGGCTCCTCGTCGCGGTCGTCCATCTCGCGGTAGAGCTTGAGCAGGTCGCCGGAGTCGAACTCGTAGAAGGTGGGCGAGCGGGCGGCGTTCAGCATGGGGATGAAGCGCTCGGGGCGTCCGGTGCCGGCCGGCCCGGCGACCACTCCGCAGGCTTCGTCGGGGTGGTCGGCGCGGGCGTGCGCGACGATCTGGTCGTACAGGGCCCGTGTGATGGTCAGCATGGGCATCAGGATAAGCAGACGGGCCCGCCCGTACCGAGGGATGGTACGGGCGGGCCCACATGCCGGACAGCGGCGCGGTGTCAGCGCTTGAAGGCGGCGTTCTCCGGGTCGCGCGAGCGGAGCATCCGGTAGGAGACGCCCAGGATGAGCGCCCAGATCGGGGCGCAGTACAGGGAGACCCGCGCCTCGGCGTCGAGGGCCATCAGGACGATGACGCCGAAGATGAACAGCAGGGCGAACCAGCTGGTGTAGGGGGCGCCGGGGGCCTTGAAGGGGGACTGCGGCAGCTCGCCCCGGTCGGCCTTGGCGCGGTAGCGGATCTGCGAGATCAGGATCATGATCCAGGCCCACATGCCGGAGATGGTCGCGAAGGAGACGACCTTCTCGAAGGCGTCGCCCGGCCACTGGTAGTTGATCCAGACGCCGACGAGCATCAGGGCGGCCGAGAAGGTGGTGCCGAGCAGCGGTGTGCCGGACTTCGTCAGCCGGGTGAACAGGCGGGGGCCCTGCCCGTTGAGGGCGAGGTCGCGCAGCATGCGGCCGGTGGAGTACATGCCGGAGTTGCAGGACGACAGGGCGGCGGTGAGCACCACGAAGTTGACGATGGCGGCACCGACGCCGAGGCCCATCTGCTCGAAGGCGGCGACGAACGGCGAGACGCCCGGCTTGAAGTGCGTCCACGGGACGACCGACAGGATCATAACGAGCGCGCCGACGTAGAAGACCGCGATGCGCCAGGGGACGGTGTTGATCGCCTTGGGGAGGGTCGTCTCGGGGTCCTTGGACTCGCCGGCGGTGACGCCGACCAGCTCGACGGCCATGAAGGCGAACATCACGATCTGCAGGGTGACGACGGTGCCGCCGATGCCCTGCGGGAAGAAGCCGCCGTGGGCCCACAGGTGGGTGACGGACGCGGTGTCGCCGGCGTCGGAGAAGCCCAGGGTGAGGATGCCGGCGCAGATCAGGATCATGCCGACGATGGCGGTGACCTTCACCATCGAGAACCAGAACTCCAGCTCGCCGAAGAGCTTCACGGAGATCAGGTTCGCCCCGTAGAGGACGACGGTGAAGACGAGGGCCGAGATCCACTGCGGGATGTCCCACCAGTACGTCATGTACGTGGCGGCGGCGGTGACCTCGGTGATGCCGGTGACCACCCAGAACAGCCAGTACGTCCAGCCGGTGACGAAGCCGGCGAACGGGCCGATGAACTCGCGGGCGTACTCCGAGAAGGAGCCGGACACCGGGCGGTACATGAGCAGTTCGCCCAGGGCCCGCATGATGAAGAAGATGACGAGTCCGGCGATCGCGTACGCCAGGATCAGGCTCGGGCCGGCCTTGGAGATGGCCTTGCCCGCGCCGAGGAAGAGCCCGGTGCCGATGGCTCCGCCGATGGCGATCATCTGGATCTGCCGGGCGCCGAGGCCCCGCTGGTAGCCCTCGCCGACGGCCTCGTCGCCGCCGTGGTCGGTTGCGACCTTCGATGAGGTCATGGTCTTCGGTGCGCCTTTCTCCACGCTGATCCCCCCGGAACTTGGCTGGAGTGCCGCCGGCGGTCGGCCGGCTGTGGCGCCCCCGGGAGCATGGGTGGCGCTCCCGGCGGTCGTGCAGATGTATCACAGCCGATTACCTGTGTGAGCGCCCGCTTTGTGGCCTGCGACACAACCAAAGAGCGGCACTTCGGCCATTACCTGGCGGAAAAGGGCGTCTCATCATTAACAGATCGTTATATGGAGTTGAGCATCCGCTGAGCGAACGGTGGAGCGGAGGTGGCCGGCGCGTGAACGCGCCCCCGCACCGGGTCGGTGCGGGGGCGCGTGGGCCGTACGGGGCCGGGCCGGACCGGGGTCCGGCTGGGGGACCGGCCCGGCGCCGGCGGTCAGAGGGCCTTGGCCGGCTCCTCGTCCCGCTTCTCCGGCTCGGTGCCGGCCTTGCGGGCCTTGACGTGGTCGAGGAAGGAGTTCAGCTCGCGCTTGACGATCGGCGCCAGCAGGTACAGGCCGATGATGTTGATGACGGCGAGCATGAACAGCACCGCGTCGGCCATGTCGATCAGGGTCTGCAGGGTGAGCAGGGAGCCCGAGACGGCGAAGACGGTGTAGACGACCTTGTAGGTGATCTCGCTGGCGCGGCTGCGGCCGAAGAGGTGGGTCCACGCCTTCAGGCCGTAGTACCCCCAGGTCAGCACGGTGGAGATGGCGAACAGCATCACCGCGAAGGTGAGGATGTACGGGAACCAGGGCAGCACCGTCGCGAAGGCGTCGGAGGTGATCGTGACACCGCCGATGGACTCGCCCTGGCGGGCCTCGTTCCAGCTGGCCGGGTTGGCGATGACGATGGTCAGCGCGGTCATGGTGCAGATGACGACGGTGTCGATGAACGGCTCCAGCAGGGCGACCAGGCCCTCGCTGGCGGGGTGCTTGGTCTTGACCGCGGAGTGGGCGATCGGGGCGGAGCCCAGGCCTGCCTCGTTGGAGAAGGCGGCCCGCTTGAAGCCGATGATCAGGGCGCCGAGGACACCGCCGGCGACACCCTGCGGGTTGAAGGCGCCCTCGATGATCTGCGCGACCGCGGACGGCACGGCGGTGACGTTGACCAGGATGACGACGAGGCAGCCGGCGATGTAGATGCCCGCCATGGCCGGGACCAGCCGGCTGGTGACGTTGGCGATGGAGCGGATGCCGCCGAGCAGGACGACGCCGACGAGCGCGGCGATCAGGATGCCGAAGAAGAGGGCGCCGGCGGAGGAGCCCATGACGCCGTCCTCGCCGCCGGTGACGGAGACGAGCTGGGCGTACGACTGGTTGACCTGGAAGAGGTTGCCGCCGAAGAGGCCGAAGAACAGGACCATGGCGGAGGCCAGGACGGCCAGGACCTTGCCGAACTTCTTGCCGGTGGCACCGAAGCGCTCGGCGAAGCCCTTGGGCAGGTAGTGCATCGGGCCGCCGGAGACCGTGCCGTCGGCGTGCTCCTCGCGGTACTTCACGCCGAGGGTGACCTCGACGAACTTGGTGGCCATGCCCAGCAGGCCGCAGATGATCATCCAGAAGGTGGCGCCGGGGCCGCCGATGGAGACCGCGACGGCCACACCGGCGATGTTGCCGAGGCCCACCGTGCCGGAGACGGCGGCGGTCAGCGCCTGGAAGTGGTTCACCTCGCCGGCCGCGCCGTGGTCGTCGTACTTGCCACGCACCACATCGATGGCGAGGCGGAACTTGCGGAGCTGGACGAAGCCGAACCAGCCGGTGAAGACGAGACCGGCGACCACGAGCCAGGCGACGATGAGCGGGAGCTGCGTGCCGGCCACGGGGACGGAGTAGAAGACGACCTCACCCAGCCAGGCGGCTATGGGTTCCACGAAGTCGCTGACGCCTTCGTCGATCGATGTGGTGATGGAGTCCAGAGACATCTGACTACCTCAATGGCGCAGGGGACCTGCTGGGCACACGGCCGCAGCAGCAGAGGGGGTGCGGGTTGAGCGAACGCCGTTGTCCGGTCCGGCGATGTGCCACCCGTCGTCCGCGGACTCGGACGAGGTGGGTCACACATGTCATGCGTAGGTGGCTGGATTAATCCACTCGTCCGCCGGCGTTTGCCGTAGTTCACCGGCGGAGTTGCGAAGTTTTACCACGTGCTTCACTGATCGTTGCGTGACCTGGGTCACACAATGGCGACTGAATCCGGCCACGCGGAAGAGAAGTGCAGGAGCGGTGATGCGATCGTTATCTGGGACGCGCCGTTCGATCAGCGGACAGCGGCGCGGCGCGGAGGAGCCGGTAGGAGACGGCTCCTGCCTGCACCCATTACGGCGGGTGACCACGGAAGGGGCCCGGTCCGGCACCCCGCGAAGGCCCGGCGGGCGCCCGGCGAGGATGCGCGGAGGGGCGGGTGCGCGTGCGCGCGGAGGGGCGGGTGCGGGGGGTGCGCGGAGGGGCGGGTGCGGGGGTGCGCGGAGGCGGGTGCGCGTGCGCGCGGAGGGGCGGGCGGGGACGCGGGTGTGTGCGGGGGTGCGGTGGGGATGCGTGCGGCGGGTGCGGTGGGGGTGCGCGGAGGCCGGGAAGGGCGGGGGCGGGAAGGCGGGGCGCGGGGAGGAGTGCGCGCGGGACGCGCGGATGGGGTGCGGCGCGGGAGGCGGGTGACGGCCGCCGGGGGCGCGGGAGGCGGGCGCGCGGATGGGGTGCGGCGCGGGAGGCGGGTGACGGCCCCCGGGGGCGCGGGCGGCGGTCAGGCCGCCGGGGAGGCGGGAGCGTGCGGGGCCCGTGGTGCGTCACGGGTGGCAGGGGCCCGGCTGCGAGGACGGCCCCGCCCGCCACGGCGTCCGCGGTCCTCGCGCCCGCGGCGCCCGCGGCCGTACGCTCAACCCATCAGGGCCTCGACCAGCGTCTCCTGGAGGGCGCCCAGCCAGAGGTAGGCCATCACCATCGGCTTGCGGGGATCGGTGTCCGGCAGCCGGTACAGGTCCTCGTTCTCGTCGTCGTCGGAGACGTCGAGGCGGGCGCCGATGGTGAGGCGGAGGTCGTTGAGCGCGCCGAGCCAGCGGCGGGACTCCTCGGCCGACAGCTCCAGGCGCCCGCCGCCCGTACCGTCCCCGGCGCCGGGCATGGCGTCGAGGGAGCGGACGACGGCGAGGGCGTCCTCGCGCTTGCGGGTGCGCAGGTCGTTCTCGGTGTAGCGGCGGAACTCGGCGGACGCGGCCCGCGCCTCGTCGTCGCCGTCCCCGTACGCGTCGGGGAAGAGGCGCGCCAGCGCCGGGTCGGCCGGCTTCTCGCTGGGGCCGTCCTTGAAGAGGGCCGCGAGCGGGTCCTCGTCCGGGCCCGGCTCGTCGCCCGGCCCGATCAGCTCCAGCATCTGCACCGCGAGGGAGCGCAGGATGGAGACCTCGACCTCGTCCAGCGGGACGGCGGCGCCGCCGCCGGGCAGCGCCTCGAAGTGCCCGCTCATCAGCCGCGGTCCTGGGAGAGGGTCGCCCACAGCCCGTAGCCGTGCATCGCCTGCACGTCGCGCTCCATCTCCTCGCGGGTGCCGCTGGAGACCACGGCCCGGCCCTTGTGGTGCACGTCGAGCATCAGCTTGTGCGCCTTGTCCTTGGAGTAGCCGAAGTACGTCTGGAACACGTACGTCACGTAGCTCATGAGGTTGACCGGGTCGTTGTGGACGATCGTCACCCACGGCACGTCGGGTTCGGCGACGGCGTGGCCCTCTTCCGCCGGGGCCGTGCGTTCGATCTCTACGGGAGCAACACTCACCTCCCCAATGCTGCCACTGCCCAGGGGCCGCCGCATAAACGGACCCCCTTATTCCGCCACGCCCCCTCCGCCGGGCCGCGGGGGCGGCCCCGGGGCGCGGCGCGGGACCGCCACGAGGCCGGTCACGGGAGCGGTCGCCGGGGTGGTCGCGGAGGGGCCGCCGCGGGGGCGCGGAAGCGGTCGCGGGGGTGGCGCGAAGTGGGTGTGGAGGGGGCGCGGAGGAGGGCGCGAAGGGGGGCGCGGAGGGGGGCGCGGAAAGGCCGGCAGGACTATTCGTCATTCTGACGAGTATTCGGGGTACGATCCTGGCATGAACGCTGCGGACCTAGGGCTTCCGGTGGCTGTGCCGTCCACCGCGCTCTTCACCGACCAGTACGAGCTGACCATGCTGCAGGCGGCCCTGCGGGGCGGCACCGCCGAGCGCCGCTCGGTCTTCGAGGTCTTCACCCGGCGCCTCCCCGAGGGCCGCCGGTACGGGGTCGTGGCCGGTACCGGCCGGGTCCTCGACGCCGTGGAGAACTTCCGCTTCGACGACGCCGTGCTCGCCTTCCTGCGCGAGCGGGGCATCGTCGACGAGCCGACGCTCGCCTGGCTCGCCGACTACCGCTTCCGCGGGGACGTCCACGGCTACCCCGAGGGAGAGGTGTACTTCCCCGGCTCGCCGATCCTGCGCGTCGAGGGCACCTTCGCCGAGTGCGTGCTGCTGGAGACGGTGATCCTCTCCATCCTCAACCACGACTCCGCCATCGCCGCCGCCGCGTCCCGCATGTCGAGCGCCGCGGGCGGGCGCGGCCTGATCGAGATGGGCGCCCGCCGCACCCACGAGCTGGCCGCCGTCGCCGCCTCGCGCGCCGCCTACGTGGGCGGCTTCGACTCCACCTCCGACCTGGCCGCCGGCTTCCGGTACGGCATCCCGACCGTCGGGACCTCCGCGCACGCCTTCACGCTGCTGCACGACACCGAGCGCGACGCGTTCCGGGTGCAGGTGGACGCGCTGGGCCGGGGCACGACACTGCTGGTCGACACCTACGACGTGGCCGAGGCCGTGCGGACCGCCGTCGAGGTGGCCGGGCCGGAGCTGGGCGCGGTGCGCATCGACTCCGGCGACCTGCTGCTGGTGGCGCACCGGGTGCGGCAGCAGCTCGACGAGCTGGGCGCCCGCTCCACGCGGATCGTCGTCACCTCGGACCTCGACGAGTACGCCATCGCCTCGCTGGCCGCCGCGCCGGTGGACGCGTACGGGGTGGGCACCCAGCTCGTGACGGGCAGCGGCCACCCGACCTGCTCCATGGTCTACAAGCTGGTCGCCCGCGCCGACTCGGCCGACCCCGCCGCGCCCCTGCGGCCCGTGGCGAAGAAGTCGCTGGGCGGCAAGGCGTCGGTGGGCGGGCGCAAGTGGGCGGCGCGGCGGCTGGACGCCGACGGCGTCGCCGAGGCGGAGGTCGTGGGCACCGGGCCCGTACCGGCGGAGCTGGCCGGCCGGCAGATGCAGCGGCAGCTCGTCAAGGCCGGCGAGGTCGTCGCGCGGGAGCCGCTGGACGCGGCGCGGCGGCGGCACATCGCGGCCCGCGCCGGGCTGCCGCTGTCGGCCGTGCAGCTCTCGCGGGGCGAGCCGGTGCTCCCGACGGAGTACGCGACGCCGTAGGCCGTCCGTTCCCCTCCCGCCGGGCCGGGGAAGTCTCTACGCTCGAACACGTCCGCACGACCCGTATGACCCGCACCTCCCGCACCTCCCGCGCGGCCCGTGCGTCCCCCGCGACCCGCACGATCCGTGCGTCCCGCACGACCCGCACGACCCGTGCGTCCCCACCGAGACCGCCGACCGCTCCCCCACCGTAAGGACACCCGCCATGCACCGCGCATTGATCGTCGTCGACGTTCAGAACGACTTCTGCGAGGGCGGCAGCCTCGCGGTGGTGGGCGGCGCGGACGTCGCCGCCGCCATCACGGACCTGGTCGGTGAGACGGCCGGGACCGGCTACCGGCACGTCGTGGCCACCCGCGACCACCACGTCGACCCGGGCGACCACTTCGCCGAGCACCCCGACTTCGTCCGGTCCTGGCCGGCGCACTGCGTGGCCGGGACGGAGGGCGTAGGCTTCCACCCGAACTTCGCGCCCGCCGTCGCCTCGGGCGCCGTGGACGCGGTCTTCGACAAGGGCGCGTACACGGCGGCGTACAGCGGTTTCGAGGGCACCGACGAGAACGGGACCTCCCTCGCCGACTGGCTGCGCGCCCACGACGTGGCGGAGGTGGACGTCGTCGGCATCGCGACCGACCACTGCGTGCGGGCCACGGCCCTGGACGCGGTCGCGGAGGGCTTCCGTACGCGGGTGCTGCTGGACCTCACCGCGGGCGTCGCCCCGGAGACCACGCGCACGGCCCTGGAGGAGCTGCGGGCGGCCGGCGTCCAGCTCACGGGCAAGCCGGTCGTCTGAGGGCGGGCGGTCCCGCGCCGGGCGCCCCGGGCCGCGGAGGGCGCCCGGAGGGGCCTCAGGCCGGGCCCGGGGCCAGGAGGGACCGTATGGGGCGCCACAGCTCCGGCTCGCGGCTCGGGGAGGTCCGCCACAGCAGGCCGTCCGGGTGGTGGAGCACCGCCGTGATCTCGTCCGGGGTCGGCGGGTGGGTGTTGCCCCGCAGGTAGACGCGCAGGCCCAGGTTGCGCAGCCGGGTCAGGGCGCGCGGGCGGTTCACCGCGTGCACCAGGATGCGGACCTCGCCCTCGCCGCCGGGATGGGGCAGGCTCAGCGCGACGACCATGCTGCCGCCGGGCAACGTGCAGAAACCACCACCGGGCATGCCGAAACGCTCCCCCGTCGAAGGCGTGTCCATGAGGACTCGGTCGCCTGCACCTAAACACGACCGGCCGCCGCCCCGCCAGGGGGCGGCGGCCGATCAGGCTGTGACCTGCGGCTTAACGGGTCACTTGGTGGAGGGGCCCACCTGGACGGTGATCGTCTGGCCGTTGCGCGGCTGGTGGACGATCGCGATCCGGGTGTTGGTGTCGTTCACCTTCACACCGGCGCGCGGGTTGCTCTCGAACCAGTACACGCCCTTGCGGTCGTCGAAGACCGGGTTGCCGGGCAGGCCGCCGATCCGCTGCGGCTCGTCCGCCTTGTGCAGGGTGATGCGGTCGGTGCGGAACCGGCTGAACGGCGCGTCGTGCGACTGCACGCGGTTGCGCATCAGCGTGCCGTCGGCCCAGGTCAGCGGCTTGGCGTGGGCGTCGATCGGGAGGACGAGGCCCTCACCCGGGTGGACGGCGGTGTTGTTGTCCTTCTGGGAGGTGTCCCACTTCCAGATCAGCAGGCCGGTCTGGTACGGGTAGTGCTCCACCCAGCTGGCCTTGTCGCCCCCGAAGCCGAAGTTGTAGGGGCCGACCTTCAGCGTCGCGTCGTAGGAGACGTACTGGCGGTTCTCCGCGATGTAGTACTGCGGGTAGTCGTCGCTGATCGACTCGCCGATGCGGGAGAAGCCCTTCGACTCCCAGCCCGCGGCCTCGGTCTCGGCGTCGTCGGAGAAGACCGGGGCGCCGTCGGCGGTGACGGTGATGTTGTCCGCCGCGAAGCCCTTCTGGGCCACGCCGCCGTCCGTCTGGTAGCGGAAGCGGATGTCGACCTTCTTGCCCGCGTACGCGTCGAGCGGGTACACGAGCTTCTTGAACGCGCCGGACACACCCGTCAGCCCGGCGGAGCCGCCGGCGTCCTTGGTGATCGGCGTGCCGTCGGCGGTGCCGTCGAGGGCGGTCCACCGGGCGCCGCCGTCCGTGGAGACCTCGGCGTACAGGTAGTCGTACTCGTCCTCGATGTCCCACCAGCCGTCCAGGGAGAGCTGGGCGGTGGACTTGCCCGTCAGGTCGACGGAGCGGCTGAGGGTGTTCTTCAGGTCGTCACCCATGTCGCTCCACCACTGGGTGGCGCCCTGGGCCGGCTTGACGATCGGGGTGGTGACCCGCTTCTTCGGCAGCTCGACGATGAGCGCCTGCGGGTTCTTCGTGTTGTACTCCGAGACGCCCAGCTTGTGGCGGGACTTCGTGGCGGCCTTGGCCTTCTCGTAGTCCAGCCAGCCGAGCTGCAGCTTGTCCCACGAGGTCATGTCGCCCGGCATGTCGCCGATGGAGTCCTTGCCCGTGCCCAGCCAGGAGCCGGAGGACATCAGGGACCAGAAGCCCGTGGAGTTCTCGGCGCCCGCGCGGCCGGAGGTGTCGTACAGGTCCGGCAGGCCCAGGTCGTGGCCGTACTCGTGGGCGAAGACGCCGAGGCCGCCGTTCTCCGGCTGCATCGTGTAGTCGCCGACCCAGATGCCGGTGCTGCCGATCTGGGTGCCGCCGGCCTTGTTGTTCGCCGGGCCGGTCTTGCCCGCGTCGGTGCCGTACGCGTACCAGCGGTGGGCCCACAGGGCGTCGCCGCCCTGGGCGCCGCCGCCCGCCGACTCGTCCTCGCCCGCGTGGACGATCTGGAAGTGGTCGATGTAGCCGTCGGCCTCGTTGAAGTCGCCGTCGCCGTCGAAGTCGTAGCGGTCCCACTGGTCGTACTCGGCCAGCATCGCCTTGATCTCGGCGTCCGACTTGCCCTTGGCCTTCTGGTCGTCCGACCAGGCGGTCACGCCGTCGCGGACGGCGTCCCAGACGTTGGAGCAGTTGGACTGGCCGCAGAAGTTGGAGCCGTAGCGGGCCTCGTTGTACTCGACCTTGACCCAGTCGGAGACGGTGCCGTCGACCGAGTAGCGGCCGGACGAGGTGCGCTCGTAGTAGGTCTTGAGCGAGTGCTTCTGGTTGCCCCGCTCGTCCTTGCCGGTGCCGAAGTACAGGTCCTGGAAGTGGTCCCGGTCGTAGTCGGCCTGCCAGGCGGTGGAGTTGTCCTTCTTCCGGTCCGGCTTCGCTATCTGGTTGTGCAGCGGGCCGGGCGTGCCGCCGTACTTCGGCTTCAGCTCGTCGGTGTCGTCGTCCTTGCGGTCGACGAGCGTCTCATTGTCGACCTTGTCGCCGAACTCCACGAGGATGGTGAAGATCTTGTCGGTCTTCTCCCGGCCGAGCTCGACGTACTTCTTGGCGTCGAGCTTGACGACCTTGGAGGCGCCGCGGCGCTCCACCTTGGTCTCGCCGGAGAGCACCTGCTCCAGGGCGGCCTCGCGCTGCTTGGCCTGCTGCTCGGAGAACGGGCCCTTCAGGTCGTGGTCGACGGCCGCGGCCTTCTCGTGGGCGTGGCCGTGGTGGTCCGCGCCCGGCGCCGGGTCGTGGCGCTCGATGCCCGTCTCCGGGCGGTTGTCGGCCTGGGCCGTCGTCAGGGCTCCGGCGGTGGCGGCGGTCGCGGCCATGGCCACGAGCACCGCGGACGTGCGGAACGCCCGTCGTCTGCTGGTCACTTGTAAGTTTCCTCCCCTGCGAACCGCCGACGCGGATGGGGGGTCACGTGTTTATCCGCGTGCGGTGTCGCGCCACAAGTGACGACATTCGACCGGACTTACGCGAGAAAAGACAGTCTTGACTTGTGCAGGCCAAGTGCCCTATGTGGACAGCCCGATCCGTATAGCGGACACCGCCCGTGACCCCGTGCGCCCTTGACGCACCGGAACCCCGTGCCGGGTGGCGCTTGCCCTTGGCGCATGCCGGACACGGGGCTCCCCGGGGCCGTAACCTCGATGGCGACCGCGTCGCGAGAGACTCACCACGAGGACGGAAACCGTCATGCCGCGTCCGAACGCCGCACATCTCGCCCTGGGTTCGGCGGCCGTCGTCTGCTCGGCGATCGCCCTGCTGCTGACCGGCACGACGAGCGGCGCCGGGATCGCCCTGGTGGTGCCGGTCTCCCTGGCCCTCGGACTCGCGACGACCCTGGCCGCCGCGCGGGGCGCGGCCGGACGGGGCGCCGGCGGGCGGGGCGTACGCGTGTCCGCGGGGCCCGCATCCGGGCCGCGGACGGCGCCGAGGGGGCGCGCGGGCGCCGGGGCGCCGGGCGCCAGGAGGCCCTGAGCGGAGGCCGCCGGCGCGCCCCGCGGGCGGGGGCGGGAGCCCGGCGGGGGCGGGCGGGCGCCCGACGGCCCGCCCGGCCCGCACGGCGGCGGTACGCGCCGGGTGCTACGGGGTGGCCGAGACCACGACGGTCTTCGCCGCCTTGTCGTGGAGGCCCTGCTTGTACGGCTTGTCCACCAGGATCAGCACGAGGAGGAGCAGCGGCCACAGGCAGGCGCAGCAGATCAGTGTGGGCAGCCACAGCACCACCGCACGGGTGAGCGCGGCACTCACCGGGGGGACGCTGCCGTCGTTGAGCATCGCGACCCGAAGACCCGTCATGCGTTTGCCGAGCGTCTGGCCGTTGCGCTTCGCCGTCATGTAGGTGTCGTAGCCGACGTACGCCGCGATGGAGATGAGCTGGAACAGCCACTGACCGCCGCCGCCGCTCGACACCCAGATGTCGTTGAAGTCGCCGGTCTCGTCGCCCACCCGGTCGTAGACGCCGAAGGGGATGCCGAGGAGCCCCAGCGGCACGGCGATGATCAGCCAGTCGACGACGCGCGCGAGCACGCGCTTGCCGGAGTCGGCCAGCGGCGGCATCCCGCTGAGCGGGTCGGTGCCGCCGGGGCCGTAGGGGCCGCCGCCCCCGTAGGGACCACCCCCGTACGGGCCACCGCCCCCGTACGGGCCGCCCCCGTAAGGGCCGCCCGGGCCCGGCGGTTCGGCGCCGTACGGGCCGCCGGGACCGGGCGCGCCCCCCGCGCCGGGCGGGGCGCCGGGAGGGGGCCCCTCACCGCCGGGCGGCGGCGGAGGCGGAGGAGTACCGCCGCCCTCCGGATGGCGCGGCGGTTCCTGCGGGCGCTTGCGGAACGGGTCGTCGTCGGGCGGCGGGCCGGGCGTGGGCGGTTCGTTGCTCATGGGGGCAGTGCATCCCGGCCCGCCGACGCCCGCATCCCGTCATGTGCCGTTCGGGGGACGGCGTCAGCGCCCCGCCACGAAGGTGCCAGCCGCCTTGTCGTGCCAGCACTGCCGCCACGGCCGGTCGAACAGGCACCACAGGACGCCCAGCACGCCGACCCCGGCCAGGCCCAGCACCCCGTACACGAGCCAGCGGCGCAGGGCCGCGCCGAACGACGGCGGCTCGTGCGACTCGATGCCCCGCACCTCCGTGCCGCACAGCTGCTTGCCGAGCGTACGGCCCCACTTGGCGGTCGGCACCGCCTCGTAGAGCACGCCGAGGACCAGCAGGATGCCGAGCGCGATCCCGAACTGGACGGACGTCGTGCCGTCCACCAGCCACACGGTGACCGTCTCGCCGGACCGTTCTGCCTGCTCGATCTTGCCGGTGATGTGGTCGACGGCGCTCCGTACGAAGGGCGTGGCCGCCGCGCCCGCCAGCGCGCCCAGCACGAGGGTGTCCACCAGCCGGGCGGCGAACCTCCTGCCGAGCCCGGCCGGACGGGCGGCGGCCCGCTCCTGGGCGGCGCGCAGGAACGGGTCGCTGACCGGCGGCTTCCACGGGACGACCGGCTGCGCCTCCGCCGCGGGGTCGGCCGGCCCGGCGCCGGGACCCGGCTGCGGCAGGGTCGGCGCCGGTACGGGGGCGGGCTGGGCCAGCTGGTGGACCTGCTGGGCCCAGGAGGCGGCCTGCCCGCCGGGCCCGCCGGCCGCCGGCGCGGCATGCGCCGGGGCGGCGCCCTGCGGTGGGACGAGGTGCGCGGGGGGCGGCTGGGGCGAGGGGTGGGGCTGGAGCGGTGCGTGCGACTCCACGGGGGCCGTCGGAGCCAGGACCTGGCCGTGGCCCTGGGCCTGCGGGGCCGGGGCCGGGGCCGGGGCGGGCTGGGCTCCGGCCGGAGGGTGCTGGGGCGCGTGGGGCTGGGGCCCGTGGTGCTCCGGAGCGGAGGGGCCGCCCGACGGGCCGTACGCCGCGCGCGGCTGGACCTGGGGGCCCTGCGTCTGCGGGCCCGGCTGGGAGCGGGGGCCGTGCGGGTCCGCTCCGTCCGGCCCGCCGGGCGCCCGAACGTCCGCGGTGCCCTCGGGGCCGGGGCCCTCGGGGCCGGGGCGCCGTTCCGGTCCGGGTTCCGCCTGACGGGCCGCCGGGAGGGCCGCGCCCGCCGGGCCGCCGGCGGCCGGGACCCGCGGATCGGCCTGACCGGGCGTGCCCCAGGCCACGTCCGGGCCCCCGCCCACGCCGCGCTGGCGGGAGAGGTCCGCCTGCCAGGCGGACGCCGGCTCGGGCGCCCCGCCCGTGGCCGCCCCGCCCGTGGCCGCCCCGCCCGTGGCCGCCCCGCCCGTGGCCGCCCCGCCTTCCGCCCCGCCTTCCGCCTCGGCTCCCGGTCCGGGCTCGGACGCGATGCCCGGCTCCTCGTCGAGGAACACGGGACCGGTCTCCTCCACGGCCGGGACGGGCGCGGGCGCGCCGGTGCGCGGGGATGCCGCGGGGGCCGGCGGGCCCGGTTCGGCCTCGCCCTCGCCGGGCGCCGGACGGCTCGTGCCGGGCACCCACGCGGCACCGTTCCAGTACCGGATGTAGCCGGGAATGGAGGGGTCCGGGTAGTACCCGGCTTCGGGGCTGCCGTCACCGGTGGCCGGGGTGGGGGCGCTCATCACCGTGGTCCCGTATCTCCTCGAGGGCCTTGACTCAAGGCACCACATCTACCAGACCGCCGGACCCGCCAGGGGCGGTCCGCCGCAGACGCCCCCCATCCGGTCACACGACCGTCACGGAAAGTAGTGGGGATTCGTTGGTGAAAGTCGCGTCATGACGGCGCGGGAAGCCGCTCTCTCCTTGCGGGCGGGCCCGCGCCGGGCCCCTGCCGACCGGCGAGAGAGAGGAAGGGCCATGGAGGAGACCATCGTGGAACGGGAGCTGGAGATGCGGTTGGTGCTGTCCGCCGAGCAGAGCGTGCCCGTACCGGCGCGGCTGACCTACCGGACGGGCGACCCGTACGCGGTCCACGTCGCCTTCCACATCGGCTCCGAGCACCCGGTGTACTGGACGTTCGCGCGGGAGCTGCTGGTGGAGGGGGTGTTCCGGCCCTGCGGCCACGGGGACGTGCGGATCTGGCCGTCGAAGGCGGACGGGCGGAACGTGGTGCTGATGGCCCTGACCTCCCCGAACGGGGACGCCCTGCTGGAGGCGCCGTCGTCGCAGGTGTCGGCGTGGCTGGAGCGGACGCTGCGGGTCGTGGTGCCGGGCACGGAGCGGGAGCTGCTCGGCATCGACGACGGCCTGGCCGCGCTGCTCTCGGCGGAGGCGTGAGTCAGGGTGCCGGGGTGGGGCCGGGAGCGGGGGGTGGGTGCGGGCCGGGGGCGGGTGCAGGCCGGGGGGCGGGGGCGGGCTGGGGGGCGGGGGCGGGCTGGGGGCGGGCTGGGTCAGAACAGCTTGCCCGGGTTGAGGAGGTTCAGCGGGTCGAAGGTCCTCTTGATGCCCCGTTGCAGTTCGAGGCCGACCGGGCCCAGCTCGCGGGCGAGCCACTCCTTCTTGAGCAGGCCGACGCCGTGCTCGCCGGTGATGGTGCCGCCCAGCTCCAGGCCCAGCGCCATGATGGCGTCGAACGACTCGCGGGCGCGCCGGGCCTCGTCGGCGTCGGCGGGGTCGAAGCAGACCACGGGGTGGGTGTTCCCGTCGCCCGCGTGGGCGCAGACGCCGATGGTGAGCCCGTACGTCCGCGCGATGGCGGCCGTCCCGTCGAGCATGTCGGCGAGCCGGGAACGGGGCACGCACACGTCGTCGATCATCGTGGCGGGGGCGAGGGTCTCCAGGGCCGGCAGGGACATCCGGCGCGCCTGGAGCAGCAGTTCGGACTCGGCCGGGTCGTCGGCGGGGACGACCTGGGTGGCGCCGGCGGCGGTGCACAGCTCGCCCACGGCGGCCAGGTCGGCGGCGGGCTCCGGGGTGTCGAACGCCACCAGCAGGAGCGCGGCGGTCGTATGGGGCAGGCCCATGTGCCCGAGGCGGTCCACCGCCCGGACGGTGGTGCGGTCCATCAGTTCGAGCAGCGAGGGCGTATGGCCGCGCTCCATGATGGCGCAGACGGCGGCACACGCCTCGGCGGTGGAGGCGAACTCGGCGGCGAGCACGAGCCCGGCCGGCGGCTTGGGCCTGAGCGCGAGGACGGCGCGGACGACGATGCCGAGGGTGCCCTCGGAGCCGACGAACAGCCGGGTCAGGTCGTATCCGGCGACGCCCTTGGCGGTGCGGCGGCCGGTGGTCAGCAGCCGCCCGTCGGCGAGGACGACGTCGAGGCCGAGGACGTACTCGGCGGTGACCCCGTACTTGACGCAGCACAGGCCGCCGGAGGCGGTGCCGATGTTGCCGCCGATGGTGCAGGTCTCCCAGCTCGAGGGGTCCGGCGGGTAGTACAGGCCGTGCTCGGCGACCGCGCGGGAGAGCGCGGCGTTGACCACGCCGGGTTCGACGACGGCGGTCCGGTCGACGGGGTTGACCTCCAGGATGCGGTCCATCCTGACCAGGGACAGCACGATGCACCCGTCGGTGGCGTTGGCCGCGCCCGACAGCCCGGTGCGGGCGCCCTGCGGCACGACGGGGACGCGCAGCGCGGTGGCCGTGCGCATCACGTGCCGCACCTGGTCCACGGTGCGGGGCAGCACCACGACGGCCGGGGTGCCGGCCGGGCAGAGGCCCGCCATGTCCGCGGCGTACGAGGGCGTCACGTCGGGGTCGGTGATGAGGGCCTCGGCGGGGAGGCCGGCGCGCAGCCGGCGCAGCAGCTCGTCCATGATCCCAGCGTGGCACCCGGGGCCATCGGTGTGAACCGGGCGTGTACGGGCCGGGCGCGCCGGGACCGCCCCGCCGGGCGCACGCACAGTGAGCGGCATGAGCGGTGTGAAGAAGGAACGGTTCTTTGGGGGGTTGCGGGCCCTCGGGGGCTTGCGGGGCCTCAGGTGCCCGGGGCGCCCGAGGGGCTCGGGGGGCCCGAGGGGCTCGGGGCGCCCGAGGGGCTCGGCAGGCTTGCGACGTATGCGGGGCTTGCGGCGCATGGGGGGTGTGCTGCGCGTGCGGGGCTCCGCCCGCGAGGCGCGGGGCTCGGCCTGGGAGGCGCGGGGCTCGGCCTGGGAGGCGCGGGGCTCCGCCCGCGACGTGCGCGGCCCGGCCCGGGAGGGTGGGGGCTCCGCACGGAAGACGCGGGGCTTTCGGGTCTCCCGCCTGGGCGTGCTCGCCGCGGTGGGCGCGGTGCTGGTCGGCACGGTGCTGGCGGGCGCGTCGCTGGGCCTGTTCCCGCCCGGCGGGCCGGAGGCACCTCCGGGCGGGGTGCGGGCCGGTGGCGCGGGCGTGCCGGAGGGCCTGGCGGGTCCCGCCGCGCGGGCGGCGGCCGGGGTGGAGGCGGGCGCCGGGGCCTCGCCGCGGGACCTCGCGGCGCTGATCGCCGACCGGGAGGCGTGGCTGCGCGGACACCCGGACGACCACCTGTCGTGGGCGGTGCTGGGCACGGCGTACGCGGAGCGCGGGGCGCGGGCCGGCGCCCCGGCGGCGTACCCGGCGGCGGAGCGGGCGCTGCGGCGCTCCCTGGAGGCCCGCCCCGCCGCGGAGGGCAACACCGCGGCGGTGCTCGGCATGGGCGAGCTGGCGCTGGCCCGCGGCGACTTCGCGGCCGTGCGGCGCTGGGCGGAGGAGGCGCGGCGGCGGCAGCCCGGGGCGTGGCGGGCCGAGGCGCTGCTGGTCGACGCGCACCGGGGGCTCGGCGACGACGCGGCGGCCGGGAAGGCGCTGGAGCGGCTGCGGAAGCTGCGCCCCACCGGTGCGGCGGCGCTGGCCCGCGTGGTGGAGCTGTACCGGGACCGGGGGTGGCGGGAGGACGCCGCGGCCGTCGCGCACGACGCGGTCGCGCGGGCGCGGACGCCCGCCGAACGGGCGGCGGCGCTGCGGCGGCTGGGCGACCTGGCGTGGGAGCGGGGGTACGCGCGCGAGGCGCTGGGGCGGTACGAGGCGGCGCTGCGGGCCGTGCCCGGTAACGCCCCTGCGCTGGCGGGCCGGGCGAGGGCGCTGGCCGCGCTGGACCGGGCGGAGGAGGCGCTGGCGGTGTACGCGGCGGCCTGGAAGGCCCGGCCGCTGCCGGAGTACGCCCTGGAGGCGGGCGACCTGTACGCCGCGCTGGAGCGGCCCGCCAAGGCGCGGGAGCGGTACGGCGCGGCGGCGGTCGCGGCGGAGCGGGCGGCCGCGCACGGGGTGAACCAGGCGCTCGCGGTGGGGCGCTACGAGGCCGGGCACGGCGACCCCGGACGGGCGGTGGAGGTGCTGCGGGCCGAGTGGCGGCGGGGGCACCGGTCGGCGGACACGGCGGACGCGCTGGGCTGGGCGCTGCTGCGGGCCGGCGAGGCGCGGGAGGCGCTGCCGTACGTCCGGGCGGCGACGGAGCGGGGCGTGCGCAGCGCCCTGTTCGCGTACCACCGGGGCGAGGTGGAGCGGGCGCTGGGCCGGGAGGGCGCGGCGCGGCGGCACCTGGAGGAGGCGCTGCGGATCAACCCGCACTTCTCGCCGCTGTACGCCCCGGCGGCGCGGCGGTCCTTGGCGGAGCTGGGCGAGCCGTCGGCGGGCCCGCCGGAGGGGTGAGGGCGGGGGCGGGGGGGCGGGACCGCCGGGCCGGGGCGGAACCGGGCCGGGGCGCCTGCCGGCCGGTCGGGGGCGCGGCGGCACGGGGGCCACGGGACGGGCGGGGTCGCGGCGAGGCCGGGCGGGGCGGCTGAGGCGCCCGAGCCGGGCCGAGGCGGCCGGGCCGGGGCCGGGAACGGCCTGCGGCCCCGCGGGTCAGGGGCCGCGGGGCCGCAAGTGCCGGGGGCCGCAGGTGCGGCCGGCGGTGCCGGGTACCGGGCCCGGGGAAGGACCCGGCCGGCCCGGACGGCCTACAGGTTGCCGCGCTTGGCCTGCTCGCGCTCGATCGCCTCGAACAGGGCCTTGAAGTTGCCCTTGCCGAAGCCCATCGACCCGTGGCGCTCGATCAGCTCGAAGAAGACGGTCGGGCGGTCCTGGACCGGCTTGGTGAAGATCTGCAGCAGGTAGCCGTCCTCGTCGCGGTCGGCGAGGATCTTCAGCTCGCGCAGGGTGTCGACCGGGACGCGGGTGTCGCCGACCCACTCGCCGAGCGTGTCGTAGTACGAGTCGGGGGTGTCGAGGAACTGGACGCCCGCCGCCCGCATGGTGCGCACGGTGGCGACGATGTCGTTGGTGGCGAGCGCGATGTGCTGGACGCCGGCGCCGCCGTAGAACTCCAGGTACTCGTCGATCTGCGACTTCTTCTTCGCGATCGCGGGCTCGTTGATCGGGAACTTCACCTTGAGGGTGCCGTCCGCGACGACCTTCGACATGAGCGCGGAGTACTCGGTGGCGATGTCGTCGCCCACGAACTCCTTCATGTTGGTGAAGCCCATGACCTTGTTGTAGAAGGCCACCCACTCGTTCATCCGGCCCAGCTCGACGTTGCCCACGCAGTGGTCGATGGCCTGGAAGGTGCGCTTGGCGGGCGGCTCGACCATCGGGGACGCGGCGACGTAGCCGGGCAGGTACGGGCCGGTGTAGCCGGAGCGGTCGACCAGCGTGTGGCGGGTCTTGCCGTACGTGGCGATGGCGGCGAGGACGACGGTGCCGTGCTCGTCCTCGACCTCGTAGGGCTCCTCGACGCCGGTGGCGCCGTGCTCCACCGCGTACGCGTACGCCTTGCGGGCGTCGGGGACCTCGATGGCGAGGTCGATGACGCCGTCGCCGTGCTCCGCGACGTGGTCCGCGAGGAAGCGGCCGCGGTCGGTGGACGGCTTGATGACGGAGGTCAGCACGAAGCGGGCGGCGCCGTTCGTCAGGACGTAACTGGCGGTCTCGCGGCTGCCGTTCTCCGGTCCGGAGTAGGCGACGAGCTTCATGCCGAAGGCCGTGGAGTAGTAGTGCGCGGCCTGCTTGGCGTTGCCGACGGCGAAGACGACCGCGTCCATGCCCTTCACCGGGAAGGGGTCGTCCTGCCGGGCGGTTCCGGGGGTGTCATGCAGGGTCTCAGTCATGGCGGCAGGTTCTCTCCGTTCCACAAGCTGCGCAATACTTCGTACTTCCTCTGGTCAATGTGCACAGCGGGGCCCCAGGATGGTCGGGCGATCTGTACAGGATGACCACTGGGAGGCGGCCGTGGCGATCGATCATCTGGACGGCAGGCTCATCGCCCTGCTCGCGCGCGAGCCGAGGATCGGGGTGCTGGAGGCGTCGAGGCGGCTCGGGGTGGCCCGCGGGACGGTGCAGGCGCGGCTGGACCGGCTCCAGTCGAACGGCGTCATCCGGGGCTTCGGACCGGAGGTGGACCCGGCCGCGCTGGGGTACCCCGTGACCGCGTTCGCGACGCTGGAGATCAAGCAGGGGCAGGGCGCGGACGTACGGGAGCACCTGGCGGGCGTGCCGGAGGTGCTGGAGCTGCACACGACGACCGGCCACGGCGACATGCTGTGCCGCCTGGTGGCCCGCTCCAACGCGGACCTCCAGCGGGTGATCGACCGGGTGGTGGGCTTCGAGGGGATCGTCCGCGCGTCCACGGCGATCGTGATGGAGAACCCGGTACCGCTGCGGATCATCCCGCTGGTCGAGCAGGCCGCCGCGGACGGCGACCTGCGACGGGGCTAGCCCGCCGGACGCAGGTGCCGCTACGGGGTGTACGAGGCTGCACGGGCGGGGCACGAGCCGACCGCCGGGGGTCAGCAGGAAGGGACGCGGGCCCCGTCCCCGAGCGCCTTCAGGGAGGCGACGGCGTCCTTCAGGGTCGTCACCGGGATGAGCCGCAGCCCCTCGGGGCGGGCCGCGCGGGCGTCGTCGCACTCCGCCTTCGGCACGAGGAAGACGGTCGCCCCGTCACGCGCCGCGGCCTGCGTCTTGAGGGACACGCCGCCGACCGCGCCGACCGCCCCGTCGGGGGTGATCGTCCCCGTGCCGGCGACGACCTTGCCGCCGGTCAGGTCGCCGCCCTCGCCGTCGCCCGCCAGCTTGTCGACGATGCCGAGCGAGAACAGCAGACCGGCGCTGGGTCCCCCGACGTCGGCGAGGTGCAGGGTCACCCGGACGTCCTCCGCGCTGTCGCCGAGGTAGCCGAGCGCCGCGTCCACGGCGTTCTGCTGCGACAGGCGCATCTGGCCGAGGTTGCGCTTCTCGATCTCCCGGTCCGTCTTGCCGACCGGGTAGACGGAGTCGTGCGGCAGCACGGCCCGGTCGGTGCGGAACCACGCCTCGGCCACGTCGTCCAGCCGGACGTCGGTGCGGGGCGCGGTGGCCACGATGGTGGTCATCCGCAGCTCCCCCGTGGTCTCGCGGACGGGCGCGCCGGAGATGGTGATCACCTGCCGCCCCTTGTCCACCCCGAGGACGTCGGCCGTGGAACCGGGCAGCGCGATCGTGAACGGCAGCGGCGCGAAGGCGGCCACCGCGAGGAGGGCCAGCACGGGCACGGCGCACAGCAGCAGCGTGCGGGGCAGCGAGAGACGGGAGAGGCGGGAGAGCACGCCCCGACTCTAGCGGCCCGGCCCCACCGGCCCGGCTCGATCAGCCCGGCCCCACCGGCCCGACCGGATCAGCCCGGCCCCACCGGCCCCACCGGCCCGGCTCGATCAGCCCGGCCCCACCGGCCCGGCCTCAGCGCAGGGCGTCGGCGACCTCGCGGGCGGCGTCGACCACGCGCGGCCCCACCCGCTCCGGCACGGCGTCGCTCAGCATCACCACGCCGACGCTCCCCTCGATGCCGGTCACCCCGAGCAGCGGCGCCGCCGCCCCGCTGGCGCCCGCCTCCAGTTCACCGTGGGTGAGGGTGTACGCGGGGTCGGGCGCCCCGCCCGCCTGCCGGGCCTGCAGGATGGCCCGCCCCGCCGCGCCCCGGTCCAGCGGGTGGCGGAAACCGGCGCGGTACGCCACGTGGTAGTCCGTCCACGTCGGTTCGACCACGGCGACGGCCAGCGCCTCGGCGCCGTCCACGAGGGTGAGGTGCGCCGTCGCCCCGATGTCCTCGGCGAGCGAGCGCAGCGCGGGCAGCGCGGCCTCCCGCACGAGCGGGTGGACCTGGCGGCTCAGCCGGAGCACGCCGAGCCCGACACGGGCCCGGCCGCCCAGGTCGCGCCGTACCAGCGCGTGCTGCTCGAGCGTGGCGAGCAGGCGGTAGACGACCGTGCGGTTGACGCCGAGCCGGTGGGACAGCTCGGTGACGGTCAACCCGTGGTCGGTGTCGGCGAGCAGCTTGAGGACGCGCAGTCCCCGGTCGAGCGTCTGGGAGGTTTCCGCGGTCACGACGCCCCCTCCTTCGGAGTGAGTGACGGCGGACACTCTCAACGCGGAGGCGGCGCCCGTCCCGTTGGGCGTCGCACCGAGAGGCCGCCGGCAGGCCATGGCACACCGGCTGCGCTCCGCGGCGGCGCTGCCACGGGGCGTTTGCATGTGCCCGGACAGTAACCACCCGATCCGCTCAGCGGAAGACCTCGTCCAGAATCCGGGCGCGGATGGGGAGTTGATCCGGGAATGCCCCCTTTCTCACGCCGCGGGGGTGAAGCCGTACCCAAAACCCCCGAAGCGGCGCGGAAACGCCCCGGAGCCGCACCCCCGAACGGGGAGGCTCCGGGGCGCACACCCCGTACCCGGCGAATCCCCCACCACACCGCGGCACCGCGCACCGGCACGCCGGGCGCGCCGGCCCGCTGGGCACGGTCGTGACGCCGAGCGCGGCGCGCCCACCCCTCCCGGCACACCGGGCACCGCCCGTACCGCCCCGCCTCAACCGCCCCGACCCAGGGGCGCGACCTCAAGCGCAGTCTGAAGCACGCGGTCTCAAGCGCGCGGTCTCAAGCACGCGGTCTCAAGCGCGCGGCCTCAAGCACGCGGTCTCAAGGCCCCGTTTCCGGCGGCGCACCCGCGGCCGACCGCCCAGCCGCCCCGCCTCGGGTGCCCCGCCTCCGGCTCAGCGCATGCGGGTGGCCCACTCCTGGACCTTCTTGATCCGCTCCCGGATCTGCCCGGCCGTCGCCTCCGCGCTCGGCGGGCCGCCGCACACCCGGCGCAGCTCGGTGTGGATCACCCCGTGCGGTTTGCCGCTCTGGTGGACGTACGCGCCCACCATCGTGTTGAGCTGCTTGCGCAGCTCCATCAGCTCCTTGTGGGAGACGACCGGCCGCCGCTCCGCGGGCAGTTCGAGGAGGTCGGCCTCCTCGGCGGGCTTCTGGCGGCTGTGGGCGATCTGCCGGGCCTGCCGCTTCTGCAGCAGCAACTGCACCTGGTCGGGCTCCAGGAGGCCGGGGATGCCGAGGTAGTCCTGCTCCTCCTGGCTGCCGGGGTGGGCCTGCATGCCGAACTCGGCGCCGTTGTACATCACCCGGTCGAAGACGGCGTCGGACTCCAGCGCCTCGAAGGGCAGCATGTCCTGCTCGCCGGTGTCCTCGTCCTGCTCCCTGTTCGCCTCGTCCAGTTCCTTCTCGGACTCGGCGTACGGGTCCTCCTCGCCCTCCTTCTTCGGCCGGTCGAGGACGTGGTCGCGCTCGACCTCCATCTCGTTGGCGAAGCCCATGAGCATGGGGATGGTCGGCAGGAAGACGGACGCGGTCTCGCCGCGCCTGCGGGACCGCACGAAACGCCCGACGGCCTGCGCGAAGAACAGCGGCGTCGAGATCGTCGTCGCGTACACGCCGACGGCGAGGCGCGGTACGTCGACGCCCTCGGACACCATGCGGACCGCGACCATCCACCGGTCGTCGCCCTCGCTGAACTCGTCGATCCGCTTCGAGGCGCCCACGTCGTCGGAGAGGACGAGCGTCGCCCCGTGCCCGGTGATCTCGCGGATGAGCTTGGCGTACGCGCGCGCCGACTCCTGGTCGGAGGCGATGACGAGTGCGCCGGCGTCCGGGATGGCCTTGCGGACCTCGGTGAGGCGCTGGTCGGCGGCGCGCAGCACGTTCGGCATCCAGTCGCCGCGCGGATCGAGCGCCGTGCGCCAGGCCTGCGAGACGGCGTCCTTGGTCATCGGCTCGCCGAGCCGGGCGGCGACCTCGTCCCCGGCCTTGGTGCGCCAGCGCATGTTGCCGCTGTAGCTGAGGAAGATCACGGGGCGGACGACGTTGTCGGCGAGGGCGTTGCCGTAGCCGTACGTGTAGTCGGCGGCCGACCGCCGGATGCCGTCGTTGCCCTCCTCGTAGGTGACGAAGGGGATCGGGTTGGTGTCGGACCGGAAGGGCGTACCGGTCAGCGCGAGCCGCCGCGTCGCCGGCTCGAACGCCTCCAGGCACGCCTCGCCCCACGACTTGGAGTCGCCCGCGTGGTGGATCTCGTCCAGGATCACCAGGGTCTTGCGCTGCTCGACGCGGTTGCGGTGCAGCATCGGGCGGACGCCGACGCCCGCGTACGTGACGGCGACGCCCTGGTACTCCTTGCTCAGCGGGCCCGCGCTGTACTCCGGGTCCAGCTTGATCCCGATCCGCGCCGCGGCGGCGGCCCACTGCTTCTTCAGGTGCTCGGTCGGGGCGACCACGGTCACCTGCTGCACGATGTGGTGGTGCAGCAGCCAGGAGGCGAGGGTCAGCGCGAAGGTGGTCTTGCCGGCGCCGGGGGTGGCGACGGCCAGGAAGTCCCGCGGCTGCTCCTGGATGTACTTGTCCATGGCCGCCTGCTGCCAGGCGCGCAGCTTGTTCGCCGTGCCCCAGGGGGCGCGGCCGGGGAAGGCGGGAGAGAGGTGATGGGAGGCGGTAGTAGTCACGGTCTCCGATTCGGTGCTCTCGGGCGGGCGCGGGGGGCGCGCGGGGGTGCGCGCGCCACGACAACCGGGCCACCCTACCGGGGGCCCGGCGCCCACCCGGGCGGAACGAGGCCGTGACCTCGGGGACTGCGACGGGGGTCACACCGCGCCCGGCGGCGACCCCCGGCGCCCTGCTCAGCGCACCGCGAACCGCGGGAGCTGCGCCGCGATCTTCGGCACGTCGAGGGCGCCCTGGCAGACGTCCAGGACGAACCGCTCGGCCTCGTCCACGTCGAACGCCCCGTCCAGGGGATGGCCGTTCACATGCAGGAAGACCCAGGTCGCGTACCAGGCGAGGGGCTTGTTGCCGTCGACGAGCCCGTGGGTGCGGGCGATCGACTCCATGAGGGCGGCGGCCTTCTGCCAGACGTCGGGGTAGGCGTCCTGGCCGAAGACGCTGGACCGGGGCCGGGCGAGCGCGGAGTCCAGAAGGCCGTAGTCGCGCACGTCGGGGGTGCCGAGCCGCTCGGCGAGGTTGAGCAGCTCGGGCAGGGTGAGGTAGCGCATCAGGCGAGCCTCCGGTTGAGCTCCTCACTGACCTTGAGGACGTGCTCGGCGGCTTCGTCGAACAGCCGCGAGTGCTCGTTGACGGACCGCATGACGGCGTCGTGCGCGAAAGCCTGCATGCTGCGGCCCTCCGCTTCGGCGCGCTCGCGCAGCGCGGTCAGCTCTTCCTCGGAGAACCTCACGTTCAGACCAGCCATGACCAACGGCACCGCGCGGTACCACATGGTGTCACCGCCCCGGCGGAGCCGCCCGCACCCGGGACGCCACCCACGCCCCCAGCAGCGCGACCCCCGCCATCGGGAGGAACACGGCCGCGAACGCCGCCGGGTGCGAGGCGGCCGCCCCCGCGACCGCCGCGCCGTGGCCGCCGCCCACGGAGCCGCCGCCCAGGGCGGCGAAGGCCGCGCCGCCCGCCGCGAGGAGCAGCACGTTCGCCAGGCCGTCGGAGATCTGGAGCGCCGCCGAGTTGGTCCCGGCCTCCTCCGGCGCGGACAGCTTCAGCAGCATCACGCTCGTGGAGGCGATCACCATGCCCATGCCGAGGCACCCGAAGCCCCACGCCACGGCCACCACCCACACCGGCACCCACGGCAGCAGCACGGTCGGCGCCCCCGCGATGGCCGCCGCGACCAGCACCATCCCGAGCACCATCAGCCGCTCCCGGTACGGCTCCACGCGCGGACGCGACTGGATGAAGGAGCCCAGCGCCCACGTCGCCCCGCCCGCCGCGAGCGACAGCCCCGCGAGCGTCGGGCTCAGCCCCCGCTGCGTGACCAGCATCAGCGGCACGAACGACTCGGCGGAGATGAACGCGCCCGCGGCGACGCCCCGCAGCAGCACCACGGACGGCAGCCCGCGCGCCGCCCGGTACGTACCGCGCGGCAGCAGCCCCAGCACGGCCGGTACGAGCAGCGCGAAGCCGACGGCCGCGGGCAGCAGCGACAGCCAGCGCAGGTCCTGGCCCGCGTACTGGAGGAGCCCGGCGCCCACCGAGATCGCCAGCGCCAGCCGCAGCCGCCGCCGGTCGAAGGCCGCGGCCGGCGCGCCCGGCTCGGCGGGCCCGGAGGCCCGGCGCCGGATCGCCGGGAGGGCGAGCACCAGGGGCGGCACCACGAGCGCCGGTATGCCGAGGAACACCCACCGCCAGCCCAGCCGCTCGGTCACCGTCCCGGCCGCGAGCGGCCCCACGATCGACGGAATCACCCAGCTCGCCGCGAACGCCGCCATGATCGCGGGCCGCAGCCGCTCCTCGTACGCCCGGCTGACCACCACGTACAGCGCGACGATCACCAGCCCGCCGCCCAGGCCCTGCACGGCCCGCCCGGCGATGAACAGCCACATCGTGCCCGCCGTCCCCGACAGCAGCAGCCCCGCGCCGAACGCCGCGATCCCGGACGCCAGGGCACCGAGCGGCCCGCTGCGGTCGGCCCACTGCCCGGCCAGCACCATGCCGAAGAGGCTGGTCGTGAAGTACGCCGAGAAGGCGAACGCGTACAGCGGCACGCCGTCCAGCTCCCGCGCCGCGACCGGCATCGCCGTGCCGACGGCGGTCGCCTCGAACGCGATCAGCAGCACCACGGAGACGATGCCGATGCTGAGCGCCCGGTGCTCCCGGTCCATCACACCGCCGCCGCCCTTCTCGGGGGCGGCGGGGTGGGGGGCTGCGGCGGCTGCGGTGCCGGGGGGTTCCAAGGCGCTCATGACCTCCAGGGTAAGAGGCATGGACCGGTTTGACTCCTGTAATTCGGCCGGGCCCCGCTCAGCCCTTGGCCGTACGACCAGGGGCGGTACCGGACGCCGTACGCGCCCGTGCCGACGCCGTACGGCCCGGCACCGGCCGCCCGCGCGACCCCCTGCCCACGCGCCGTACGGCCGGGGGCGGTACCGATGGCGCAGGCCCTCGGCGGGCCCCCGGCCGGGGGCCCGCACCGGGGCAGGTCCACGGGCTCAGGAACGCGCGCCCGCTCCTTCCCCCGCGCCCTCGAACGCGTCCCGCAGGGCCCGCACGTCGAGCTTCTTCATGCCCATCATGGCCTCGGCGGCGCGCCGGGACTTCGCGGGGTCGGGGTCGCGCATCATGTCCTCCAGGACGCGCGGGGTGATCTGCCAGGACAGCCCGTACCTGTCCTTGAGCCACCCGCAGGGCCCCTCCTCGCCGCCCTCGGAGAGCCGTGACCAGAAGTAGTCGACCTCCTCCTGGTCCTCGCACCCCACCGACAGCGAGATCGCCTCGCTGAAGGTGAACTCGGGTCCGCCGTTCATCGCCACGTAGCGCTGCCCGGCGAGCTCGAACTCGACGGTCATGACCGATCCCGCCGGCATCGGCGTGCCCTCGGGGTAGCGGTCGACCCTCACGATGCGCGAGTCCTCGAAGATCGAGGTGTAGTACGCGGCCGCCTCCTCCGCCTGGCCGTCGAACCAGAGGTACGGCGTGATCTTCTGCTGCATGTCGGGCTCCTTCCCTTCCGTCCGCCTACACACGAGTAGACCGGCGGAAGCCCCGGAACTCATCGCCCACTACGCCGGACGCCGCAACGATCAGCCGCGGGAGGTGTCGCCCTCCGCCGGCGCGGCGACGAACGATCCCTGGCCGAGGACGGTGTAGAGCCGGCCCTCGGTACGCAGGGCGGCCACGGCCTTCTGCACCGTGGAGGGAGCGACGTCCAGCTCCGCCGCGAGATCGACGACGGCCGGGAACCGCGCACCCGCCGCATACACGCCTGCGTCGATCCGGCGACGCAGTTCGTCCGCGATCTTGGGCCACACGGGCCTGCTCCGGTCGAGATCCATACGCCCTCCCAGGGTGTGACGACGAACGTGACCCACGCACGGTTCCGCCCGCTACCGGGCTCGACCCCCCGCACCGACCGGGGCGTCAGTAGGGCAGCCCGAGCCCACTCTCACGCCCCGGAGGCGTCAGGCAGCTTCTCCACCACGAACGATCCCCTCGCCCGTACGGTCACGACC
Source organism: Streptomyces fradiae ATCC 10745 = DSM 40063 (assembly GCF_008704425.1). Lineage (NCBI taxonomy): Bacteria > Bacillati > Actinomycetota > Actinomycetes > Kitasatosporales > Streptomycetaceae > Streptomyces > Streptomyces fradiae. Next base: position 2,429,383 of record NZ_CP023696.1, read on the forward strand.
AGCTTCCGCTCGCGCAGGATGTCGAGCGCCCGGCGCACCGTGTTGGAGCCGACGCCGTACTCCTGGGAGAGCAGCATCTCTCCGGGCAGCCGAGTGCCGAGCGCGAACTCGCCGCTTCTGATCTTGCGCTCCAGAATGTTCGCGAGCTGCTCGTAGTGATAGGCGGCCGCACTGGGGTTGATCTTCTCCGTCACGGAAGCGAACGTAAACGTCCAGCAACAGCCGCGCATCATCAACAACTGTCAACCACTGCCTACCGCTGCCGACAACTGTCGTCAGCGGCTAGCGTGAGTGCACATCAAAGCCCCGGCGAGTCGGCCAGGACTCCCGGGGCATGGCCACCAACCCGATGGAGGTTGACGACGGTGAGCATTATCCCCGCACTCGCGCGCTTGCTGCTGGGCGTACTCGCCCCCGGCTCGGGACGCAGGCGGGCCGGCGCGGGCCCGTTCCCCGCCACCGCCTTCCCCACCGACACCCGGCGGGAGGCCCCTCGCACCCGCCTCCCGCGACTCCGCTCCCCCTACGGGCTGCCCGAACCGCTCGACGGCGACGCCTCCGCGCTCGTCCGCCCCTACCTCCTCGCGCACGAACGCCAGGAGGCCCAGGCCCGGCGGAGGCTCACCCTCGTCCTCGCGGCCGACTTCGGCATCGACCTGGACACACGGCTCCTGCACGGAGCGACGCGATGAGCGCGGCCCGAAAGCCGGTCCGGATGTGCGTGCGGTGCGCCCGGATCACGGACGACCCGGTGGTGGTGTCCGAGGTCCATCAGGCCACCGGCCCCGGCTTCAACGTGTACGCGTGCTCCACGTGCGCACCGCACTTCCCCCCGGTCCCCGACGTACTCGACCTCCTGGAGGAGGCGCTGGCGTCCCGACGCACGACGGAGGAGATCACCGCGGACTCGAGGGCGTCCGGCCGAACCCAGGAGTGCGAGTCCGGCGAGCACGACGAGTGCACCCCCATGGAGGTCTACGAGTCCGACGACCCAGCCCCCGACGAGCTCCCGTTCTTCTCCATCACCTGCACCTGCCACAGCGCCTGACCGGAGGCGGGGCCTTCCTCCCATGTCCCGGAAGGAAGGCCCCGCCAGCTCCACGTCGTTCCCGCTCACCTCTTGCCCGGCTGCACCACCGGCTCACCCTGAAGGGGCTCGTTCTCGCACCCCAGCGCCTTCACCGCCTTCTGCGCCATCAGGTACGCCAGAGTGACGTGCCGTACGTCCATGGCTTCCCGGGACTCACCCGGGCCCTCCGCGGTGAATGCGGCGCGTCCCACCAAATGCAGTTGACGGGACTTCATTCGGTTGTCTCCCGGCATGAAGCACGGGAAGGTGACCTCGGACCGAATCTCGTTGACCTGCGCCGGAACACCGTTCACCACGTAATCAGTCGCGTCCCTCAGGTCACGCTTCCGCGATTCACTCCGGGAAATCCATTGAAAGCTGATCCGCACCGAACGATCCCCCTCCGCCGCATGACGCTGGAAGAGGCACACGTCGGTGGGCAGCGCACCTTCCTCGGCCGTCCACTCCCGCAAACCGTCCTCCATTCGCTGCACCAATCGGGAAGGCACCGCGAAGATCGTCGTTTCAACCTCGCTGTGGCCGAGCGTCTTCCTCACCGCGTCACCCGCGGGAGAACCGACCGAAACGTCACAGAGCAGATCTGACGCTAGCCCCTCTTCCTCGCCACTCGTGCCGCACGAGGACCCGAGCAGGCATGCCAAGGCAACGAATGTCGCCCATTTACCCACACGGCTCAGGAAACGGCCATCAAAGGTGCGCTGCAGCGGCATCCCGCCCCGATGCGAATCCCTCGTTCGCTTCATCCTTCGCAGAACTGAAGGCCCCGTCATCAGCGATCCCCCTACCTGCGCCCCACTTGTCCACCAATCTATTGGTGCCTTCCGAACCCGCCGCATAATTCTTGCTGGAGTCACGCTTTTCTTCGCCTTCCGCCATGGCGGTGACGTCCTTGATCCATTCGTACTTGACGCTGTCGATGAGCGCGCCGCCCACGGTACCGACGATCGGGATCTCGCCGATCAGGCCGTTTGCGCCGGTCGCCGTGTACTCGGCCGTATCCTCCGCCCATTCGATCTTGTCGTCCATCTTGCCCTTGTACACGTCGGCGCCGACTCCGTTGAGCGCGCCCATCGCCGCACCCATCTCCCGGGCCCGATGGTCCCAGTCGGCGCTACTGCCGTGCACCTTGTCACCAGGGAAGTCCGGCGCCTTGGCGAGTTGTTCAGCCGAGTACGCCCGCTCCGCTTCGTAGAGAAGGGCGTAGGAAGGTCCGTCGTCCGCGATCCCCCGCATGACGCGGACGAGGCTTCCCTGACCCACGGCGATCTGCGCCTTGTCGCCGGAGCCGTGAACGGAGTCGCTGCCCGCCACGCCTCCGAGGTCGGACTCCTGCCCGCCCAGGATCTGGTGGGTGTCCGCCACGTAGTCCGCGAGCGCCCTGGCCATGGGCTGGCGGAGGTTCTCCAGGTGCTCGGGGAACTCGTCGCCGCCCGCGTCCTTGTCCAGGAAGCGGATGGCGTGGTGCATCACCCGGGCCTGGCCCTCGGTGTGCGGGCCGGGAGGGCCGAGTTTCTCGCCGGGTTCGTGGCCCGTGGCGGCGGCCTGGATGGCGGCGCCCAGACCCGACGCCTGGGACGGATCGTGCATCTCGCGCGGCGCGTCGGGCAGCGTCGCCATGTACGAGGTGCTCCACTCGCGTTTGGTGAGCAGGTACTCGAGGTGGCCGTTCTCGTTGCCCTTCGCCTGCGGGTCGAGGAAGTACTCCGCGGCGGCCGGGTCCTTGCTCATGGTCTGGAGCAGGCTCTCCAGAGGGTCGGTCACCAGGTTGGGGCGCTCCATGTCGTAGGCGTGATCCCAGATGCGGGGGTTGTCCGTCTCCGTGGCGATGATCGCAGCGCCCATGTCGTTGAGGAACTGCTTGCCGTACCCCTCCCCGTGGGACATCAGCGTCGCGAGCGCCTGGTAGCCGCGCAGGGGGGTGGACCCGCCCCACGAGTCGTCGCCGAAGGACTTGAGGCCGTCGACGAACGGGCGGTACGCGTACCCGGTCGGGTCCTTGGTGCCGGACGCGATGGTCGCGGCGAGGCCGGCGTTGACGGACTCGTACAGCTTCCGGTCCGCTGCCGACACTCCGCGCTCGTGGGCCGCCAGGTTCATCTGGTCGGACAGCAGCACGGTCTCCTTGCCTCCGAGGGAGTGGAGAAGCGCCTCGCTGAAGTGCTTGTCGTGGGAGTGGTGGCGCAGGAGGTCCCTGAACTCCGCCAGCTCCCGCGGTGTCGCCTCCCCCGCCCTGACCTTCTCGGCGAGGCCGGCGGCAGCGGCCGCCTCGACATCACCGACCGCCCTGCCGTTGAAGCCGAGCGGTGAGGTGCCGTCCGGTGCCGTCTCGCTGACGAGGGCGCGCTTCACGTACGCGTCGAAGTCGTCGACCGCCTTGACCGCGTTGGTGATGTTCCTCGTGTAGGACTGCTCGACCTCGCGGAGGTCGGGCTGGTGGCGGACGCTGTGGGCCGTGGCGGCGTCGACCTTGCCGAAGTCGTAGGACGCGACGCCGCCCTCCGAGACCTTCATTCCGGCGGCGACGGCGTCGGCCACCGCCGACCTGAGCTGCCCCTGCAACCGCACGAAGGTGCTGTGCGCGTCCCGGAGAAGGGACTCCATCGCGAGGGCTTCGCGCTGCGCCGCGGCGTACTCCTGGCGGGTGACCCCCAGGGGCTTGAGGGAGGCGTTGGCGCTCTCGCCGCGCCAGTCCGTTCCGACGGAGAGGCTCTTCACGCCGTCGGCGAAGACGCCCTCCAGCTTCTTGAACCTGGCGGCGGTGGTCTTCCAGGCGTCCGCGGCACCGGCCAAGGCGGAGAAGTCCATGTCCAGGATCTGCTGATACGTCGGCACGCGGGTCTCCTCACAGTCCCGACAGGTTCGACGGCGGTCGCCGCAGGGTCTGGCCCACGTCCAGGTCCGTGTTGACCAACTGGTTCGCGGCGCCGCGCAGTTGTGTCTTGTGGGAGGCGAGCCGCCCCTGGAGGCGCTTGGCCTTGCCCTCCCACCTCTCGTGGGACTTCTTCAGGCCGGCGGCGGTGTCCCAGCCGGCGAACGCCTTCGCGGCGGTGCTCATGGCGCCGTCCGCGATGTCCCCCGCCGCGCATGTCGGGCCCTCGAGTTCGGTCTCGATGGTGTTGGCGAACTTCCGCTTTCTCGCCGGCGCGGTCTTCAGGTCGGGCGCCGCCCCGCCGCCTCCCGCCTCGGGTGCCAACTGGTTGAGCCGCATGCTCGTCTGGCGCTCCAGCGCCGTCCTCTTGAGACCGCTCCACTCTTCCTCGAACGACATCTGTCCCCCTTTGCGTCCCCCGCGGGGCTCACCCTAGGGGCGGGTCGAGCCCCCGCCCGCGGGTTTCACGGCCGGCGGGCGTGGCGCCGGCTTCGGGTTGACCGAAACGCTCCGGTCGCAGGCTCGATCGGCGCGTGTCGGCCGCCACGACCCGGGGGCGGCTCCTCGCGCGGGCCGCGTCCTGCGACGGGACGGGACGGGTGCGGGCCCCTCCGGTGCTGCCGGGTGTCTATGAGTACGCGTACTCAGAGCCGTATGCGCCCACCGTCGATACTGTGGCGCGGAAGCACCGCCGGGCCGTAGGACAGACCCATCCGTGGAGGGGCGTCGATGTCGTGGGACGAGTGGGAACAGCTCAAGACCGCAGCCGCTGAACGCCGGTCGACTCGGACGCAGCTCAACCAGCTGCCGGCCGAGGACCCGTTCGGTGGCGGAGGCGGCGGCCCCTCCGGGGAGCTGCGGACCCAGCGGAGGGCCTGGACGCAGGCGGGCGAGGGCGTCAGCGGTCTGAAGGGCGACATCGGCAAGGGCCTGAAGAGCCTGGAGGACGGGCAGGCGGGGGTGGCGGACACGTCCGGGTGCGCGTCGGCGGCGGCCCAGAAGGAGGTGTACGACTCCTGGAAGGCGTACCTCGGCAAGGTGAGCGGGCGGTGCGGGACGCTGGGCGGGCTGCTGGAGCGGGCCGGGCGCGATCTGACGATGACCGACCAGGCGATCGGCGAGGAGATCGCCAAGGCCAAGGTCCAGTACGCCGACACCGAGGCCGTCGGCGGCCAGGCGAAGGGCAGGTGACCGGCGGCCATGGACCTGGGGACTCTGCGCACGTTCAAGCCGGCCTCGTTCGAGGACGCCGCCGACGGCTACCGCGCCGCGGGCGAGATGGCCGGGAAGGCCAAGGACAGCGTCGACATCCGGATCGCCTCCGGCATCCGCGCGCGACTCGACGGTGAGGCGGCGACCGCTGCACTGGCCGAGCTGAAGGAGCTGGCGGAGAACTTCCACTACGCGCAGACCGAGTGCGCCCTGGTGAGCACCGCGCTGAACGGCTTCGCGCACGACATGGCCGCGGCCAAGCGGAAGCTGGAGGCGGCCGAGGCGGACGCGCGGGCGGCCGGCTGCACGGTGCACCCCGACGGCTCGGTCGGCTACCCCGCGGGCGGCCAGGAGGTCGACGGGAAGGTCCCCGAGGGCGGCACGGTCAGGGGCTCGGGCGGCCCCACCTCCCCCCTGGCCGACGCGCTCTACCGCCAGGCGGCCAACGCCCACCCGAACCCCAACTACGGCAAGGCCCTGGAGTTCGCCAACCGGGTCGCCGACGCCGTGAAGGAGGCCGCCGACGCCGACGCCAAGTGGGCGCCGAAGCTGCGCGCGCTGAAGGCCGACGACGACCTGACCGTCTCCGACCGGGACTGGACGGACGCGCAGTCCGACACGAGCGGGGTCCACGACGCGGGCAAGGGCTACCTCGACTCCCTCCCCCACCCCCCGAAGGACGGCAGCCCCAAGGACAACGCCGCCTGGTGGGACGGGCTCACCCCCGAGGAGCGCACGGCGTGGCTCTCGCTGGAGCCGGCCGCCGTGGGGAGGCTCGACGGGCTGCCCTCCGCCGTGCGCGACGACGCCAACCGCGTCGTCTTCGACGAGCGGTACGCCCAGTACCGGCTGGAACTGGCCTCGATCCCCAAGCCCCCCGCCAACGAGTGGACGTGGATCGTCGCGGGCCGGTACCCGGCCAAGGTGCACACCGACGAGTGGATGGAGTGGCACCGGCAGTACGGCGATCGCTACGAGCAGCTCACCAAGTCCCTCAAGGGCATGGACAGGATCCAGCAGCGCTTCGACCAGACCGGGAAGCAGGGTCTTCCCGAGGCCTACCTCCTGGGATTCAGTCCCGACGGAAACGGCCGGGCGATCATCGCCAACGGAAACCCGGACACAGCCGCCCACCAGGCCGTCTACGTACCGGGTACGACGGCGAGACTGGAGAGCATCGGCGGCGATATCGACCGGATGGTCCGCGTATGGCGTACGGCCCAGGACGAAGCCGACGGCAAAGCGGTTTCCACCATCACATGGCTCGGATACGACGCGCCCCAGGACATCGTCAAGGACGCTCCCTTCCGTCACTACGCGGACGACGGCGCACCGGCCCTCAACAGGTTTCTCGATGGCCTGGAGACATCGCACGCCGGCGACTCGGGGACACACCGCACGGTGATCGGTCACTCATACGGAACGACCCTCGTCGGCTCCGCGGCGGACCACGGCACGCTGAACGCGGATGACGTGATCACCGTAGGAAGCCCTGGCGTCACCGTCGCCACGGCCGAGGAGCTGGATGTTCCTCGGGGACATGTCTGGAATCAGGAGGCGGACGGTGACGTCGTCCCGGACATCGGCCGATGGGGACATGGCGGGAACAGGTGGAGACACTATGCGGTGGTCCCCAGCGACGCATCGTTCGGTGCCAACCAGATGGCCACGGACACCGAAGGTCACAGCGGATACTGGGACGAAGGCTCCGAGAGCCTGGTGAATCAGGCCCTGGTCGTGGCCGGACGGTACGACAAGGTGCAACTGGACTAGTCGGTGAACCCGCGGACGCAAGGCCACTGGAGCAACCACCGTACTGTGCCGGTCGACTAAGCGAGGCTTCTCAGCGTGAACACCAGACTGGGCGCATGGACGCTCCCCGTCTTCATCCTTCTGACCACTCTCACCGGATGCGGCATGAACCAAGAACCGAACGACATCCCCTCTGCCGGCACCAGCACGTCCAGCGCCGCCTCCGATGAACTGGAGAAGGTGTCCAACGAGATCTACAAGATGATCGCCGTCAAGGGGGAGGCGTCCGACAGTCACGCGGGCGTCATGGACTGCGCGGGTAAGGATCGGGAGCAGTACTTCCGGGTCTTCCATCCGTGGAGCTTCTACCCCGCCTCACCGGATCAGCTCGACGAGGCGATGAAGCACCTCAAGCAGGAGCTGCCGAAGCACGGGTGGAAGATCGTCCAATACGGCCCTGATCGCAGTCGGAACAAGAACCTCACCCTCACGGCCGACAACGACGAGCGGAAGTCGAGTGTCAAGATCACCCAGGACGCGAAGAACGACCGCCCGAAACTGAGTCTGATGCTCATCTCGGGCTGCTACCAGATCCCGGCCGGCCAGGAGATCGAGCGGTTCTGAGCCGAAGGGCAGGCACCCTGGTGCCGCTGGTCCACCAGACCAACGATGCCGGGGCGCCAGTTCGGCGGGCCCGCTCTTCGGGGGCGATGCCCCGGAGGGCCCGGCGTACGGGTCGGCCGGACGTCCCGCACGCCCCCGCGTCGAGGCGACGCCCGACGGGGGCGTGCGGGGCCGGTCTGACGCCGGTCAGTTGACCACCGCCGCCTGGGGGCGGATGGGCAGCCGGTTGACGGGGCGGCCCGTCGCCGCGCGGACCGCGGAGGCGACGGCGGCCGGGGAGGTGACCACCGGGACCGCGCTCGCCGCCTTCGCGCCGAAGGGGGCGACCACGTCCCGCTCCTCGACCAGCTTGACGATGCGGATGTCCGGGGTGTCCAGGGCCGTCGGCAGGGCGTAGCCCGTCAGGTCCGGGTGGCGGACCAGGCCGCGCGGGGTGCGGAGGTTCTCGGTGAGCGCCGCGCCCAGGCCCTGGGTGACCCCCGCCTCGATCCGGGTGGCCAGCTGGGCCGGGTTGAGGACGCGGCCCACGTCCTGCGCGACCGCCAGCTCCACGACCCGTACGGAGCCCAGCTCCACGTCCACGTCCACCACCGCGCGGATCGCGCAGAACGCCAGGCCCACGAACGCGTCGCCCTGCCCCGCCTCGTCCAGCGGCTCCGTCGGGTGCGGGCGGCACTGCGCGGTCGCCCACAGCTCCTTGCCGGCCAGCTCCTGGGCCACCGTCGTGGACAGCACGCCGTCGTACGAGGTGATCCTGCCGTCCGCGATCTGGAGCAGCTCCGTCGACATGCCGAACTTGTGGGCCAGCGGCTGGAGCAGCTGCGTGCGCACCATCTTCGCCGCGCGCTCCACCGCGCCGCCCGACACCCACGTGTGGCGGCCGTGCGCCGCCGGGCCCGCCGACGGCTGGTCCGTGTCCACGGGCGCGACCCGCACGTCCTCCACGCCCAGGACCTCCTGGACGATCTGGCGGGCCAGCGTCGAGAAGCCCTGGCCGGTCTCCACGGCCGCGCACAGCACCGTCGCCACGCCGCCCTCGACCTTGACCGTCGCCGTCGACACCTCGTCCGTGCCCTCGGCGCCCAGCATGTGGACCATGCCCAGCGCGTACCCGACGCCCCGCCGCACCGCGCTCGGCTCGCCCGCGCCCTCCGGACCGCCCGGCAGCAGCCACTCCGCCGCCGCGGCGTCCGCGGGCAGCGGCGGCAGCGGGAACTCCCGTACGGCCTGGAGCAGTTCGGCGACCGGCGCGGGGCAGGTCACCGTCTGGCCCGTGGGCAGCAGGTCGCCGGTCGCCAGGACGTTGCGCATCCGCAGCTCCGCCGGGTCCATGCCCAGCTTCGCCGCCAGCTTGTCCATCTGGCCCTCGTACGCGGCGCACACCTGCATCGCGCCCTCGCCGCGCACGTGGCCGCTGGGCGGGTTGTTCGTGCGCACCACCCAGCCCTCGACGAAGGCGTGCGGCACGACGTACGGGCCGCAGGCGAAGGAGACGGCCGCGGCCAGGGAGTCGGCGGAGGCGTCCGCGTACGCCCCGCCGTCCAGGAGGATCTGCGCCTCCACCTTCACCAGGCGGCCCTCGGTGTCGGCGTGGTGGCGGTAGCGCAGCAGCGTCGGGTGGCGGTGGGCGTGCCCGAGGAACGACTCCTCGCGCGTGGCGGCCAGCTTCACCGGCGCGCCCGTGCGCAGCGCCAGCAGGCCCAGCGGGATCTGGAAGCCCGGGTCCTCCCGGTCGCCCATCGCGCCCGGCACGCCCGTCACGACGATCTTGACCTGCTCCGGCGGGAGCCCGAAGCAGGCGGCGGCCAGGTCGCGGTCGGTGTGCGGGTCGGTGGAGGCGGTGTAGATCTCGACGCCGCCGTCGGGGCGCGGCACCGCGAGGCCCGCCTCCGCGCCGATGGGCGCGGGGTCCTGGCGGCCGATGCGGTACAGCCCCTCGACGATCACCTCGCCGGTGGCCTCGGGGTCCCCGTAGCGCAGCGGGATGTGGCGGATCAGATTGCCGTCGGGGTGCAGCGGCGGCGCGGAGAACGCCTGCTCCGGGTCGGTGACCGGCTCCAGCACCTCGTAGTCCACGATGATCGCCGCCGCGGCGAGGCGGGCCGCGTCCGGGTGGTCGGCGGCCACGGCGGCGATGGCCTCGCCGTGGTGGCGGACCACGTCGGCGGCGAACACCGGGCGGTCGGCGACGTTCCTGCCGTACGCCGCGTCGCCCGGCACGTCCGCGTGGGTCACCACGGCCCGTACGCCCGGCATCGCGGCTGCGGCCGACGTGTCGACGGACCGGATGCGCGCGTGCGCGTGCGGGGAGCGCAGGATCGCCGCCCACAGCAGTCCCTCGGCCCACAGGTCGGCGGCGTAGGGGAAGGTGCCCTCCGCCTTGGCGCGGGCGTCGGCCGGCGGCAGCGACGCGCCGAGCCCCCGGGTGGGCCGCTCCTGCTCCTTCGCCTGCTCCTGCCGGGGGAGTTCGACCGCCGGGATGGCGGTGGCCGCGTCGTTGCTCACGCCGTGCCTCCGTCGTGCGGGTGGGGGACCTGGTGCGGGATGCGGACGTCGGGGTCGTGGCCCTGGTGCGGGCCGCCCGCGGGCGGGGGCGGGGTGCCGGGGGCGGGGCCGGGCGCGTTCGCGCCTGCGGGGGCGGGCGGTGCGGGCCTGGCGGCGGCGCGTTCGGCGACGACCTCCCGTACGGCCCTGAGGGCGCCCTGGTAGCCGGTGCAGCGGCACAGGTTCCCGGAGAGGGCCTGGCGGGCCTCCACGTCGCTGGGCGCGTGGTTGCCCTCCAGCAGGTCGTGCACGGTCATGGCCATGCCGGGGATGCAGAAGCCGCACTGGACGGCGCCGCAGCGGGTGAGGGCGCGCTGCACGTCGGAGGGGCGGCCGTCGGCGGCGAGGCCCTCCACAGTGCGGACCTCGCTGCCCGCGGTGGTCGCGGCGGGCACCAGGCAGGACGCCACGAGGCGGCCGTCGACCTGGACGTTGCACGCGCCGCACTCGCCCTGCGAGCAGCCGTCCTTGGCTCCGGCGAGGCCGAGGCGCTCGCGGAGCACGTACAGCAGCGACTCGCCGATCCACGCGTCGGTGACGGGTCGGTCCACTCCGTTGACGCGCAGCGTGTACGAGGTGTGCGGGTGCTCGTCGCTGGGGGCGGGGACGGCCTCGGGGGCGGCGGGCTCGGGGTCGGGGCCGGGGTCGGGGCCGGTCTGCGGGTCGGACTCCGGGGTGGGCCGGGGGCCCGCCTCGGGGTCGGGCTGAGGGCTCGCCCCGGGGTCGGGCTGAGGGCTCGCCCCGGGGTCGGGCTGAGGGCTCGCCCCGGGGTCGGGCTGAGGGCTCGCCCCGGGGTCGGGCTGAGGGCTCGCCCCGGGGTCGGGCTGAGGGCTCGCCCCGGGGTCGGGCTGGGGGGCCTGGGGGTCCGCCTGAGGGGCGGCCTGGCCGGCGGCCTCGGAGGTCGCCTGGGGGGCGGCCTCGGGGGTCGCCTGGGGGGCAAGCCCGGGTGTCGCCTGGGGGGCTGCTTCTTCGGTACCTGCTTCGGGGGCCGCCTGGGGGGCCGCCTCCGGGGCGGTCGCTTCGGGGGCGGGGGCCGCGTCGGGGGCCGCGTCCGGGACGGGGGGCTCCTCGGGGGCCTCGGGGCTCTCCGGGGCCGCCTGGGCCTCGGCGGGCGCCGGGACTTCGGGGGCCTGGGAGGGCTGGGGGGCCGGGCCCGCCTCGGGCGCGGGGGCGTGGCCGTCGGCGCGGGCGCCGTCGACGGGTGCCGGCCCGGACCCGTCGGCGCGGGCGGTCCCGTCCGCGTCGGGCCCGTCGGGCCGGTCGTGCGGCTGCGTCTCGGGGGCGGGCGCGGGGACGGCCTCCACCGGGGCGTCGTGCGCCGGTGCGGCGGGCGCGGGAGCGTCCTGGACCGGCGACGGGACCTGGTACACCGGCACCTGACGCTCCGGGACCTGCGGGCCGGGATGCGGGGTGAGCGCCCAGGGCGCCGGTGCGCCGCCCGGCAGCGTCGCGGGCGCGTCGGCGCCGTCCGACCACGCGGGCGTCCCGCCTCCGTGCGCGGGCGCGCCGGCGGCGTGGCCCGGCGCGTACGCGGCGGCGCCGGGCCCATGCGTGCCGTGCCCGAGCGCGCCGTACTCGGGCGCCTCCTGCCCGGCGCCGTGGACCGGCGCGTCCTGCCCCGTCCCGTAAGGGGGCGTCATGCCGCCCGGCACCGTCCCGGCGGGCGTGCCGTGCGCGGGCGTCCCGTAGGGGGAAGCGTCCGGAGTGCCGTACCCGTGCGCGCCGGGGCCCTGCGCGCCCGCGTCCTGCGCCGGTGTCCCGTAAGGGGGCGTCATGCCGCCGGGCACCGCGTCGGCGGGCACCGCGTGGACGGGCGTGCCGTGGGCGGGCGTCCCGTAGGGAGCGGTGCCCGCAGTGCCGTACCCGTGCGCGCCCTGACCGGGCGTGGCCCCGCCGTCGTACGGGGGCGTGCCGTACTCCGGGGCGTACCCCTGGGCCGTACCGTACGCCTGGCCGTCCCTCCGGTACTCGCCGGACTCCTCCGGCAGCTCGCCCTGTGCGACCGGGACCGTCCACTGGCCGGTCAGGTCGGCGGGGCCGGGCGCCGGGGGGTGCTCGGCGGCCGGGGCGTGGTGGAAGTTCCACTGCGCGGTCGCGTGCGGGTCCTCGATGTGCGGGGGCACGTAGCCGTGGCCGGGCGCCTCCAGCGGGATGCCGTCCAGGCCCACGTCGGGCGGGAGCTGGACGAACGCCGTGGCGTCGCCGTCGTACTCGCCCTGCGGCGTCGGCTGCCAGCCGCCGCCGCGCGCGTGCCCGCCGTCTCCCGTGCCGTGCCCCCGGCCGTGGCCGTGGCCGGTCTCGTTGCCGGTGCCGTTGCCGGACTCGTCGGTGGTCACGACAGCGCCCTCCCCAGTGCTCGTCGGGCCAGCACGGAGACCGTGCGGCGCAGTTGCAGTACGGCGGGCGGCAGCGGGGGCGGCTCCTCGCCCTCGGCGGCCGGCGGCTGGTCCGGGATGCAGGCCGCCGCGACGTACTCGCCGAACGCCACCAGGGCCTCCGGCGCCAGCCCCCGCTCGCCGTCCCAGTCGACGAGCGAGGCGATCCAGTGCTCCGCCTCCAGCGGGCGCAGCGGCATCGGCGCGATCGCCCCGACCGCGCAGCGCACCGCGCGCCGCGCCGGGTCCAGGACGACGGCGACGGAGGCGAGGGCGCGGCCCGGTCCGGTGCGCCCGGTGGCCTTGAGGAACACCTGCGGGGCGTGCAGCAGCGGGACCCGTACGAAGGCGACCAGTTCGCCCGGTTCGAGCATCGCGCGGCCGGCGAGCAGGTGCGAGACGGGCACCTCGCGCCCGCCGGACGGGCCGGCGACGACGAGGTCGGCCTCCAGGGCGGCGAGGACGGGCAGCGAGTCGCCGGTCGGCGCGGCCGTGACGATGTTGCCGCCGAGGGTGCCGGCGTTGCGGATCTGGGGCGGTCCCGCGGCGCGGGCGGCGGCGGCGAGCGCGGGGATGAGGGCGGCGAAGTCGGGGCGGCCCATGCGGGCGTGGGTGAGGCCGGCGCCGAGGAGGGCGTGGCCGTCCTGGTACTGCCAGCCGCGCAGTTCGTTGATGCGGCCGAGGCCGACCAGTCCGGCGGGGCGCAGGCGGCCCTTGTTGACCGCGGCCATCAGGTCCGTGCCGCCGGCGACGGGGACGGCGGCGGGCATGGCGGTGAGTGCCGCCACGGCCTCGTCGAGCGAGGCCGGCAGCGTGACGGAGTGCGCCGTCCTCGGTGCGTGCGTGGTCAACCCAGCTGCCCCTTCCCGGTCTCCCGGCTGTCCCGGCCGTCCCGCCTGTGCTGGCCGTACCGTACGTGCTCACAGCCCGGACGTGGAAACTGTGGCACATCTTCGGAGGCGGCGGTCGCGAGGGTCCGCGAAGGGGTGTTCCGCCCGCGACCTCCCGTGACCTCCCGCGACCGGGCGGATGGTCCGCTTGGGGAGGGTTCGCCGGCACGGGGGCGGCGGCGCGGCGCGGGAGTGGCGGGTGCGGCGGAGTCACACGTTCGGGGGCTTGCCCTCGATCGGGCGTCCGAGGACTCCGGGGCGGCGCTGCCACGGCGCCGGGCCGGCCGGCGGCCGGTACTCGACCCCGAGCGCGTCGAGGCGCAGGAGGTGGCCCTCCATGCGCCGGGCGAAGCCGTCGTAGTCGCGGGCCTCCGGGGCGGGGAGGGTGGTGGACCACGCGACCTCGGCGAAGGCGGCGAGGCGCGGGAAGGTCTGGTAGTCGACGCGGGCGCGGCTGTCGAGTACCTCGGCCCAGACGTTGGCCTGGGCGCCGAGGACGTGCGCGGCGGCCTCGGGCGACAGGCCGGGCGGCACGGGCTCGAAGCGGTACACGTCCTCCAGCGTGCGGACGTACCCGATGGGCACGGGCTCGTCGGGCCCGCCGTCCTGGCGGTGGTCGAGGTACACGTGCTGCTCGGGGCACATGACGACGTCGTGCCCGGCCTCCGCGGCGGCGACCCCGCCCGCGTAGCCGCGCCAGGAGGAGACGGCGGCGCCGGGGGCGAGGCCGCCCTCCAGGATCTCGTCCCAGCCGATGAGGCGGCGGCCCCGGTCGGCGAGCCAGCGGTCGAAGTGCCGGACGAACCACGCCTGGAGGCCGTCCTCGTCGCCGACGCCCAGTTCGCCGACGCGGGCCCGCGCGGTGGCCGAGGCGCGCCACTGCTCCTTGGGGCACTCGTCGCCGCCGATGTGGACGAACGGCGAGACGGCGGCCGGGAAGAGGTCGAGGACCTCCTCGAAGACACCCTCGTAGAAGCGGAGTACGGCCTCGGTGGGGGCGAGGACGTTCGGGCTGACGCCCCAGGTGTCCCAGACGCCGAGCGCGGAGGTGTCCACGACGTCGGTGTTGCCGAGGTGCGGGTAGGCGGCGATGGCGGCCTGCGAGTGGCCGGGGACGTCGATCTCGGGGACGATCCGGACGTGCCGCTCGGCGGCGTACGCGACGATCTCGCGGATGTCGTCGTGGGTGTAGTGGCCGCCGTGCGGGGTGTCGTCCCAGAGCGGGGACGCGCGGTGGCCGCGCCTGGTGCGGGGGCGCCAGGCGCCGACCTCGGTGAGGCGCGGGTGGCGGCGGATCTCCAGGCGCCAGCCCTGGTCGTCGGTGAGGTGCAGGTGGAGGACGTTCAGCTTGTGCGCGGCGAGCAGGTCGAGCTGGCGCAGCACGTCGTCCTTGGGGCGGAAGTGCCGGGCCACGTCGAGGAGCATCCCGCGCCACCCGAACCGGGGCCGGTCCTCGATCCGCCGGGCGGCCAGGGCGAGGGGCGCGCCGGGGCGGACCGGGGCGCGGCGGTACGCGTCGGGGCCGAGGAGCTGGCGGAGGGTCTGGGCGGCCCAGAACACCCCGGCGGGGTCGCCGCCCGCGAGGTCCACCGCCCCGTCGGCGACGGTGAGGCGGTACGCCTCGGGCCCGAGCCCGGCCTCGACGCGGAGCCGCACGACGGCGGGGGCGGACGCGGGGGCGGACGCGGGGGCGGGTCCGGGCGCGGGGCCGGCGGCTCGGGGGGCGGAGCCGGCGGCGGGTCCGGGTGCGGGCTGCGCAGCGTCGTCGCGGGGGGCCGGCCGGAGGGGCAGGGCGAAGGCGGCGCCGAGCACGGTCCGCAGCCAGCGCTCCGTCCCCTCGGTGCCGGGGGCGGCGGCCAGGACCGTGCGGGCGTCGAGCACCGCGCCGGGGCGGTCCGGGTCCGGTACGTCGGACGCGGGCGCCGGAATGAGGTCCATCACGTCAACTCCCCCCCGGGCGTTGCATCCTGCGCAACGGGCGTTTCGAGTACGGCAACCGCCGAGGAGCCTAGGCGCGCCCCGCATCGCGGGCAAGGGGTCGAATACCGGCCAGGTCTCCGGGGGCGGGGCCGCGGACGCGCCACGGGCACGCGGGCACGCGGGCACGCGAGAGCCCCCGGCGCGGCGGTGGCGCGCGCGTTCCGCCCGCGCGCGGGGCGCGGGGGTGTCGCGGACGCGCCCGGTCGGCACCGGGGGCTTCTCGTACGGACGGACCGGCGGGACGGACGCACCGGCGGGGCAGGCGGCCCGGGGACGGACCGCGGGGCCGGCGGCGTACGGCCGGCGCCCGCGGCGGGGGCCGGTGGAGTGGCGCACCGGCGGGCCGGGGGCCCGGCACCACGGGCCCGGCAGGACCAGAGGTGCCCCCCCAGGACCCGGGAGTGGACCGGCGAGAACAGGGGCGGACCGGGGGCGGACCGGCGGGAACGGGAGTGGACCGGCGGCGGACCGGCGGGACCGGTGTCCGGCCGCGCGGCCCGGGCGCCTCCGCCTACTTCTTGTCCTTGCCGCCCTTGTCCTTGTCGCCGCCCGCGCCCATGGACTCGTAGATCTCCTTGCACATCGGGCAGACCGGGTACTTCTTCGGGTCGCGCCCGGGGACCCAGACCTTGCCGCACAGCGCGACGACGGGAGTGCCGTCGAGGGCACTCGCCATGATCTTGTCCTTCTGGACGTAGTGGGCGTAGCGCTCGTGGTCGCCGTCGCCGTGCGACACCTGCGGCGTCGGCTCTACGAGGGTCCCCGTACCTGCCCCGCGCTCGGGCTCGAGAGTGCTCATAACAGCCAAGGGTACTCACCCCGGCCCGGCTTCAGTTCAGGCTCGGGTCGTCCGGGTACGTCGCGATCATGGCCAGTTCGCTGCGCTGCCGCCGCAGTACGGCCCGCCACAGGTTCTCGGGGCGCGGGGACGACACGTCGCCGGGCTCCGACTCGACCACGTACCAGGCGCCCTCCCCCAGCTCGTCCTCCAGCTGGCCGGGGCCCCAGCCCGCGTAGCCGGCGAAGATCCGCAGGCTGCCCAGGGCGGGGCCGAGCAGCTCGGGCGGGGCCTCCAGGTCGACCAGCCCGATCGCGCCGTGCACGCGGCGCCAGCCGAGCGGGCCCTCGTCGCCGGGGATGACGGCCAGGCCCAGCGCCGCGTCGAGCGAGACGGGGCCGCCCTGGAAGACGACGCCGGGCTCCCCGGCGAGCGGCGCCCAGGGCTCCAGGATGTCGCCGACGCCGACCGGGGTCGGCCGGTTGAGGACCACGCCGAGGGAGCCCTCGTCGTCGTGGTCGAGCAGCAGCACCACCGCGCGGTCGAAGTTCGGGTCGGCCAGCGCGGGGGTGGCGACGAGCAGCCGGCCCGCGAGCGAGGACACCTCCGTCATGCGCCCATGATCCCGCATCTTCGCCCGGCGCGGAGGGTGCGCGCGGCGGTCGGCCGAACCGCTGCGTCGCGTGGCCGTTTCCGGTGCGTCGCCGCACACGCCCCGTAGGCGGCCCGTACGCGTCCCGTGCACGCCCCGGCGGGAAACGGACGGTGACGCTCCGCGAGGCGCGGGGGACACAGGGTGTTGTGCCGAACTCATTACACGCTCCGCCCCTCCGCCGCCTTACGGGGCAGGGGTGGATGCCCCTTACGCTTTTCCCTGGCCCCTGCCCGACTCCATCCGGAACGCGAGATACATGACCGGCACAGACGATGTACTGCTTGTCCACGGCGGCACCCCGCTGGAGGGCGAGATCCGCGTCCGCGGCGCGAAGAACCTCGTGCCCAAGGCGATGGTCGCCGCACTGCTCGGCAGCGAGCCAAGCCGGCTGCGCAACGTGCCGGACATCCGCGACGTGCGCGTGGTGCGCGGGCTGCTCCAGCTCCACGGCGTGACCGTCCGCCCCGGCGACGAGCCGGGCGAGCTGGTCATGGACCCGACGTACGTCGAGTCCGCGAACGTCGCCGACATCGACGCCCACGCGGGTTCCTCGCGCATCCCGATCCTGTTCTGCGGCCCGCTGCTGCACCGGCTCGGGCACGCGTTCATCCCCGGCCTGGGCGGCTGCGACATCGGCGGGCGGCCGATCGACTTCCACTTCGAGGTGCTGCGGCAGTTCGGCGCGAAGATCGAGAAGCGCGACGACGGCCAGTACCTGGAGGCCCCCCGGCGGCTGCGCGGCACGAAGATACGCCTGCCCTACCCGTCCGTCGGCGCGACCGAGCAGGTCCTGCTGACGGCCGTGCTGGCGGAGGGCGTGACGGAGCTCTCCAACGCGGCCGTCGAGCCCGAGATCGAGGACCTCATCTGCGTCCTGCAGAAGATGGGCGCGATCATCGCCATGGACACCGACCGGACCATCCGGATCACCGGTGTCGACAAGCTGGGCGGCTACGCCCACCGCGCGCTCCCCGACCGCCTGGAGGCGGCGTCCTGGGCGTCGGCGGCCCTCGCCACCGAGGGCAACATCTACGTGCGCGGGGCGCAGCAGCGCTCGATGATGACCTTCCTCAACACGTACCGGAAGGTCGGCGGCGCCTTCGAGATCGACGACGAGGGCATCCGCTTCTGGCACCCGGGCGGCGCGCTGAACGCCATCGCCCTGGAGACGGACGTGCACCCGGGCTTCCAGACGGACTGGCAGCAGCCGCTGGTGGTCGCCCTGACGCAGGCGGCCGGCCTGTCGATCGTGCACGAGACGGTGTACGAGTCGCGGCTCGGCTTCACGTCGGCGCTGAACCAGATGGGCGCGCACATCCAGCTGTACCGGGAGTGCCTGGGCGGCTCCGACTGCCGCTTCGGCCAGCGCAACTTCCTGCACTCCGCGGTCGTGTCGGGCCCCACGAAGCTCCAGGGCGCCGACCTGGTCATCCCGGACCTGCGCGGCGGCTTCTCGTACCTGATCGCGGCGCTGGCGGCGCAGGGCACGTCCCGCGTGCACGGCATCGACCTGATCAACCGCGGCTACGAGAACTTCATGCAGAAGCTGGTGGAGTTGGGCGCGAAGGTCGAACTCCCGGCCGCCAAGCCCGTCTGACGGCCCACACCCCCGGCACGCCACCTGCCGGGGGTCCGGGGGTCACCCCCGGGCTGACACAGCATGCAGAAGCCGGTGGAGTCGGGCGCGAAGGTCGAACTCCCGGCCGCCAAGCCCGTCTGACGGCCCACACCCCCGGCACGCCACCTGCCGGGGGAGGGCACCGGACCGGGGGTCTGGCCGTCAACTCCCCGCCGTGACAGTGAACTGACGGTCCGTCACCCTTGCGTTCGTAACGACGACGGCCCCCCGCGTGAACGGGGGGCCGTCGTCGTACGTGTGCCGCGTACGGCCCTGGAAAGGGGCGTACGCGGGCCGGAAGAAGGGCGTCCGCCCCCTACGGGGTGGACGCCCTCTTCACGCGCCTGTGGGGGCTTACTTGCCCTTGGCGGCTTCCTTGAGCTTCGAGCCCGCGGAGACCTTCACGCTGTAGCCGGCCGGGATCTCGATCGGGTCGCCGGTCTGCGGGTTGCGCGCGGTGCGAGCGGCACGGTGGGTGCGCTCGAAGGTCAGGAAGCCGGGGATGGTGACCTTCTCGTCGCCCTTGGCGACGACCTCACCGACGGTCTCGGCGAGCGCGGCCAGCACGGCGTCGGCGTCCTTGCGGGTCACCTCGGCGCGGTCGGCCAGGGCGGCCACCAGCTCACTGCGGTTCATGTTGTTACTCCCGTGTTCTTCTTGCCTGTGAGGCGTGAGATCGAAGCCGATGCTGCCAGGGCCCTAGGACAGTTCTCGGACCCGGGTCTGCTGTCAGACCCTCGCGCCCGAATACGCATCCTGCCCCCACCAGCGGCGGGAAAGCCAATCCGGCACCCTCCGGAGTCACACGAAAAGCGCCACAGCCCCGTCCTGGTGGTGTCCGGTCGGCCGCGCACCGGCCGCGCGAACGACGTCCCGGAGTCGGACCGCAACCCTACGGGCGGATGCGGAGGCGCACGGTCCGCGACGCGCCGGGCGCCGCGCGACCGTGCGTACCGTCACATCGGGCGACAGGCCCCGGGGGCGGCGTCAGAGCGGCTTGCCGTCGGCCGTGGCGGCCTTCGCGGCGTTGCGGACGGCACCGGCCACGGCGCCCGCGACCTTGTCGTTGAAGACCGACGGGATGATGTAGTTCGGGTTCAGCTCGTCGCCGGTGACGACGTCCGCCAGGGCGGCCGCGGCGGCGAGCATCATGTCCGTGTTGACCGTACGGGACTGGGCGTCCAGCAGGCCGCGGAACACACCGGGGAAGACCAGCACGTTGTTGATCTGGTTGGGGAAGTCGGACCGGCCGGTGGCCACGACGGCGGCGGTCTGGCGGGCGACGGCGGGATCCACCTCGGGGTCCGGGTTCGCGAGCGCGAACACGATGGCGTCGTCGGCCATGGCGGCCACGTCCTGCGCGTCCAGCAGGTTCGGGGCGGAGACGCCGATGAAGACGTCGGCGCCGACCACGGCCTCCCTGAGCGTGCCGGTGACGCCCTCCGGGTTGGTGTTGTCGGCGATCCAGCGCAGCGGCGACTCGGGCGCGGCGTCCACCAGGTCCTCGCGGCCGGCGTGGACGACACCGTGGATGTCGGCGACGACGGCGTGCTTGACGCCCGCCGCGATGAGCAGCTTCAGGATGGCCGTGCCGGCGGCGCCCGCACCGGACATGACCACGCGGACGTCCCCGACGGCCTTGCCGACGACGCGCAGGGCGTTGGTGAGCGCGGCGAGGACGACGATGGCGGTGCCGTGCTGGTCGTCGTGGAAGACCGGGATGTCGAGGGCCTCGCGCAGGCGGGCCTCGATCTCGAAGCAGCGCGGCGCGGAGATGTCCTCCAGGTTGATGCCGGCGAAGCCGGGCGCGATGGCCTTGACGATCTCGACGATGGCGTCGGTGTCCTGGGTGTCCAGGCAGATCGGCCAGGCGTCGATGCCGGCGAACCGCTTGAAGAGGGCCGCCTTGCCCTCCATGACCGGCAGGGCGGCCTTCGGGCCGATGTTGCCGAGGCCGAGCACGGCGGAGCCGTCGGTGACGACGGCGACGGAGTTGCGCTTGATGGTGAGGCGGCGGGCGTCCTCGGGGTTCTCGGCGATGGCCATGCACACGCGGGCGACACCGGGCGTGTAGACCATGGAGAGGTCGTCGCGGTTGCGGATGGGGTGCTTCGACGCCATCTCGATCTTGCCGCCGAGGTGCATCAGGAACGTACGGTCGGAGACCTTGCCGAGCACGACGCCCTCGATGCCGCGCAGCTTGCCGACGATCTCGTCGGCGTGGGCGGTGGAGGTGGCCGCGATGGTCACGTCGATCCGCAGCTTCTCGTGGCCGGAGGCGGTCACGTCGAGGCCGGTGACCGAGCCTCCGGAGGACTCCACGGCCGTGGTGAGCTGGGAGACCGCTGTTCCGCTCGCGGGCACCTCCAGCCGGACCGTCATCGAGTACGAGACGCTGGGCGCCGTTGCCATGGCCGTGTTCCTCTGCTTTCCCTGGTCTGCTGCCGCCTCCGGCCGCGCGGGCGGCCGTGCGAGGCCTTCCGATAGTCGCACCTACCGGCCGGTAGGAGGTAATACGGTCGTTTCGTTCTCGGAAACAGCTTTCCACGATGCGAGAGACCGGGCGGCGGCGCGTCGGCGGCGGTCGCGGTCCGGCGGTGGGGCGGCGGACGACGGGCCACAGGCGGCGGGCCACGGGCGAGGAGCCACGGGCGGCGGGTCACGGGCGGCGGGCCACGGGCGGCTGGCCACGCGGAAGGTCCGCGCCGTCGACCGGAGGCACAGCACCGGGACGACGCGGACCTGATCGCATGCGGCGCGCACGGCCCGTGGGGCATGTGCGGCGGTGAGGAGAAGGTGACACCGGCCCGCCATGCTCGCCTCGCGGCAAGTGGTCGCTCGTGGCGACGAAGGTTGGGCCCGGGGGCTTGGATCGAGCCGGTGTCTCCTCCAGGCTAACAAACCCCTCGCGGTTCGGCTGCGTTCCCGCTCGACCTGGTCCTCGCCCGCTCCCGGTCCGACCCGGGCCGGCCCGACCCGGTCCAGTCCGACCCGGTCCAGTCCGGGCCGGTCCGGGCCGGCAGCGGTGCGCGCGGGGCCGGCAGCGGCCCCGGGCCGCCCGCCGCGCCTCAGTCGCGCAGGAGGTCGGGCACCCCGGCCTGGTCCGGGTCGTCCCGCCGCCCGGAGACGACCGTCAGCTGCTGGGTGGCGCGCGTCAGCGCCACGTACAGCACCCGCAGTCCGGCCGGGGACTCGTCGGCGATCTCCGCGGGCGACACGACCACCGTCGCGTCGTACTCCAGGCCCTTCGCCTCCAGGCTGCCCAGCGCCACCACGCGGTCGCCCAGGTCCGCGAGCCAGGCCGCCGCCTGCTCCCGGCGGTGCATGGCGACGACCACGCCCACGGTGCCGTCCACGCGCTCCAGCAGGCGGCGCGCCTCGTCCCGTACGGCCTCCGCCAGGTCCCGGTCCCCCACGGCCGCGAACCGGGGCTCCACGCCCGTGGAGCGCACCGCGCGCGGCGACCGCGCCCCCGGCATGGCGAGGGCCAGGACCCTGGCGGCCAGCTCGGCGATCTCGGCGGGGTTGCGGTAGTTCACCGTGAGGGTGAAGCGGCGGCGCGGACGGCTGCCGAGGGCCTCGTCGCGGGCCTCGCCGGCCTCGTCCGGGTCCGACCAGGACGACTGGGCCGGGTCGCCGACCACGGTCCAGGTGGCGTGCCGCCCGCGGCGGCCGACCATCCGCCACTGCATGGGCGTCAGGTCCTGCGCCTCGTCCACGATGACGTGCGCGTACTCGATGCGCTCGCGCTCCAGCCGCTCGGCCCGCTCGCGCTGCGTCTCCTCCCGTACGGGCATCAGCTCCTCCAGGCCGGTGAGCTGGTCCAGCGGGTCCAGCTCCCGCTTGCGGCGGGGCCGGGCGGGGGCGCCGAGGAGGGTCTGGAGCTCGTCGAGGAGGGCCACGTCGTGCACGGAGTACGCGTCGCGGCGCAGCGAGCGGGCGAGGCGGCGGACCTCGCCGGGGTTGAGGACGCGGCGCGCCCAGCGGCCCAGGCGCCTCTCGTCGGCCATCGCGGCCAGCACGCCCCGCGGGGTCAGCTCGGGCCACCAGGCGTCGAGGAACTCGGTGAACGAGTCCTCCGAGGTGACGTCCTCGTCGAAGGAGGAGCGCAGCTCGGCGGCGAGCTCGGGGTCGTTCTGCCGGGAGCCCGCGCCCGTCTTGGCGTACAGGGCGTCGAGGACCAGGCGGCGGGCGCGGGGGCGCAGCAGGTTGACGGGGGCGGTGCCGCCCAGGGCCGCGTGGCGGATGCGCCGCAGCTCCTCCGCCTCCAGCTCGACGCGGCGGCCGAAGGCGACGACCCGCAGCCGGTCGGGCGCCTCGCCGCGCTCCAGGGCGCCGCGCGCGGCCTTGCGGAGCACCTTGAGCATCCGCGAGGAGCCCTTGACGCGGGCGACGGCCGGCTCGTCGTACGCGGTGGCCTCCACGCCGTCGACGAGGCTGCCGACGGCGCGGATGGCGACCTGGCCCTCCTCGCCCAGCGACGGGAGGACGCCCTCGGTGTAGGCGACGAGCAGCGGGGTCGGCGAGACGATGAGGATGCCCCCGGCGTACCGGCGGCGGTCCTGGTACAGCAGGTACGCGGTGCGGTGCAGGGCGACGGCGGTCTTGCCCGTGCCGGGGCCGCCCTCGACGTACGTGACGGAGGCGGCGGGCGCGCGGATGACGAGGTCCTGCTCGGCCTGGATGGACGCCACGATGTCGCGCATCGTGTGGCCGCGGGCCCGGCCGAGCGCGGCCATGAGGGCGCCGTCGCCGATGACGGGCAGCTCGGCGCCGTCGAGGGTGGCGGTCAGCTCGGGGCGCATCAGGTCGTCCTCGACGCCGAGGACGCGGCGGCCCTTGGAGCGGATGACGCGGCGGCGCACGACCCGGCCGGGCTCGACGGGCGTGGCCCGGTAGAACGGCGCGGCGGCGGGGGCGCGCCAGTCGATGACGAGGGGGCTGTAGTCGGCGTCGAGGACGCCGAGGCGGCCGATGTGGAGCGTCTCGGCGATCTCGGCGGTGCCGTCGGGCCGCACGGCGTCGTCGGCGGGCTCGACGGAGGTGTACGCCCCGTCGGGGCCCTTCTTGCCGTCCTTGCCGCGCAGGAGGTCGATGCGGCCGAAGAGGAAGTCCTCGAACTCGGAGTTGAGCCGGTTCAGGTGGATCCCGGCGCGGAACACCTGGGCGTCCCGCTCGGCGAGCGCGCCGGGGGTGCCGACCTGGCCGCGCTGGGCGGCGTCGTGCATGAGGAACTCCGCCTCGTGGATCTTCTCCTCGAGACGGCGGTACACCTGGTCCAGGTGGTCCTGCTCGACCGCGACCTCACGGTCCCGGATCGTGTCGACCTCGCGGTCGACCACACGATCGGCTTCCTGCGCGGCCACCGGGGCCCCCTTCTGACGTGCACTGGGCAGCCGTCGAGGGTACGCCACGTTCCGGCCCCGTGTCAGTCCGGGCACCCCGTTCGACCTCCCCGGAAGCCGGCCGCGCCACCGCACCCGCCCCGCGCCGGGCGGGCGGGGCCGTCGAGGCCGTCGGGGCCGTCAGGGCGGAGCGCCCCGGCGCGGCCCGGGGCCTTGCCCGGAGGAGTCGCGGGCGGCCCCGGTACGGGCCCGGTGGCGGGCCACCCGGTCGCGGTTGCCGCAGGCCGCGCTGGAGCACCAGCGGCGGCGCCCGCCGTGGGAGGCGTCGAGGTACACGCGGTGGCAGCCCTCGCCCTGGCACCGGCGCAGCCGCGCCCGCGCGCCGGGGTCGGTGAGCAGGTCGACGGCGTCGCGCGCGAGGGCGGCGAGGAGGGCGCCGCAGCCGGGAGCGGCGTCCAGGACCCGTACGAGCCGCCCGTCGGGCCCCGGCACCGCGCGGTACGCGGGCGGCGCGACGGCGGCCAGCGCGTTGACCCGGGCGAGCCGGGCACGCAGGACGGAGGGGCGGCCGGGGCCGGGCGGACCCTCAAGGCCGGGCGGACCCCCAAGACCGGGCGGGGCCGTCCCGGCCAGCTCCGCCCGTACGAGGGCGTCCACGCACCCGCGCAGTTCGGCGAAACGTTCCACCCAGGTGGCGTCCACGGCGCCCAGCGGTGTGCCCTCCGGGAC
Organism: Streptomyces fradiae ATCC 10745 = DSM 40063; assembly: GCF_008704425.1. NCBI lineage: Bacteria > Bacillati > Actinomycetota > Actinomycetes > Kitasatosporales > Streptomycetaceae > Streptomyces > Streptomyces fradiae. The sequence goes on from NZ_CP023696.1 coordinate 2,453,844, forward strand.
GAGGCCGCACTCCACCAGCCACCCCGCGAGCGCGCCGGGCCCGCCGCGCGGCGAGTCCAGCAGGGCCAGGCACCGCCGCCCGGCGTCGAACCGCCGCCCACCCGCCACGCCCGCTCACCCCCCCCCCGGGGCCGCCTGCCCTCCCCCAGCGTGCCCGCATATCCCGTTCCTGGGGACCCCATCGGAACGCCCACGTGATGACGCGCGGAGCGCCGCCGCAGGACCGAGGCACGCTCGCGCCACTTGCGAGCGGCGCGGACGCGGGATGAGGAGAGCTTCCGGCAGGCGCACGTGCCGGGGAGAAGGACACCGCCTGACGTGCTGCGCCACCCAGTCGACTCGACGGCCGTACGGCGCCTGCCGCGTGACCCCGCCCTGGCCGCGGCGTGGGCGCACGGAACCGACGAGGGGAGTCCCGGCTCCGGGCACAACGTGCACGCCGTCCCCGTGCGGGAAGGACGGCCCCGCCTATCCCTCCCCGTCCGCGGGCGGCGCGGACGTCGGGTCGAGGGACAGCCGGTAGCCGCGCTTGACCACCGTCTGGATCAGGTTCGGGGCGCCCAGGGCCGTGCGGAGGCGGGCCATCGCGGTCTCCACGGCGTGCTCGTCGCGGCCCGCTCCGGGCAGGGCGCGCAGCAGGTCGGCACGGGAGACGACCCAGCCGGGGCGGCGGGCCAGCGCGTGCAGCAGCGCCATCCCGGCGGGCGGCACGGGCCGCAGCCCGCCGTCGACCAGCACCGCGTGGCCCCGGATCTCGACGCGCCGCCCGGCCACCGGCAGCGTCCGGGCCCGCGCGGGCAGCTCCCGGCACAGGAGCTGGACCAGCGGGCCGAGCCGGAAGCGGTCCGGCTGGAGGGTGTCCACGCCCCGGCTCTGCAGCGGCACGGCGGTGACCGGCCCGACGCACGCCGGCAGCACGTCGTGGCGCAGCGCCTCCAGCACGTCGGCGCGCAGCCCCCGGTGCTCGGCGCGGGCCAGCATCGACGCGGCGGCCGGCGCGCTGGTGAAGGTGACCGCGTCCAGGGTGCGGGCGGCGACCGCGTCCAGCAGCCGGTCCAGCGGGGCCGGGTCCTCGGGCGGCATCCACCGGTAAACCGGGACGACCACGACCTCCGCGCCCGCGTCCCGCAGCGCCTCCACGAAGCCGGGCAGCGGCTCCCCGTGCAGCTGGAGGGCGACCCGCAGCCCGGCCACGCCCTGCTCCAGGAGCCGGTCGAGGACCTCGGCCATCGACTCGGAGGCGGGCGACCACTCCTCGGTCAGCCCGGCCGCCCGTACGGCGCCCTTCACCTTGGGGCCGCGCGCGAGGATCCGCGACCGCCGCAGGCAGGCGAGCAGTTCCTCCCCGTGCCCCCAGCCGTCCGCCGCCTCCAGCCAGCCGCGGAAGCCGATCGCCGTCGTGGCGACGACGACGTCCGGGGCGTCGGCGACGAGGGCCGCTGTCGCCCGGAGGAGTTCCGCGTCGTCGGCGAGGGGCACGATCCGCAGGGCCGGGGCGTGCAGCACGGCCGCGCCCCGGCGCTGCAGCAGCGCACCCAGTTCGTCCGCGCGGCGGGCCGCGGTGACACCGACCGTGAAGCCCGCGAGGGGGCCGTTCTCCTGCTGCTCGTGCATGGCGTCCGAGCCTGGCAAAGGCGCGTGACGGGCCGGGTTCGCGGACGTTTCCCCGCCGTTACGGACCATGCGCGATCAGACCTCCGAGTAGTCGAGCCGCCGCCGGGCCGGGGCTTCGGAAGCGGTCGCCGCGCCGGTCGGGGCCGGCCCGCGAAGGTATACCGCCCACGTCACGGCGATGCACACAGCGTAGAAGGCGAGGAAGGCGGTGAAGGCGTAGGCGCCGGACCCGGTGGCCTGGAAGGACTGGCGGAAGGCGAGGTTGATGCCGAGCCCGCCGACCGCGCCGACGGCGCCGATCAGCCCCATGGCGGCGCCGGAGAGGCGGCGGCCGTACGCGTCGGCGGCCTCGCCGGTGAGCCCGGCGGCGTACGCCTGCGACCGGAAGATGGCCGGGATCATCTTGTACGTCGAGCCGTTGCCGAGGCCGCTGAGGACGAACAGGGCGGTGAACCCGACGAGGAAGACCGCCAGGGACTCGACCGCCGACGCGTACACGACGACGCCCGTGGCGGCGGCCATCGCGGCGAACGTGCCGAGCGTGATGCGGGCGCCGCCGTAGCGGTCGGCGAGCCAGCCGCCGACGGGCCGGATCAGCGAGCCGAGGAGCGGGCCGACGAAGGTGAGGGACGCCGCCTGGAGCGGGGTCCGGCCGAACTGGGTCTGGAGGACCAGGCCGAAGGCGAAGCTGTACCCGATGAACGAGCCGAAGGAGCCGATGTAGAGGAGCGCCATGATCCAGGTGTGCCGGGCGCGCACGGCCTCCCGGGCGGCTCCCGTGTCGTTCCGCACGGGCGCCAGGTTGTCCATGAACAGGGCGGCGCACACGGCGGCGGCGACGATGAGCGGGATGTAGACGCCGAGGACGATCCTCGGGTGGGCGGCGCCGGCGGTGCCGATGACCGCCAGCCCGGCCAACTGCACCACGGGCACGCCGATGTTGCCGCCGCCCGCGTTCAGGCCGAGCGCCCAGCCCTTGCGGTGGAGCGGGAAGAAGGCGTTGATGTTGGTCATGGAGGAGGCGAAGTTGCCGCCCCCGACGCCGGTGAGCGCCGCGACGAGCACGAACGTCGTGTACGAGGTGCCCGGCTCCATCACCGCGTACGCGGCGCCCGTCGGCAGCAGGAGCAGCAGGGCGCTGAAGACGGTCCAGTTGCGGCCGCCGAACCGGGCCACCGCGAAGGTGTACGGCACCCGGACGACGGCGCCGACGAGCGTGGCGACGGCGATCAGGAAGAACTTCCCCGCCGGGTCGACGCCGTACTCGGGGCCCATGAACAGGACCATCACGGACCACAGGGTCCACACGGAGAAGCCGATGTGCTCGGAGATCACCGAGAAGAGGAGGTTCCGGTTGGCGATCCGCCGCCCCGTCGTCCTCCAGAACGCCTCGTCCTCCGGGTCCCAGTGCTGGATCCATCGTCCGCCGCTCATCGCGCGCCACCTCCGCCGTGTCGATCCCTGGTGCTGAACCCGTCGGGGCCGACGCTAGGGAGGCCGCGTTTCATGCCGGTCATCCGAGGTGACCGGCCGGAAACCTTGCTCTCACGCGGGGGCGGCGGTCGCTGTGAGCGACGGGGGCGGGGCGGTGGCGGACGGGTGGCCGAGCGGGTCGGCAGGGCTCACGCGGGGCGCATCAGGGCGGCGTCGGGCTCGGGGAGCCACGCCCCGTCCGGCACGGCGAGCCAGTCCTCCTCGGCGGCGAGGCGGGCGGCGGCGGTCCGCAGCGCGTCCAGGGCCGGGTGCTCCAGCCCCTTGCGCCACACGAGCGCGATCGGCGACAGGGGCACCGGGTCCACGAGCGGGCGCAGGACGGCGTCCGGCATGGGCGGGAAGCCGACCGCCGCCAGCACGGGCGTACGGGTCTTGGCCATGACCCGGCGGAACTCCTCGACGCCCACCGCGAGCGGGGCGGGCGGGGCCACACGGATGCCGTGTTCGGCGAAGAGCAGCGCCGCCAGGTCGGTCCACTCGCGGGTGCGGGGGTTGCCCGCGCCCGCGTACACGGCCTGCCCGGCGAGCGAGGCCAGGTCCACCTCGGCGCGGGGGGCCAGCGGGTGGTCCGCGGGCAGGATGACGGCCATCGGCTCGTACCGCACGGGCTGCCAGGCGAGCCGGGCCCGGACCGCCGGGTCGAGGCCGGCGACCCGGCCGAACGACGCGTCGAGGCGCCCGGCGAGGATCTCGACGGCGGCGCCGGTCAGGCCGCTCTCGAAGCGGGCCATCAGTTCGCAGTCGGGCGCGAGCCGGCGGGCCAGCTCCAGGACCCGGTCGGCGCTCAGGCCGGGCGAGTTGAGGTCCACGAGCAGGGGGCGGGGCCCGCTGCCGGAGAAGGCGCCGGCCAGGTCGTCGTAGGCGGCGAGCACGGCCCGCGCGTACGGGCGGAGCCGCTCGCCGTCGGCGGTCAGGGCGACCTGCCGGGTGGTGCGGACGAACAGCTCGGTGCCGAGCTGCCGCTCCAGTCGCCGGACGTCCCGGCTGAGGGCCTGCTGGGCGACGTACAGGCGGGCGGCGGCGCGCGTGAAGTGCAGTTCGTCCGCGACGGCGTCGAAGGCCCGCAGCAGCCGGGGGTCGATGTCGGGAAGCACTCGTGGAACTTACAACAGCGGTGCGTGAATGCGCTCCGAACAGGTGTTGGACCGGGTCCGGGGCGGACCGGGAGGCTGTGTGGCATGCCCCCGCAGACCACCGCACCGGCCACGGAGCCGGCCGAGACACCGACCACCACACCGGCCACGGAGCCGACCGAGACACCGGCCACGGCGCGGGCCACGGGCGGCACGGCTCCCACCACCGCGCGCCACCCGGACGCCTCCGCACCCACCACCGCGCCCTACCCGGATGCCTCCGCACCCGCGTCCGCGCCCGCCGCCACGCCCGGTCCCGGAGCCCCCGCCTCCGCGCCCGCCGCGCGCCGGCTCCCCCGCAACCCCTACCTCCGGCTGTTCACCGTGCCGGGCACGCGGGCGTTCACCGCGGGGAACCTCGTCGCGCGCGTCCCCATGGGCATGTTCACCGTCAGCGCGGTCATCATGATCGCCGGGTCGCGCGGCTCGTACGCCCTCGCCGGGGCCGTCACCGCGACCGGGCTCGCCGCGACGGCGGTCGTGGCGCCCTTCACGGCGCGGCTGATCGACCGGTACGGGCAGGCGCGGGTGGCCGTACCGGCCACGGTGCTCGCCGTCCTCGGCTCGCTCGCCCTGCTGCTGTGCGTGCGATACGGCGCGCCGGACTGGACGCTGTTCGCCGCGTACGCCGCGACCGCGACGACCCCGAACATCGGCGGCATGTCCCGCGCCCGCTGGGCCCACCTGTACCGCTCCGACCCGCGCGCGGCGCACACGGCGAACGCCTTCGAGCAGGCCGTGGACGAACTGTGCTTCATGACCGGCCCGGTGCTGGCGGCGTTCCTGTGCGCGGCGCTGTTCCCGGAGGCGGGCACGCTGATCGGCGCGGTCATGCTGCTCGCCGGGATGCTGCTGTTCACCGCGCAGCGCGCGACGGAGCCGCCGGTCGCCCCGCGCACGGCCGGACTGCGGGCGCGCTCGCCGCTGCGTACGGCGGGCATGCCCGCGCTGCTGTCGGTGTTCCTGGCGACGGGCGCGATCTTCGGGTCGATGGAGATCGTGACGCTGGCGTACGTGGAGGGGCCGTGGGCGGGCCCGGTGATGGCGCTGCAGGCGTTCGGCTCGTTCCTGGCGGGGCTGGTGTACGGCTCGGCGCGCCCGGCGGCGGACGCCCGGCGGCGGCTGCTGGTGTGCCTCGCGGGGATGACGGTCCTGATGTCGATGCCGCTGCTCGCGGCGTCCGCCGCGGGCTCGCTGCCCGCCCTGGCGGGGGCGCTGCTGCTGGCGGGGATGGCGACGGCGCCGACGATGGTGACGGGCATGTCCCTGGTGCAGCGGCTCACCCCGGCCGGGCAGCTCAACGAGGGCATGACGCTGGCCGTGACGGCGCTGCTGGGCGGCATCTCGGCGGGCGCGGCGGGCGGCGGCTGGCTCGTGGAGCGGGCGGGGGCGGCCACCGCGTACGTCCTGCCGGTGGCGGCGGGCGCGGCGGCGCTGTGCCTGGCGGCGGCCGGTGTCCGGGCGCGCAGGGCGGTGGCGTAGGCCCCGCACGCGGCGGAAGGGGCGGGGAGGCGCGGCCGGCCCGACCCGCCTCCCCGGCCCGGGGCGCCTCTCCGGCCCGACCCGCCTCCCCGGCCCGGCCCGCCTCCCCGGCCCGCGGCGACCCGGCGGCACGGGGGGGCGGGGGCAACGGATACGCTGCGGCGCCCGCCCACCGCTCGGGCGGAGCCGTACCGTCCCTCCCCTCCCCGTGGAGTCCCCGTGGCCATCAAGAAGGCGACCATCCAGCAGCAGGTCGCCGCAGCCCTCGCCCAGGCCAATCCGGCCGACCGCCCGCTCGTCACGATCCAGGCCGTCGCGGGCCCGAGCGTCTGGCTGATGAGCATGCTGGGCCTGATCGGCCAGCTCTTCCTGACGTACTACTTCGTCACCGTGACCGAGCAGGCGGTCGTCATCCACAAGGCGGACCGCCTCACCAACCGCCCCGACGAGATCGTGTACGCGCTGCCCCCGGCGCAGGTGGCGGGCGCGATCGGCGACATACGCCGCAACACGCTGTGGAGCTCGTTCCGCTTCCGGCTCCCGGGCCGGGCCCAGCCCACGCGGATGAACGTCCACCGCCAGTGGCGCGACGAGATGGACCACCTCCTCACGCTCCTCACCGGCACGAACCCGGCCCCCGGCGCCGCCGGAGCCGCCGTGCCCGGCCCCCGCGCCTGAGGCACATCGCCTGCCGCCGCGAACCGTCATACGTCGCGAACCGCTGCGGGCCGCGAACCGTCACGCGTCGCGAAACGCCCCCGCCCGGCCGCTCCGGGCACGGCGAAGGCCCGGCCGCCTTGGGGGCTGCCGGGCCTTCGTCTACATGGGAAAGTGGAGATGGCGGGAATCGAACCCGCGTCCAACGGTGCGGAACCAGGGCTTCTCCGTGCGCAGTCCGCTTCGCTTTTCTCAGCCCCGGAGATCACGCGAACAAGTCTCCGACGGGCTCAGTCACTGTTTGTTGTCCCTCTACACCCCGCGACCGGGCCTAGAGGTGGAGTTCCCTAGCTGATGCCAGGATCCGGGTCGGGAACAGCCCCGGGCTGACACTTCGCGAGTCGCTACTTAGGCAGCGAGGGCGAAGGAATCGCGCTTGGTGTTGGCGATTATTGGTTTCGGCCTGTGGTTTACGAGATCATGGCCGCTTCCTCGACACGCTTCCCCTGCTTCGACATCCGCTGTCGAAACCGATCATCCCCATGTTGATCTTTCAAGCCCCCGGAGGGGCGCCGCCCCTGCCGTGAGGGGCAAGAGCCATCGTACGGGACCAACGCCGGACCGCGCCAACATATTTCCCCGGACGTGTGACGCGCGCCACGCGGACCCGCGGCGGTCAGGCGCGCTGGCGGCGGCGGACCGCCGAGATGACGCGCTCGGCCTCGCGGCGGTCCTGCTTCTCGCGCAGGGTCTGCCGCTTGTCGTACTCCTTCTTGCCCCTCGCCAGGGCGATCTCGACCTTGGCCCGGCCGTCCTTGAAGTACAGCGCGAGCGGCACGATCGTGTGCCCCGTCTCCTGCGACTTCGACTCCAGCTTGTCGATCTCCGCCCGGTGCAGGAGCAGCTTCCGCTTGCGCCGGGCGCTGTGGTTGGTCCACGTGCCCTGGCTGTACTCCGGCACGTGGACGTTGTGCAGCCAGGCCTCGTTCCCGTCGATCTGCACGAAGCCGTCCGCCAGCGAGGCCCGCCCCTGGCGCAGCGACTTCACCTCGGTGCCGGTCAGCACGAGACCGCACTCGTAGGTGTCCAGGATGTGGTAGTCGTGCCGCGCCTTCTTGTTCTGCGCGATCAGCTTGCGCCCTTTTTCCTTAGCCATAGTGCGCCCATTTTCGCACTACGCCCCCGCCCCGAGGCCACTCAATACCGTGCGGGCCCGCTCCTCGGCGCGGGCGGGCGCCGGAACGTCCGGGGCGATGCCGCGCCCGTCGACCGTCGCCCCCGCCGGAGTGCGGTAGTGGCCGACCGTGAGTTCGGCGACCGAGCCGTCCGGGAGGCTGCTCGGCATCTGCACCGAGCCCTTGCCGAAGGTGCGCGCCCCGACGGTGACGGCCCTGCCCCGGTCCTTCAGGGCCCCGGTCAGCAGCTCGGCCGCGCTCATCGTGCCGCCGTCGATCAGGGCGACGACGGGCCTGCCGGTGTCGCCGCCCGGCTCGGCGTACAGGGCCGTCTCCCGGCCGTGCACGTCGTACGTGGCGACGAGCCCGCCGTCGAGGAACGCGGAGGCCGCGTCGACCGCCTCGGTGACCAGCCCGCCGCCGTTGCCGCGCAGGTCCAGCAGGACCCCGGCCCCGGCGGGCGCCCGCGCCACGGCCTCGCGCACCCGCGCGCCGCTGCCGCGCGTGAACGCGCTCACCCGGATCAGCACCACGTCGCCCACCCGCCGCACGGTGACCGCCTCGGCGGCGAGCCGGGCGCGCCGCAGGGTCACCGTCCACACGCGCGTACCGCGCTGCACGTCCAGGGCCACCCGGGTGCCGGCCTGCGCGCGCGCGGCGCCCCCGTCCGGGCCGTCGCCGCGCAGCAGGGCGACCACCTCGGCGGCGGTGCGCCCCCGCACCGGGCGGCCGTCGATCGTGCGGAGCCGGTCGCCCGGCCGCAGGCCCGCCCGCTGGGCCGGGCCGCCGTCCTGCACGCGGGCCACCTCCACCCGGCCGTCGGCGGTGCGGCGCGCCCACAGCCCGACGCCCGTGTAGGAGCCGTCCAGGGCCCGCTGGTAGTCCTCGTACTCACTCCTGTCGTACACGGCGCCCCACCGGTCCCCGCTGCGGCTGACGACCTCCTCGGCGGCCTTCGCCGCCGACTTGCCGTCCGCGGCGGCCTCGGCGGCGGCCCGTACGACCTCGTCGCGGACGGCGCCGTCCCCGGGCTGGGGGGCGGGGCGCGGCGCGGGGTGCGCGGAGGGGCCGCCGCGCACGGCCCGCGCCGCGTCGGCCTCGTCGCCGGGCGGCAGCGCGCCGGTGGCGGCGGCCGTCACGAGGACGGCCGCGAACAGCACGGTCAGTGCGGCTCCGCGCCCGAGGTGGCGCGGCCGGAGCGAGTACGCGGGACCCGGCAGCGACATGCCGCCCACTCTAGGACAAGCCGAAGGCGCCGTACGGGCGTTGGCCGCACGGCGCCTCCGGGGTGCTTGTCACACCTTCAGGTACTTGCGCAACGCGACCGCGGCCGCCAGCGACGGCATCAGCAGGCCGAGGACGAGGACCAGCGGCAGGACGGAGAAGACCGCGTCCCAGCCGATGAACTGGACCAGCGGCATCTGCTCGGCCAGCGACAGGCCCGCGTCGATCAGGAAGTACCGCCCCACCAGCAGCAGTACGCAGGCGACCAGGCCGCCCAGCAGCCCGGCGAAGGCGGCCTCCATGATGAACGGCATCTGGATGTAGAAGCTGGAGGCGCCGACCAGCCGCATGATCCCGGTCTCGCGGCGGCGGCTGAACGCCGACACCCGCACCGTGTTGACGATCAGCATCAGCGCGATCAGCAGCATCAGGCCCATGACGACGAGGGCGGCGACGTTCATGCCGCGCATCATGTTGAACAGGGTCTCCAGGATGCCGCGCTGGTCCTGCACCGAGTGGACGCCGGAGCGGCCCGAGAAGGCCGTGGCCACCACCTCGTACTTCTCCGGGTTCTTCAGCTTGACCCGGAAGGACTCCTGCATCTGGTCCGGGGTGATGACGCTGGCGATCGGCGTCTCGCTGTACTGCTCCCGGTAGTGCTTGTACGCCTCCTCCGCCGACTCGTGGTGGACGGTCTCCACGATGTCGAGCTTCTTGAGGTCCGCCTCGATCTGCTCCTTCTGCTGGGCGGTCACGGCGCCCTTGGAGCAGGTCTCCGCGCCCTCCGCGTCGTTCTTGTTGCAGAGGTAGATGGTGACGTTGACCTTGTCGTACCAGAAGTCCTTCATCGCGTCGACCTGCTGGCCCATGAGCACGGCGCCGCCGAACAGGGCCAGCGACAGGGCCACGGAGACGATGACGGCGAAGGTCATCGTGAGATTGCGACGGAGGCCGACACCGATCTCCGAGAGTACGAACTGGGCGCGCATCGCGTGCGTAGAGCCTTTCCTTGCCGTGCCTGAAGCCTGCTGCTGCTACTGCCCGCCGCGGGTCAGTGCTGGTAGCCGTAGACGCCGCGGGCCTGGTCGCGGACGAGCCGGCCGTTCTCCAGCTCGATGACGCGCTTGCGCATCTGGTCGACGATGTTCTGGTCGTGGGTCGCCATGACGACGGTGGTGCCCGTGCGGTTGATCTTGTCGAGGAGCTTCATGATGCCCACCGAGGTCTGCGGGTCGAGGTTGCCCGTCGGCTCGTCCGCGATCAGCAGCATCGGCCGGTTGACGAACGCGCGCGCGATGGCCACGCGCTGCTGCTCACCGCCCGACAGCTCGCCGGGCATCCGGTCCTCCTTGCCCGCGAGGCCGACCAGGCCCAGCACCTGCGGCACGGACTTGCGGATCTCGCCGCGGGACTTGCCGATGACCTCCTGCGCGAAGGCGACGTTCTGCGCGACCGTCTTGTTCGGCAGCAGCCGGAAGTCCTGGAACACCGTGCCCAGTTGGCGGCGCATGTGCGGCACCTTCCAGTTGGACAGGCGGGCGAGGTCCTTGCCGAGGACGTGCACCGTCCCCGTGGAGGCGCGCTCCTCGCGCAGGAGGAGCCGCAGGAAGGTGGACTTTCCGGAGCCGGAGGACCCCACCAGGAAGACGAACTCGCCCTTCTCGATCTCCAGGGAGACGTCCCTGAGGGCGGGCTGGTTCTGCTTCGGGTAGGACTTGGAGACGTTGTCGAATCGGATCACGGATGCACCCACGGTCGGCCGGGAGGAGTAGGTGAGCGTGACCATACGCGAACCGGGACGCCCCGCGCAGGCACCGTTCGGGCTTGCCCGGTTTGCCCCACATCGCCGGTCGGGGTGTACCGCCTGACCGGCGGGGATCCGGCGGGGCGCGCCTAAACTCGTGGGACCTGGCACAGTGGGGATGGGGAACGGACGCGTTTCCCTGAGCGTTGTGCGGAGAGAACCGGGTGGACGGTCCGCGGTCCGGCGGCTCCGCCGCGCGGGAGGAGGAGAGCGCATGACCTACGACCGACTGGTGTGCGCCAACTGCGCCGCGCCCGTGACCGAGGGCCGCTGCCCCGTCTGCCGGGCGAACCGCGCGCGGATGCAGCAGCAGAGCCCCTGGGGCAATCTGGGCCCGTCGGCGCTGCTGGCGCTGTTCCTGCTCCTGGTGGCGACGGCGGCGGCGCTGGTCGTGGCCCACCAGCCGGCCTAGCCGCTCCCGCCACCCGGCCCGGTCCCCCGGCCTGGCGGACCGGTGCCCCGCCGGGCCCCGGGCGGCCGGCCCCCGCGGCGCCTGTCCTCGTGCGCCCGACCGCCGGACGGCGGGGCGCCCGCGCGGACGGGTCCCACGGCTCGGGGCCGCCACGTGCCGTACGGAAGGAGAGGGCCCGGTCACCGCGCGTGCGGTGGCCGGGCCCTTCCGTGTGCCCGGTCACCCGGGCACGGGGGTCGCTCAGGCGGCGGCGCGCCCGCCGCCGACCACGCGCGGCAGCATGCGGAAGCCGATGCCGCCGGCGATCATCGTCGCGGCGCCGATGAGGAGGAACGAGGTCTCGGCGGCGCCGGTCTCCGCCAGCTCCTCCTTGGCCTCACCCTGCTGCACCGGCTGGGAGCCGGCGTTGTTCGGGCCGGGGTTGTTGTTGGTGGTGTCGGCGCACTCGGCGCCCTCGGCGGTCACCTCGCACGCGCCGGCGCCGCCGCCGGCCGTGCCGGAGCCGCCGGTGGACGCGGTGCCGCCACCACCGGTGCTGGAGCCGCCGTTGCCGGAGCCGCCGTTGCCGGAGCCGCCGTCGGTGCCGGTGGAGCCGGTGCTGCCGGTGGAGCCCGTGGAGCCGTTGCCGCCGGTGGAGGAACCGCCGTTGGAGGAGCCGCCGTTGGAGCTGCCACCGTTGGAGGAGCCGCCGTTGGAGCTGCCGCCGTTGGTGGAGCCGCCGTTGGAGGAACCGCCGTTGGAGCTGCCACCGTCGGACGAACCGCCGTTGGAAGAGCCACCGTCGGACGAACCGCCGTTGGAAGAGCCACCGTCGGACGAACCACCGTTGGAGGCGCCACCGTCGGAGGAACCGCCGTCGGAGGAGCCACCGTCGGAGGAGCCACCGTCGGACGAACCACCGTCGGACGAACCACCGTCGGAGCTGCCACCGTCGGAGGAACCACCGTCGGACGAACCGCCGTCGCTGGAGCCACCGTCCGTGGTGGAGCCGCCGTCGGAGGAACCGCCGTCGGACGAGCCGCCGCCGATGGACACGCCGCCGCTCACGGTCGTACCGCCGTCGGAGGTGGAGCCGCCGTCGGACGAACCGCCTTCGGAGGAGCCACCGCCGGAGGAAGTGCCGCCGCCGGTGCTGTCGTCACAGGTGGGGTCGAGCGGGGAGCAGGCCTCGCCGCCGAAGCCGAGCTCGATGCCCGCCGCCTGAGCGGCCCCTGCCGCGGTCAGGGAGGCACCCGCGGCGATCACCGCACCAGCGGCTATCCGCGCGACCCTGACCCGCATCTTCTTGGTCATATAGCTGCTACCCCCAGTAGCTGTTCTCGTCAGTGGAGCAGCGCACCAGGGCCAGGACAGGGGGGTGCGACATCACCGGACCAGCCCCCGTACACACGCGCCCCGGTTTCCGCGCATGCCGCGCTCCAGCCTTTCGGCTTTTGGAGGGGGCGTCAAGGACGTTGTGCCGCCTAGGGAAGGGAAGGTGACGCTTTGCCCGCTATACGGCATGCAACTGTGACGTAAACACGAAAGCCGCAGGCAGCAGGGCTGATCACCTTGTCGACAAAGCCATCCGGGCGGACGGCTGCGGCTCCGGTCAGACCTCGCCCGGCCCCTGGGCGGACCCCCGGGCGCGGGGCCGGCGCCCGCGCGGGCGGGCCCTCGGCGGCACGGCATCAGAGCGCCGGCGCCGCACCCCCTTCGCGGGGTGCGGCGCCGGCGGTGCGTCGTGGGCGAGCGGCGGGCGGGGGCGCGCTTCGCCGCTCGCGTCCGAGCCTCCTACTTCTCCTGCTCCTGCTGCTTGCGCCAGCGGATGCCCGCCTCCAGGAAGGCGTCGATCTCGCCGTCGAGGACCGCCTGCGGGTTGCCGACCTCGTGCTCCGTGCGCAGGTCCTTCACCATCTGGTACGGGTGCAGGACGTAGGAGCGCATCTGGTTGCCCCACGAGCTGCCGCCGTCGCCCTTGAGGGCGTCCATCTTGGCGCGCTCCTCCTGGCGCTGGCGCTCCAGCAGCCGGGCCTGGAGGACGCGCATCGCGGACGCCTTGTTCTGGATCTGCGACTTCTCGTTCTGGCAGGAGACGACCACGCCCGTGGGGATGTGGGTGATGCGGACGGCGGAGTCCGTGGTGTTGACGGACTGGCCGCCGGGGCCGGAGGACCGGTACACGTCGATGCGGAGCTCGTTCTCCGGGATGTCGATGTGGTCGGTCTGCTCGACGACCGGCAGCACCTCGACGCCCGCGAAGGACGTCTGGCGGCGGCCCTGGTTGTCGAACGGGGAGATGCGGACCAGGCGGTGCGTGCCCTGCTCGACGGAGAGCGTGCCGTACGCGTACGGCGCGTGGACGACGAACGTGGTCGACTTGATGCCGGCCTCTTCCGCGTACGACGTCTCGTAGATCTCGGTCTTGTAGTCGTGCCGCTCCGCCCAGCGCAGGTACATGCGCTGCAGGCGCTCCGCGAAGTCGGAGGCGTCGACGCCGCCGGCCTCGGCGCGGATCGTGACCAGGGCCTCGCGCTCGTCGTACTCGCCCGACAGGAGCGTGCGGACCTCCATCTCGTCCAGGGCCTTGCGGACGTCGGCCAGCTCCGCCTCGGCCTCGGCGAGGGTGTCCTGGTCGTCCTCGGCCTCGGCGAGCTCGAACAGCACCGCCAGGTCGTCGATCCGGCCGCGCAGGGACTCCGCCTTGCGCACCTCGGCCTGGAGGTGCGAAAGCCTGCTGGTGATCTTCTGCGCCGCCTCGGGGTCGTCCCACAGGGACGGCGCGGCCGCCTGCTCCTCGAGCACGGCGATGTCTGCCCTCATCTTGTCGAGGTCGAGGACCGCCTCGATGGACCCCATGGTCGAGGTGAGGGACTTCAGCTCTTCGGATACGTCGACGACTGCCACGGGTCCAGCGTAACGGCTGGCCGCGACAGTCCCCTCCCCCGAGGGCTCCGGACCGCCGCCGGGGCCCCCTCGCGCGCCCGCCGGGGTCGTGCGGGGCGGCCCGCGCGGGCGGCCCCGCACGGGCGGGCCTCGGGGGCGTCCCCCGGCGGCTGTCCGGTGGTGCGCACCCTCGGTCGGCGTCCCCCGGCGCCTGCCGGGCCGCGCCTCCCGCGCGGTGCGGCGTCAGGGCTCCGGGGCGGTCTCGGGGGCCGAGCGGCGGGGGTCCTGGCGCGGGGCCTCGACCTCGTCGCCGCCCGCGGCGAACCAGCCGCCGACGCCCACCGCAGCGACCAGGGCGACACCCGCCACGGACAGCGCGAGACGGCGCCTGCGGGCGGCGGAGGGCTTGTTGCGGGCCGATCCGGGACGGCGCTGGCCCGGCGCGCGCGGGGCGCGGGCCGTGCCCAGGGGGCCGCCGGACAGCTCGTCGGGCCCCGGTACCCGCATGGAGGTGTGGGTGTCGCGGCTGGAGTCCGCGTACGAGCCGGGCACCAGCGGGACGGCGGCGCGGCGCGGGCCGTCGGGCAGCGTTCGGTACGGGTCCTCCTCGCGCGGCTCCGGCGACGGCTCGGCGCCGGGCTCGTCCACCTCCAGGGGCGGCATGTGCGCGACGAGCGGCGCCAGCTCGTGCAGCCGGGCGGCCATCTCGGAGGCCCGCAGCCGGGACGCGGGCGCCTTGGCCAGGCACTGGACGATCAGCTGCCACAGCTCGTCGGGGATGCCGGGCAGCGGCACGACGGTCTCGGTGACGTGGCGGCGCAGCACCGCGCCCGGGTGCCCGCCGCCGAACGGCGTGAAGCCGGCCAGCAGCTCGTACAGGACCGTCGCGAGGGCGTAGATGTCGACGGCGGCGCGCGGCGGCAGGCCCTCGACGATCTCGGGGGCCAGGTAGTCGGGGGTGCCGATGATGCGGTTGGTGCGGGTGCGGCGCGGGGTGTCGATCAGCTTGGCCACGCCGAAGTCGGTCAGGAGGGCGGGGTGGGCTCCGCCCGGACCGAGGGGCCCCTCCATGTCGAGGAGGATGTTCTCGGGCTTCACGTCCCGGTGGACGACCCCGGCGGCGTGCGCGGCGGCGAGGCCCTCGGCGACGTCGGCGGCGATGGCGACGGCCGCGGCGGGCGCGAGGCGGCGCTCGCGGTCCAGACGGCTGCGCAGGTCGGTGCCGCGCACGAGGTCCATGACCAGGGCCAGGTCGTTGCCGTCGACGACCAGGTCGCGCACGACCACCACGCGCGGGTGCTCGAGCCCGAGCAGGGCGGTGCGCTCCCGGACGAAGCGGCCGACGAGTTCCTGGTCCGAGGCGAGGTCCTCGCGCAGCAGCTTGATGGCGACGGGGCCCTCCGGGCCCTCCCCGAGCCACACCGTGCCGGCGCTGCCCCGCCCCAGGATCTGGTGAGCCGTGTACCGGCTGCCGATTTTCCGTGCCAAGACTGCTCCCTCAGCGGCTGGCGTTCCCGACCAAGTTACGCGGGTGCGGGGACCGCCACTCACACGGGAGCGGAAATCACCCGCGTGAAGTCGACAAGTCGATGGGGTGGGCGGTGGAGGGCCGCGGCGCCCGCCGCGGGTGGCGGGTGGCCTGCGCCGTGGAAGCGGGCGGACGGCCTGCGCCGTGGGCGCGGGCGGGTGGCCCGCGACGGGGGCGCGTGGGCGAGCGCGGGTGGACGGCCGTGCGCCGGGGCGCACGGGCGCCGGACGGGCGCCCGTGGCCGCGTGCGCGTGCTGGGCGGGGGCTGGAGGGTGCGTCGACCCTGCCCCAGCTCCGTCGTGGCCGCGTGACGCGCGCGGGGCGGGGGTGGGCGACGGCTGTGGGGCCGGGCCCGCGAGCGGGGTGGCGGTCGTACGGGCGGGGTGCCGGCCGTCCCGGCGGACAGCGGCGGGGCGGCTCGCCGGGTGCGGCGGCCCGTGCGGGGCCGGCTGCGCGGGCCGCGCCAGAGGGCGCCGGGGCCTTCGGGCCCCGGCGCCGGTCACTGCTGGACGTCCGGGGTGGCGGGGGTCTCCGTGCTGCCCGTCAGCTCGGAGATCCAGTCGCTCACCGCCGTGAACGCGTCGCCGATGGCCTGCCAGTAGCCCTTGCCATGGGCGATCCAGTCCTGGAGCGGGGTGAGCTCCCAGATCAGCCAGCCGGCCACGACGAACAGCACGATCGTGAACAGGCAGCCCTTCAGGCAGCCCAGGCCGGGGATGCGCATCGGGTTGGCACTGCGCTGCCGCGGCGCCCGGGGCGCCGGCGGCTGGGGCTGCTGCGGCTGCTGTGGCGGCTGCGGGGCGTACTGCTGCCGGGGCGGCTGGGGCTGCGGCTGGGGCGCCGGGGCGTACTGCTGCGGGGGCTGCGGCGCGTACTGCGGCGGCTGCTGGGCGTACGGCTGGGGCGGCTGCTGCTGCGGGCGGTACTGCGCCGGCGGCGGCGCGGGGTGCTGGGGCGCGGCCGGCTGGGGCGCGGAGTGCTGCGGCGGCTGCGGGCGGCGCTGGGGGCGGCGGCGCAGCGGGTCCTCGGCGGGGTCGAGGTACTGCATCTGCGTCTGCTCGTTGCGGTCCCGCGCGGCGCGCAGCTGGGTCTGCCACGGGTGCGGCTCCTCCGGCCGCGGTACGGGGGGCATGACCGCGGTCGGGTCGGCGGCCCCCGGACCGCCCGCGTCGGCGCCGGGGCCGCCCGGGCCGGGGCCGGTCTGCGGCAGGACGCTGGTCGCCGCCGCGGGGTCGTACTGGGAGGCGGCGCCCTGACCGGTGCTCGGCAGGACCTGCGTGGCGTCGAAGGCGCCCGGCGCGTCGGGCTCCGCCGTGCCGGGGACGGGCGCCGGGGACGGGTCGGGGGCCAGCAGCGCGCCGACCCCGTCGGCCGCCTCGATCTCGGCGACCGACGCGTGCACGCCGATGCCCGCCGCTACCGTGCGCAGCGCGCGGGCCAGGCTCTCCGCGCCGGGGCGGCGGTCCGGGTCCTTGCTGAGGCACCGCTCGATGACCGTCCACAGCGGGGCGGGCACCGTGGAGGGGCGGCGGGGCTCCTCGCTGAGGTGCCGGTGCAGGACCTCCAGCGCCGTGCCGCCCGCGAACGGCGGACGGCCGGTGACCAGCTCGTACAGCAGGATGCCCGCGCCGTAGACGTCCACGGCGGAGGTCTGCGGGCGGCCCTCGGCGGACTCGGGCGCGACGTAGGCGGGCGTGCCGACGAACTCGTGGGTGCGGGTCAGTCCGGGCGAGTCCGCGAGGCGGGCGATGCCGAAGTCGGTGAGCATCGGGTGCATCTGCCCGCCCCGCTCGGCGAGGAGCACGTTCGCCGGCTTGAGGTCGCGGTGCACGATGCCGTCGGCGTGGCTGGCGGCGAGCGCGTCGGCGATCTGCGCGGTGAGGAGCGCGGCCGCGACCGGGGTCAGCGGGCCGTTCTCGCGGAGGTACCGGTGCAGGTCCGGGCCGTCGACGAGGTCCATGACGAGGGCGAGCAGGTCGCCCTCGACCACCAGGTCGCGGGTGCGGACGATGTTGGGGTGGGTGAGGCGGAGCAGGACGGACCGCTCGCGCAGGAAGCGCATCACGACGTCCGCGTCGCTCGCCAGCTCCTCCTTGAGGACCTTGATCGCGACGGTCTCGCCGGGCTGGCCGGGTACGGCCGCCTCGGCGCCCGCCGTCTCCCGCTGGCGGGCACGCCAGACGGTGCCCGTGGCGCCGCGTCCGAGCGGCTGCTCGAGCAGGTACTTGCTGCCGACTGGCCGCACGGTCATGTGCTCCCTGCGATCGTGGTCCGAAGCTGCGTTCTGCGTCCGACCCACTCTAGGGCCTGCGTTCCGTATCTTCCCCGGTCCGCGGGGGCCCGGCCCACGCGCGTGGGCGGGGTCCCCGCCTCGCGCGCGGGTGGTGCGCGGGGCGGGCCGGGGCCGCGCCGGGCGGCCGGTCGGGTGCGGGGCGCCGACGGTGGCCCCGCGGGCGGTC
Source organism: Streptomyces fradiae ATCC 10745 = DSM 40063 (assembly GCF_008704425.1). Taxonomy (NCBI): domain Bacteria; kingdom Bacillati; phylum Actinomycetota; class Actinomycetes; order Kitasatosporales; family Streptomycetaceae; genus Streptomyces; species Streptomyces fradiae. Next base: position 2,471,691 of record NZ_CP023696.1, read on the forward strand.
CCCCGGCGTCGCTCCGGCCGCCGCGCCGCTCCCCGGACACCGGGTCCGGTGCTCCGGTGCGCGGTGTCCCGGCATGGGGGAGGACGTCCGGGGAGGGCCTGCGGTTGCCCGGTGCGCAGATGCGATCAGGTGGGGCGCAATCCGGCGTTTCCTCCGGAGACCCCGGAATTCCAAGATCGTTTTTTGCCCTTCGGCGGGCATCGTGTCGGTGGCAGGTGGGAGGATGCATCTGCACGGCGCAGCGTGGGGCGGCAGTCCCGCGGGCGGGCCGTGCAGACCTGTACCGGACGACGTGTCCGCGCGCGGGCGGGGGGACGTGCTGGGCCTGTCCCCGCCGCTGCCGGGCGCGTCGCGCAGAAGGGACCGCTGACCGCGATGCAGATCCGGCTGACCGTCCTCGCGGCGCCGCCCGGCGGGCAGACCGCACGGCGCGCCTGCGACGTGCTCGTCACCGCCCCCGCCGGGACCGCGCTGGCCGCCGTGGCCTCGGGTGTGGCCGCCGCCGTGGCGGGCCCGGACGGTGCGGCGGGCACGGGCCCCGTCGTGCTGTACGCCGGGGGCGAACGGCTCGACCCGCAGCGCTGCGCCCTGGGCGAGCCGCCGCTCGTCGACGGGGCGGTGCTGGCGCTGCAGGTCCCGGCGGAGGGCGCGGCCGTCCCGGACGGCGCGGTCGCGCGCCTGCACGTGGTGGCGGGCCCCGACGCGGGCGGCGTCCACCTGCTGCACCCCGGCCGCGTCCGCGTGGGCCGCTCCACCGAGGCCGACGTCCCGCTGGACGACCCGGACGTCTCCCGCCTCCACTGCGAGCTGACGGTCGGCGACGACGGGCGGGTGACCGTCGCCGACCCGGGCTCGACCAACGGGACCACGCTCGACGGCCGCCCGGTCGGCCCGCGGCCCGTCCGGCTGCCCGCGGGGGCGCTGCTGCGGGTCGGGGAGTCGGCGCTGCGGCTGACGGCGGGCGCCGGCGCCTCCGCTCCGCTGCCGACGGCCCCCGACGGCGAGGGCCACGTACGCGTCGCTCGCGTGGACGCGCCGGTCTCGCCGGGGGCTCCCGGCGACGAGGGAGCCCGGTCTCCGGACGGCTCCGCCGACGAAGCCCCGGCCGCGACCGGGACGGCGGGAGCCGCCCGCGCGCCCGGGGGCCACGACGGCCCCCACGCGGGCGGCGGCCGCGACGGCTTCCCGGACGGCGGGCGCGGCACCACCGGGGCGGGCACGGGTACGGCGCCGGGGCTCCGGAGGGCCGGCGCGGCTCCGGCGCCCGAGGGCCCTGCCGGCGCCTCCGGCGGGCATGGAGCCCCCGGCGGGCATGGAGCCCCCGGCGGGCATGGAGCCCCCGGCGGGCACGGCGCCGGCCGGGACGGCTCCGGCGCCCACGCGGGCGGCCCGGCCCCGCGCCCCGGCGCGCACCTGCCGCACGCCCGGCCCGGCGGCGACGGCGCCCGTCCGGGCGGGTCCGGTCCCGCGCGCGAGGGCGGCCCGTCCGGTGCCTCCCCGGCCCCGGCGGACCCCCGGTTCGGCGCCGCCGCCGCGTACGACCGCGCCGCCCCCGGCCACGCCCCGTACGCCGAGAGCTCGGACGGCCCCGCCCCGTCCCCCGGCGGGGCCGCCCGCGACGGCGCCGCCGAGCCGCACGGCACCGCCGGGCCCGGCGCGTACGACGGGATGGCACACGACCAGGGCGGCGCCGCGGGGACGCCCGCGCGGGGCACCCGCCTGCCCGAGCCGCCCGCCCGGCGACGCGGGATAGGCGCCTGGGCGCGGCGGCTCACCGGGGCGCGCGGCGACCAGCCGGCCCCCGGCCCCGGCGGCCCGCAGGGTGCAGCCGGGGCGCCGGGCACCCCGCTGGGAGCGGGCGCCGAGGCGTGGCCCGACCCGGCCGCCGTCCTGCTGACCGCCCTCGGGCCCGGCGCGCGGCTCTGGGAGCGGACGCACGGCCACCCGGAGGCGCTCGCGGTGCGGCTGGGCACGACGGACCGGGAGGGCCTGGCGGCCGTGCCCGTCACGGTGGGACTGCGCGAGGCGGGCTCGCTGGGCCTGGCCGGACCGCGCCCCCGGCTGCTGGGCCTGGCCCGGTCGGTGGTGGCGCAGCTCGCCGCCCTGCACGCCCCGGCCGACCTGGAGGTGGTGCTGGTCTGCGCCGACCGGTCCAGGCCCCTGGAGGAGCGGCGCCGCGACTGGGGCTGGCTGGGCTGGCTGCCGCACGTGCGGCCCGCGCACGGCCAGGACTGCCGGCTGCTGCTGGCCTACGACCGCGACCAGGCCGCCGCGCGGGCGGCGGAGCTGACGCGGCGGCTGGACGACGGCCCGCTGGGCCACGGCTGGGCGGAGGCGGACCACAGGGCGGTCGCCGAGGCGGCCGAGCGGTTCCGCCGGGACCACCTGTCGGGCGCCGGCAGCGGCACGTACACGGTGGTCGTCGTGGACGGCGACCCGGGCACGGCCGAGCTGAGGGAGACCGTGGCGCGGCTGGCGGGCGCGGGCGCGGCGGCCGGGATCCACCTGGTGTGCCTGGCGGAGACGGCGCCCGCGACGGCGGTGTTCCCGGCCGCGGCGGCGTACGAGGCGGCGTGTGCGGCGGCCCCGGCGTTCCGCGAGTGCGGGGCGGTGGGCCTGCTGACGGGCGATGTGGCGTCGGCGCTGCGGGTGATGCGGACGGCGGGCGGGCACCCGGCGGGCCACGGCACGGTCGCGGCCGTCGACGCGGTGTCGCCGGCGTGGGCGGAGCGGTTCGCCCGCGCGCTGGCGCCGCTGCGCGCGGACGGGACGGAGCGGCGCGGGCGGGCCGCCGTGGCGCTGCCCCGGTCCTCGCGCCTCCTGGACGAGTTGGAGCTGGCCCGCGCGACCCCCGCGTCGCTGATGGCCCGCTGGGCGACGGCCCCGGACGGGACGGCGGTCCTCGGCGCAGGTCCGCACGGCCCGCTCAGCGTGGACCTGACGGGCCCGGACGGGCCGCATCTGCTGGTGGAGGGCCCGGCGGGCAGCGGCCGCACGGAGCTGCTGCGGTCGGTCGCCGCGTCGCTGGCCGCCTCGTCCCGGCCGGACCGGCTGGCGCTGCTGCTGGTGGACGGCGCGGGCGGGGAGCGGGGCGACGGGCTCGCCCCGTGCACGGACCTGCCGCACGCGGTGGACCATCTGGCCGCCTCCGACCCGGTGCGGATGCGGGCCTTCGCGCAGGCGCTGGGCTCCGAGCTGAAGCGGCGCGCGGAGCTGCTGGGCCGGGGCGGGTTCCCCGGCGCGTACGGCGAGGAGCCGGACCACGCGATCGCCGGCCGCCCCGCGCGCGAGGGCGACCGGCCGACACGGGAGCGCCCCGCGCGCGAGGGCGAGGGGCCCGCGTGGGATCCCGGGCGCCCCGCGCGCGAGGCGGTGCCCGGACAGCGCGGTGGCGAGCCGGGCCCGGCGGCCGGCCGCACCCCGCGGCCACGACCGGGGGCGGGCGCCGCGCCGCCCCGCCTGGTCGTGCTGGTCGACGACCTGGACGCCCTGGTCGCGCCCGCGCTCGGCAGCCCCGGCCGCCCCGCCGCGGGTTCGGTCGTACGGGCGCTGGAGGCCGTCGCCCGCGACGGTGAGCGGCTCGGGGTGCACCTCGTCGCGTCGACGGCGCACCCGGACCGTACGGCCGGCACGGAGCCGGACCGCCGGGCGCGCACGCGCGTCGTGCTGGACCCGCCGCCCGGCTCGCCGGGCCCCGACGATCCGGCGCCCGGCCGGGGGCGGCTGTGCGGCGCCGACGGGCGGGTGACGCCGTTCCAGGCGGGCCGCGTGACCGGGCGCATCCCGCGCACCGCGACGCTCCGCCCCACCGTCGTACCGCTGGAGTGGGAGCGCATGGGCGACCCTCCGGCGCGGCGCCCCGTGCGGGAGCTGGGCAACGGCCCGACGGACCTGGCGCTGCTGGCCAGCGCCCTGGACCGGGCGGCCCGCTCGGTCGGCGCGGAGCCCGTGCCACCGCTGGCCCCCGTCTCCGGCACGGCGGGATCCGTCCGGTGACGGGACGTCACGAGCCCATCACGATAGGGGAGTAGGGCCCGACGGCGGTATTGCGGGCCCCCGGTGTGCGGCGTAGACCAGAGCGAAAGGGACGACAGGGACGACGCACACGGGAGAAACGGGGCAGTGATGCGTACGACTGCGCGCAACCGCCGGACCGTCGCCGCCTTCGCGGCCATCGGGGCCCTGGCGCTCACCCTCGCCGGCTGCGGCGGCGGTTCCGAGGGCGCCTCCGCCCCGGAGGCGTCCACCGAACCCACCAGGCCGTCCGTCGCGTTACCGAGGCTGGAGGGGCAGCGGCTCCAGGTGGTCGCCGTGTGGACGGGGCCGGAGCAGGAGGCGTTCACCAAGGTCCTCAAGGAGTTCGAGAGGCGCACCGGCGCGCGCGTCTCGTACGTGCCGACCCAGGACGCGATGCTCAACTACATCGGCACGAAGATCGCGGGCGGGTCACCGCCCGACGTGGCGATGCTCCAGCAGGTCGGCGCGTTGCGGCAGGCCGTCGAACGGAAGTGGGCGAAGCCCGCCGGCGCCGACGCGAAGGCGCAGCTGGCCAGGAACTACTCGCAGGGCTGGCGGGACCTCGGCGCGGTGGACGGCACGCAGTACGGCGTGTACTTCAAGGCCGCCAACAAGTCGCTGATCTGGTACAACACCGCCGTCTTCGACAACGCCGGCGTGTCCGAGCCGAAGACGTGGAAGGAGCTGCTGGCCACCGCCGAGACGATCTCCGCGTCCGGGGTCACGCCCGTGTCGATCGGCGGCGCGGACGGGTGGACGCTCACGGACTGGTTCGAGAACGTCTACCTGTCGCAGGCCGGGCCGGAGAAGTACGACCAGCTCGCCCGGCACGGCGTCAAGTGGACCGACCCGTCGGTGACCCGCGCCCTCACCACGCTCGCCGAGCTGTTCGGCAGGCCGGAGCTGATCGCGGGAGGCGCGGCCGGGGCGCTGCAGACGGAGTTCCCGGCGTCGGTGACGCAGACGTTCACCGGCGGCGACCAGCCGAAGGCCGCGATGGTCTTCGAGGGCGACTTCGTGTCCGTCAACATCGCCCAGACCGAGGCGAAGGTCGGCACCGACGCGAAGGTGTTCCCGTTCCCGGCCGTGGGCGGCGGCGACGCGCCCGTGGTGACCGGCGGGGACGTGACGGTGGCGCTGACGGACAAGCCGGCGGCGCAGGCGCTCCTGACCTTCCTGGCGTCGCCGGACGCGGCCGCGGTCTGGGCGGCGGAGGGCGGGTTCCTCTCGCCCAACAGGTCCCTCGACCCGGCCGCGTACCCCGACGACGTGCAGCGCGGCATCGCCAAGGCGCTGCTCGACGCCGGTGACGACTTCCGCTTCGACATGTCGGACCAGATGCCGCAGTCGTTCGGCGGCACGCCCGGCAAGGGCGAGTGGAAGGCGCTCCAGGACTTCCTGAAGAACCCGAAGGACATCGCGGGGACGCAGGCGCGCCTGGAGGCGGACGCGGCCAAGGCGTACCGGAACGAGGGCTGAGCCGTGGCAGCCGCTCCCCCGCCGCCGCCTCCCCCGCCCCCGCCGCCTCCCCCCGGCGCGCCTCCGCCACCGGGCGCCGCTCCTCCGCCGGACCGGACCCCGTCCCCGGTGGTGCGGGGGCGGCCGGGGGCGGCCGGCGGGGCGGGCGCGCGGCGGTCCGCGCGCGGGGGCGCCGGCAGTGGCGGCGGCGCGCGGGGCGCGAAGGGCGCACGCCGGGGCGTGACGGGGACGCGCGGGCTGCTCGCCGCCGCGTTCCTGCTGCCCGCGCTGGTGCTGCTGGGCGCGCTCGTCGTGTACCCGATCGGATACTCCGTCCGGCGGTCGTTCCTCGACCGGGCGGGCACGGGCTTCGCCGGCCTCGACAACTACGTGGAGATCTTCACCGACGACACGATCCTGACGGCGGTGCGGAACAACGCGGTCTGGCTCGTCGCCGCCCCCGCCCTGGCGACCGCCCTCGGGCTGGTCTTCGCCGTGCTGACCGAACGCGTCCGCTGGGGCACGGCGTTCAAGCTGGTCGTCTTCATGCCGATGGCCGTCTCCATGCTGGCCGCCGGGATCATCTTCCGGCTGGTGTACGAGCAGGACCCGGAGCGGGGCGTGGCGAACGCGGTCTGGGTGGGCGTCCACGACACGTTCACCGAGTCGGCCGGGTACCCGAAGGCCCGCCCGCTGCCGGTGCACCCGCTGGAGGCGGCCGGCGGGGGCGCGTACGTGACGAAGGAGCCGGTACGGGCGGGCACCCCGGCGCTGCTGCCGCTCGTCGGCGTGGCGCCCGCCGCGATGCCCGGCGACGCCCGGCCCGCGAGGCCACCGGTGCCGGAGCCCGGCGCGGTGACCGGCACGGCGTGGCTGGACTTCACCAGGGGCGGCGGGGGCACCCCCAACACCGTCGACGCGCGCGAACCCGGCCTGAAGGGGCTGCGGATCGAGGCGGTGAAGGACGGCAGGGTCGTCGCCGCGGCGACGGCGGCGGCGGACGGCTCGTTCAGCCTGCCCGCCGCGGCGGACGGGGCGCTGCTGCGGCTGCCCGAGGCGAACTTCCGGGAGCCGTACAACGGTGTGGACTGGCTGGGCCCGACGCTGGTCACGCCCGCCGTCATCGGCAGCTACGTGTGGATGTGGGCGGGCTTCGCGATGGTCCTCATCGGGGCGGGACTCGCCGCTCTGCCGCGCGAGCTGCTGGAGGCGGCGCGGGTGGACGGCGCCGGCGAGTGGCAGGTGTTCCGCCGCGTGACGGTGCCCCTGCTCGCTCCGGTGCTGGCGGTGGTGCTGGTGACCCTGATGATCAACGTACTGAAGATCTTCGACCTGGTGTTCATCATCGCGCCCGGTTCGGTCCAGGACGACGCGAACGTCCTGGCGCTCCAGCTGTACCGGTCGTCGTTCGGCACGGACGCCCACCTGGGCGTGGGCAGCGCGATCTCGGTGCTGCTGCTGTTGCTGGTGATACCGGTGATGTTCTTCAACATCCGGCGGATACGGAGGGAGTCGCGGCGATGACGTCGTCTCGTACCGGAGCGCTCCCGCCGGATCCGCCCCCGCCGGCTCCGGGCGGGCCGCGGGCCGGGGCGCGGGGCTCCAGGGCGGGGGCGGGCGGCTCGGGGCGCTCGGGGTCGCGGGGCGGGTCGCGGGCGGGCGCGTGGGCCGCGCGGCTGGGCGGGGGCGCCGCGCGGCTGTTCCTCGTCGTGGTCGCGCTGTTCTGGCTGATGCCGACGGTGGGCCTGCTGCTGTCGTCGCTGCGGTCGCCCTCCGACATCAGCGGCAGCGGCTGGTGGACCGTGTTCACGGCGCCCGCGCAGCTGACGGTGGAGAACTACTCGGCGATCCTGCGCGACGGCACCATCACCGGCTCGCTGCTGTCCACCGTGATGATCACGGTGCCGGCGACGCTGCTGGTCGTGGTCGTCGGATCGCTCGCCGGGTACGCGTTCGCGTGGATGGAGTTCCCGGGGCGGGACTGGTGGTTCCTGGCCGTCGTGGGACTGCTGGTGGTGCCGGTCCAGGTGGCGCTGGTACCGGTGTCGAGGCTGTTCGGGGAGATCGGCGTCTTCGAGACGACCCTGGGCGTGGTCCTCTTCCACACGGCGTTCGGCCTGCCGTTCGCCATCTTCCTGCTGCGGAACTTCTTCGCGGAGATCCCCCGCGAGCTGCTGGAGGCGGCCCGGCTCGACGGGGCCGGCGAGATCCGCCTCTTCGCGCGCGTGGTGCTGCCGCTCGGCGGACCGGCCATCGCGTCGCTCGGCATCTTCCAGTTCCTGTGGGTGTGGAACGACATGCTGGTCGCCCTGATCTTCGCCGACTCGGACGCCCCGCCGATCACGGTGGCGCTCCAGCAGCAGGTCCGCCAGTTCGGCAACAACATCGACGTGCTGGCGCCGGGCGCGTTCGTGTCGATGGCGGTGCCGCTGGCGGTCTTCTTCGCGTTCCAGCGGCAGTTCGTGTCGGGCGTGATGGCGGGGGCGGTGAAGTAGCGGGCGGGACGACCCGGTGGGCTCCGGTCGCGCCGGGTCGTCTGGCGCGGTCTGCCGGCTCCGCATGGTGCGCCGGATCGCCTTGCGCGGTCCTGCCGGCTCCGCATGGTGCGCCGGACCTCGGCGGTTCCCGCGGTGGTCAGGCCCGCAGGGCCGCCACCGCCGCCGCGGCCAGGTCGTCGAGGTACCCCTCCGGCAGCCGCGCGTCCCGGACGACCACCAGCCGCCAGTACAGCGGCCCCACGACGAGGTCGAGCGCCCGGTCGGGGTCGGCGCCCTCGGCCAGCTCGCCCCGTGCGACCGCGTCCCGCACCACGCTCGCGACGACCCCGCGCTGGCCGTCGAGGAGCACCCCCCGCACCGCGTCCGTGATCTCCGGGTGCCGGGCCGCCTCCACCAGCAGGTCCGGGATGACCTGGGAGGCCACCGGGTGGCGCAGCGCGTGCGCGGCGACCTCCAGCAGGGCGCGCACGTCTCCGTACAGCGAGCCGGTCGCGGGGGCGGGCAGCCCGTCGGCGGCGAACGCGGTCAGCAGGTCGAGCACCAGCGACAGCTTGGACTTCCACCGGCGGTAGACGGCCGTCTTGCCGACGCCCGCGCGGCGCGCGATGCCCTCAATGGACATGCGCGCGAACCCGACCGCGGCCAGCTCCTCGAAGACGGCGGCGCGGATCGCTTCGGTCACGTCCGCGCGGAGCACTGCGGCCCCTGCGGGTGCGCGGCGGGGGGTACCGGGCGGGGGTGGCGTCATGCCGGGGATCATAGCGCGCCACCCGCGTCACGACGGGATGGTTGCGTTCCGGCGCACCGGCGCCCTAACCTCGCCGTAGCGACGATACGGACGCGTCCCGACGACGTGCCGTACCAGGATCCAGACCCCGGACCCCGGACCTCAGACTCCAGACTCCAGACTCCAGACGAAAGGGGGGCGCCCCCGGTGAGTCCCGTGAGCACCATCGCGCCACCACCGGCCGCGCCTCGACCACCCGCTCCCGGGACGGAGGCGGGCGCCGCCTACGAGGTCCCCGCGTACGAGGTCCCCGAGGAGGATCTGCGGGCCCTCGCCCTGCGGCACGGGCTCACCGTCAGCGGCTCCCGCCCGCAGCTCCCCCGCTATGCGCGGCAGTTGTGGGAGCGGCGCCACTTCATCACCGCGTTCGCCACCGCCCGGCTGACCGCCCAGTACAGCCAGGCGCGGCTCGGACAGCTGTGGCAGGTGGTGACGCCGCTGCTCAACGCGGCCGTGTACTACCTGATCTTCGGCGTCCTCATGGACACCAGGAAGCAGGTCCCCGACTTCGCGGCGTTCCTGGTGACGGGCGTCTTCATCTGGACGTTCACCTCCAGCACGATCACCGCCGGGACGCGGGCCGTCAGCGGCAACCTCGGGCTGGTGCGCGCCCTGCACTTCCCGCGCGCGAGCCTCCCCCTGGCACTGGCGCTCCAGCAGCTCCAGCAGCTGGCGTTCTCGCTGGCCGCGCTGCTCGCGATCCTGGTCGGCTTCGGGGCGCGGCCGGGGCCGGCCTGGCTGCTCGCCGTCCCCGCGCTGGCGCTCCAGACCCTCTTCAACGCGGGCGTCTCGCTCGTTCTGGCGCGGCTGGCGGCGCGGACGCCGGACGTGGCGCAGGTGGTGCCGTTCGTCCTGCGGACCTGGATGTACGCGTCGGGCGTCATGTGGAGCGTCCAGCACGTGCTGGCCGGGCGGGACCTGCCGGGGCTGGTGGAGCTGGCCCTGCGGTACAACCCGGCCGCGCTCTACATCGACCTGGTCCGCTTCGCGCTGATCGACAGCTTCACCGCGGCGCAGCTGCCGGCCCATGTGTGGGCCGCGGCGGCGGGCTGGGCGCTGGCCGCCTTCGCGGGCGGGTTCATCTACTTCTGGCAGGCAGAGGAGACGTACGGCCGTGGCTGAACGCGTTCCGACCGTCGTCGTCGACGGCGTCCACGTGACCTACACCGTCCAGGGGGCGGGGCCGGCCGGCCCAGCGGCCCGGCACCCCGAGGTCGGCTCGCCCGGTCCGAGCGGCCGGGCGGGCGCGGCGCTCGGCCGGCTCCTCGCGCGCGGGAGGGCCGTCCCGGCCACGCGCACGGTGCACGCCGTCAAGGGCGTCAGCTTCGCCGCGTACAAGGGCGAGGCCATCGGGCTCATCGGCAGCAACGGCTCCGGCAAGTCCACGCTCCTGAAGGCCGTCGCCGGCCTGCTGCCGCCCAGCCGGGGCCACGTCTACACGCAGGGCCAGCCCAGCCTCCTCGGCGTCAACGCCGCCCTGATGGGCGACCTGACGGGCGAGCGGAACATCGTGCTCGGCGGCCTGGCCATGGGCATGACCCGCGAGGAGGTGGCGGAGCGGTACCAGCGGATCGTGGAGTTCTCCGGCATCAACGACAAGGGCGACTTCGTGTCGCTGCCGATGCGCACGTACTCCTCCGGCATGGGCGCCCGGCTGCGGTTCTCCATCGCCGCCGCCCGCTCGCACGACGTGCTGCTCATCGACGAGGCACTGGCCACCGGCGACGCCGCGTTCCGGCGGCGCAGCCAGGAGCGGATCAACGAGCTGCGCGCCGAGGCCGGCACGGTCTTCCTCGTCAGCCACAGCAATTCGACCATCCGGGAGACCTGCGACCGGGCGATCTGGCTGGAGTCCGGCCGCGTCCTGATGGACGGCCCGTCCGACGAGGTCGTCACGGCGTACGAGCGCGCCACACGCTGACCGCCCCACCCCGTCCTCCGGCCACCGCAGACCTCACCACCCGTCACACCCGACCCTCCCGCGCACCTCACCACCCGTCACCCCGCGCCACGCCGACGCCTCACCACCCGCCACCCTGCACCCGCGCGCCCGGCACCCCAGCACCCCGGCACCCCGGCACCCCGGCACCCGTGACCTCCGCACCCGACACCCGCCTCCCGTCACCCCACCGCCGCAGACAACGGGCGTACCCTCCCAAACCGTCACTAGTGTTCGCGGGGATGACCAAGCACCGGCTCAGCCCCTCACAGACCTTCAGCCGGCGCCGGCTCCGCATCCGGGAGCGGCGCCGCCCCGAACTGCTGCCCCTCCTCGCCGTCTGGGCGGTCAGCCGCGCCGCGCTCCTGTGGCTGCTGACCCACGACACGCTCGGCATCGGCCAGGTCGGCCAGGAGGTGCACGTCCTCTACCGGCACTGGTACGAGCGGATCGCCGGCGGTGACCTGCCCGGCGACGAGACGACCTGGCAGTACCCGCCCGGCGCCGCCCTGGTGCTGCTCGCGCCCGGCGCGGTGCCCGGCCTGACGTACTTCCAGGCGTTCGTCGCGCTGGCCCTGCTCGCCGACCTCGCGGTCGTCCTCGCCCTGGCGCGGGCCGGCGGGGACGGCGCCTGGTACTGGACCGGCGGCCTGCCCCTGCTGCTCCACACCCCGCTCGCCCGCTACGACCTGCCCGTCACCGCGCTGGCCGTGGCCGCCCTCCTCGCCCTGTACGCCGGGCGGGCCCGGCTCGGCGGCGCCCTGGCGGGGCTCGGGGCGCTCGCCAAGGGCTGGCCACTGCTGACCCTGACCGGCACGGCACCGGGGCCCGGCACGCGGCGGTCCTGGTGGTCGGCGGTCGCCACCGCGCTGGGCGGGGCGGCGGCCCTGGCGGTGGCGTTCCCGCACACCCTGGACTTCCTGCGGCACCAGGGCGGCCGGGGCGTGCAGGTCGAGTCGGTCGGCGGGACCCTGCTGTCGCTGGCGCACCTGGCGGGGTGGCGGGGCCAGGTCGTCTACCGCTACGGGGCGTACGAGTTCACCGGGCCGTTCACGGACGCCGTCGCGGCCGGGTCGCTGCTGTGCACGGGGGCGGCCGTGCTGTGGCTGGTGGTGTGGCGGGTGCGCTCGCCGCACCGGTCGCGGGCCACGCCCCTGGACGCCGCGCTGGCCGCCGTCCTGCTGGTGACGGTGACGAGCCGGGTGATCAGCCCCCAGTACCTGGTGTGGCTGCTGGGGCTCGCCGCCGTGTGCCTGACGGCCCGCGACACCACGCAGCGGCCCGTCGCGCTGCTGCTCCTGCCCGCGGCGGTGCTGACCTCGTTCGCGTACCCGCTGCTGTACGGGGAGGTGCTGGCCGTCAGTCCGCTCGGCTGCCTGCTGATGCTCGCCCGCAACGGGCTGCTGGTCGCCGCCGCGCTGCTGTCGGGCCGGCTGCTGTGGGCGGAGTCGGCGCCCGGCGTGCTGCGGGTGCCGCGGAGCACGGCACGCGGCGTGGCGCGGGAGGCGGCGGCGAAGAGCGCGGCGCCGGTGCCCTGAGCGGGGGGCGCCTGAGCCGGCAGGAGGACGCCGTGAGCCGGCGGGAAGCCGCGGGACGGGCGCCGTGAGACGCGCCGGGGCGCCCACCCGCGCGGGTGGGCGCCCCGGCCACGGCCGTGCGTACGGCCGGCGGCTCAGCTGTGGGCGCGCAGCAGGGTGCGCATCGTCCGCATCGCCACCGACAGGTTCGCCAGGTCGAACGCGTCGGAGCCCTGGATCTCCTCCAGCGTCGTGCGGGCGCGGGCCAGCAGGGAGGCGTTCTTCTCCTCCCAGGCCGCGAACCGCTCCTCCGGCGTGGACGTGCCGTTCCCGGCCGACAGCACGTCGGAGGTGAGGGCCGCGTGCGCCGCGTACAGGTCCTCGCGGATCGCGGCGCGCGCCATGGACTGCCAGCGGTCGGCCCGCGGCAGCTCGATGATCCGGTCCATGAGCTGGGTGATCCGCAGCCGGTCCGCGAGGTCGTAGTACACCTCGGCGACGGCCAGCGGGTCCTTGCCCGTGCGGTCCGCGATGGCGACGATGTCCAGCGTCGGGAAGGCCGAGGAGAACCCGGCGACCCGCGCCGCCAGCTCGCCCGGCACGCCCGCCGCGGTCAGCTCGGCGACCAGGCCCTCGTACCACTCCAGGTCGGCGCCGCGCAGCATCTTCGGCAGCTCGGCCCACACGTGCTCGACGCGGTCGCCGAAGAAGTCGATCGTCTCCGCGAGCTGGAGCGGCTGCTGCCGGTTGTTGAGCAGCCAGCGCGTACCGCGCTCGACGAGCCGGCGGGAGTGCAGCCGGATGCGCGACTGGACCTCGGCCGGGACCTTGTTGTCGAGTGCCTCGACGGCGTCCCAGACGGCACCCAGGCCGAAGATCGCGCGGGCGGCGGTCTGCGCGCGGACGATCTCCGCGATCGACGCGCCGGTCTCCTCGCGGAGCCGGTGCAGGAACGTCGAGCCGCCGCTGTTGACGGTGTCGTTCACCAGGATCGTGGTGATGATCTCGCGGCGCAGCGCGTGCCCGTCGACCTGGTCGGGGAACTGCTCGCGCAGGATGGTCGGGAAGTACGTGTGGAGCAGGCTCCGCAGGTACGGGTCGTCCGGCAGGTCGGTGGCGATCAGCTCCTGCGCCACCGTGATCTTCGTGTACGCCATGAGGACGGCCAGCTCCGGCTGGCTGAGGCCCTTCCCGGCGTTCAGCAGCTCGCGGATCTGCCGGTCCCCCGGCAGGAACTCCAGGTCCCGGTCGAGGTACCCGTCGCGCTCCAGGCGGCGCAGGAACCGCTGGTGGGCGTGGAGCAGCGAGTGGGACTGGTGGACGGCGAGGGCGAGCGCCACGTTCTGCGCGTAGTTGTTGCGCAGGACCAGGCGGCCCACCTCGTCGGTCATCTCGGCGAGGATCCTGTTGCGCTGCTTGACGGTCATGTCGCCGTCGGTGACGAGCCCGTTCAGCAGGATCTTGATGTTCACCTCGTGGTCGGAGGTGTCGACGCCCGCGCTGTTGTCGATGGCGTCGGTGTTGACCTTGCCGCCGGTGCCGGCGGGGCCGCCGGCGCGGGCGAACTCGATGCGGCCGAGCTGGGTGAGGCCGAGGTTGCCGCCCTCGCCGACGACCTTGACCCGCAGGTCCTCGCCGTTGACGCGGATCGCGTCGTTGGCCTTGTCGCCGACGTCGGCGTGCGACTCGGCGGACGCCTTGACGTAGGTGCCGATGCCGCCGTTCCACAGCAGGTCGACCGGCGCCTTCAGGACGGCCTTCATCAGCTCGGCGGGGGTCAGCTTGGTGACGCCCTCGTCGATGCCGAGCGCCGCCCGCATGTGCGCGTTGACCGGGATGGACTTGGCCTGCCGCGAGTGGACGCCGCCGCCCGGCGAGAGCAGCGCGCGGTCGTAGTCGGCCCAGGAGCTGCGGGGCAGCTCGAACAGGCGGCGCCGCTCGGCGTACGAGACGGCCGCGTCCGGGTTCGGGTCGATGAAGATGTGGCGGTGGTCGAAGGCGGCGACGAGGCGGATGTGCTCGGACAGCAGCATGCCGTTGCCGAAGACGTCGCCGGACATGTCGCCGACGCCGACGACCGTGAAGTCCTGCGTCTGCGTGTCGTGGCCCAGCTCGCGGAAGTGGCGCTTGACCGACTCCCAGGCGCCGCGCGCGGTGATGCCCATGCCCTTGTGGTCGTATCCGGCGGAGCCGCCGGACGCGAAGGCGTCGCCGAGCCAGAAGCCGTAGCCGACGGCGACCTCGTTGGCGATGTCGGAGAAGGTCGCCGTGCCCTTGTCGGCGGCGACGACCAGGTAGGTGTCGTCCTCGTCGTGGCGGACCACGTCGGCGGGGGGCACGACCTCGCCGCCGACCAGGTTGTCGGTGATGTCGAGCAGCGCCGAGATGAACGTGCGGTACGAGGCGACGCCCTCGGCCAGCCACGCGTCGCGGTCCACGGACGGGTCGGGCAGCTGCTTGGCGACGAAGCCGCCCTTCGCGCCGACGGGGACGATGACGGTGTTCTTCACCATCTGCGCCTTGACCAGGCCGAGGATCTCCGTACGGAAGTCCTCCCGCCGGTCGGACCAGCGCAGGCCGCCGCGCGCGACCTTGCCGAAGCGCAGGTGGACGCCCTCGACCCGCGGCGAGTACACCCAGATCTCGAACGCGGGGCGCGGCGCCGGCAGGTCGGGGATGGCCTGCGGGTCGAACTTCATCGACACGTAGGCGTGCGGCCTGCCGTCGGCGCCCTTCTGGAAGAAGTTCGTCCGCAGGGTCGCCTTGATGACGGTGAGGAAGGAGCGCAGGATGCGGTCCTCGTCGAGGGACGCGACCTGGTCGAGGGCGCCGTCGAGCTCCTCCAGGATGCCGTCCGTCAGCTCCGTGCCGGCGCGCTGCCGCTCGGGCGCCATCCGCGCCTCGAACAGCGAGACGAGCAGGCGCGTGGTGTGGACGTTGTCGCGGAGGGTGTCCTCCATGTAGTCCTGGCTGAAGGTCGAGCCGGCCTGCCGCAGGTACTTGGCGTACGCGCGCAGCACCATCGCCTGGCGCCAGTTGAGCCCCGCGGTGAGGACGAGGGCGTTGAAGCCGTCGTTCTCGGCCTGCCCGGTCCACGTCGCGGCGAACGCCTCCTGGAACCGCTCGCGGGCGTCGTCGCCGAGGTAGTCGCCGCCGTTGCCGGTGGGCGCCGGCATGCGCAGGCCGAAGTCGTAGATCCAGGCGTGCGTGCGGTCGGCGCAGCGCAGCTCGTACGGGCGCTCGTCGACGACCTCGACGCCCAGCCGGTTGAGGACGGGCAGCACGGCGGAGAGGGAGACCTGCTCGCCCCGCTTGAAGATCTTGAAGCGGCGGTCGCCCGGCGCGGCGCCGACCGGTTCGTACAGGGAGAGCGCGAAGTCCTCGCCGCCCTGTGCGAGCTGCTCCAGCTGGAGGACGTCGGCGACGGCGGCGCGCGGCGGGTGGTCGGCCTTGTACCCCTCCGAGAAGGCGTTGCCGTAGCGGCGCATCAGGTCGGCGGCGCGCTCCTCGCCGGTCTCGGCGTTGAGGGCCTCGCTGAAGCCGTCGGCCCACGAGCGGGCCGCCTCGGCGAGGCGGTGCTCGATGCGGTCGGCGTCGTCGTCGGTGAGCGGGGTGACCGTGGTGCCCTGCGGGACGCGGACGACGAAGTGGAGGCGCGAGAGGACCGACTCGGTGTTCCAGGCGGTGAAGTCGACGCTGGTGCCGCCGAGCTCCTCCTTCAGGATGTCGGTGAGCCGCTCGCGGACCGTGGTGTTGAAGCGGTCGCGCGGCAGGTAGACCAGCGCGGAGTAGTAGCGGGCGTACTCGTCGCGGCGCAGGTAGAGGCGCAGCCGGCGGCGCTCCTGGAGGTACAGGACGCTGGTGGCGATGGCCATCAGCTGGTCGACGGGCGTCTGGAACAGCTCGTCGCGCGGGTAGGTCTCCAGGATCTGCAGCAGGTCGCGGCCGTCGTGGCTGGCGGGCGCGAAGCCGGCGGCGTCGAGGACCTCGGCGACCTTGCGGCGGATGACGGGGACGCGGCGCACGGACTCGGTGTACGCGGCGGACGAGAACAGGCCGAGGAAGCGGCGCTCACCGATGACGTTGCCGCTCGCGTCGAACTTCTTGACGCCGATGTAGTCCAGGTACGACGGGCGGTGGACGGTGGAGCGGCTGTTGGCCTTGGTGAGGATCAGCAGCTTGTGCTCGCGGGCCTTGGCGCGCGCGTCGGCCGGCAGCCGGTTGAACGACGGAGAGACGGGGTGGCCGTGGACCTCCTCGCCGCTGTGGTGCGGGTCGGAGCGCAGCACGCCGAGGCCGGTGCCGGGGACGGCGGCGAGGCCGTCGCCGTCGACCAGGTCGTACTCGCGGTAGCCGAGGAAGGTGAAGTGGTCGTCGGCGAGCCAGCGCAGCAGCTCGCGGGCCTCCTCGACCTCGCCGGGCCGCAGGTCCGCGGCGGTCGGCTCGTCGGCCAGGCCGTCGGCCAGGCGCAGCGCCGCGTCGCGCATCTTCTCCCAGTCCTCGACGGCCTCGCGGACGTCGGACAGGACGCGCAGCAGGTCTGCGGTGATCTGCTTGAGGTCGGCGCGGTCGGTCTCGCGGTCGATCTCCACGTGGATCCACGACTCGACGAGCGCGTCGTGCGGCCTGGTGCGGGCGCCGTTCTCGGAGCCGGGGCCGGAGGGGAGGACCTCGACGAGCCTGCCGGTCACGTCGCGGCGGACGACCACCTGGGGGTGCACGACGAGGTGGATGCCGCGGTTCTGCCGGGACAGCTCGTTGGTGACGGAGTCCACCAGGAACGGCATGTCGTCGGTGACGACCTCGACGACGGAGTGGCTGCACGTCCAGCCGTTCTCCTCGACGGTCGGCGTGTGCACGCGGACGCTGGCCGTGCCCTGGGGACGGTTCTCGGCCAGGCGGTAGTGCGAGAGCGCCGCGCCGTACACGTCGACGGGGTCGCGGTCCGTGAGGTCCTCGGGAGCGGTGTGCAGGTAGTAGCGCTGGAGGTACTCGAGCACCGTGCCCGCGTCGGGCCGGTCCCCGGACTCGTTCTCAGCTACCCGGGCGGCCCGTTCGAGCAGCTCGGCCTTGGCTTCGTCCAGCTTGGTCTGCATGTCCTCTGGCTCCTGTCGCGCGCCGTTGCGTGACGTAGGGGAAGGGGGTGGCAGGTCGGTCACGCTTCCAGGCGGTGTAACCGCTCGGCGTGGTCGCCATGCCCGAATGAGAGAAGCCCGGATCGCCACCGGCCGGCTTCGGCCGCTTGGCCTGGGACGGCGGGGGAACCGGGCGGGAAGGACCAGCTGCCGCCCGGGCACGAAGGCACTCCGGGCGCCGGCCGGGGGCTCCGCTGCCCCCACGGCATATAGCGCTGATCACGGGTCCAGGCTATCGCCCCTCACCCCTCGGCCGTCATGAGCCGTATGTGTACAAAAGACGACCCCGAAGTTTGACAGTGTGGACAGCGACAGACGCGCGCGATGCGCACCCGCCATCCCGCCCGGTGCCGAATCCCTCCCTTTCCGGTACGAAACCCCCATGCGGAGCAGGTACGACGGCCCTGCGGCCGTGTCCGAAACCCTCTCCCCCGCGCGCCCGCCCCCTCCCGCCTCCGGCGGCCCGCCGACGGTGCCCGGGTCGCACCGGGTCCCCCGCTCGGACGCACCCGCCCGTGAGCGGCGCACGGCCGGCCCCGCGACGTCACCCGGCGCGCGGCCCCACCCGCCCGCCACACCCGCCGCCGGGACCGCGGGTCCGTCCCCGGCCGCACGCGGCGGCCGCGGGGCGGGCCGTACGCGGCCCTACGAGGACGTAGGCGGACGTGCGCGGCCGTGGCGGACGTGCCCCCGGCCCTGCGCGGCCGTGGCGGACGTACCCCGGCCCTGCGCGGCCGTGCGGGCCGTGCGGGCCGTGCGCGGACGAAGGCCGCATGGGGACGGAGGCCGCATGGGGACGGAGGCCGCACGCGGCTCAGGCCAGCATGTCCTCCGCCACGGCGACGGCCTCCGCCAGTGTGTCGACCACCGGGGCGCCGGCGGCCCGCAGGCTGGCGCGGCTGTGGGAGCCGCCCGTGTACAGCACGGCGCGCGCGCCGACATGGGCGGCGGCGACCGCGTCGTCGGCGGCGTCCCCGATGACGACGATCCGCTCCGGCGCCACGCCGTCCAGGGCCTCCAGGTGGCGCACCATGTGCTCGGCCTTGCCGGACGCGGAGTGGCCCGTGCGCCCGTCGACGCGGACGAACCACTCCTCGATGCCGTACCGCCGCACCAGCGGCACGAGGCGCTCGTGCGGCGCCAGCGACAGCAGCGACTGCGTCCGGCCGAGCTCGCTCGCCGCCGCCAGCAGCTCGGCGGCCCCGGCGGTGAGCCCGCAGGCGTCGGCGCGCGCCCAGTAGTGCCGGTGGAACGCGCCGTCCATGACGGCCCACTCGTCCTCGCTGGGGAGCCGGCCGAGCAGCCGCTCGTAGAACAGGGGGACCGGCACGCAGTACAGCTCCCGGTACCGCTCGAGCGTGATCGGCGGCAGGCCTATCTCCTCGAAGGCGGCGTTCGTCGCCTCGATGACGGCGCCGATGTCGTCGAGCAGCGTTCCGTTCCAGTCCCAGACCAGATGCGTGCGGTGCTTCCCCATGCGGAAACCGTACCGGCCGGGTCCGACAACGGGCCCGCGCGTCAGCCGACCAGGCTCGGGATCTCCTGGACGCCGTACCAGAGCAGCTCGTGGTCCTCGGCGCCGTCGACCGTGAACCGGGCGTCGTCGTCGCCCAGGTCGGCCGCGCCGAGCGCGTCGGCCGCGGCGGTCACGTCGGCCTCCGCCTCGTCGGAGTCGGCGTGCACGGCGGCGGCCTTGGCCAGCGGCACCGGACCGGCGATCCGGACCTCGCCGACGGACGCGGGGTCCAGGCCCCGGTCGGGGTCGGCGGTCGCGGCGCCGTCGGGGACGTCCACGGCGACGACGACACGGCGGCGCGCGGCCCGCGGGTCGGCGGCGAGGAGGCGCAGCGAGCCGGCGGCGGCCCGGCTGAGCGCCGCGTACTCCAGTTCCTCGATGTCGTCGGAGACGTACCACTCGCGCAGCCCGGGCGTGACGGCGTACGCGGTGAGCGGCCCGCCGGCGCCGATCGCGCCCGTCCGGTGCGCCTGCGCGAGACCGGGGAGGGTCAGGGGAACGTACACGCGCATGGCAGGCCGCTTTCGTAGTCGGAGGACGTCCCCAGGATACGTGCGGCGGCACCCCTTCGGGGGCTCCTGCCGCCCCTCCCGGACGTCCACCCGGCGATACGCCGACCCGGCCCGCGGCCAGGCGCCCCATGGGCCCCGCCACCCGTACAGGTGAATCCGGGTCGTCGCGCCACGGACTTGACGGGTCGTTGCGGGGCGCGGTGCGCCCCCGTAGAAGTGGGCCACCGCGAAGTTACCGCCCGGTAATGCCGGGCTGACGGAAGGGACCACGCCGATGCCGCACCCCCCGACCCCCGCTCCCGCCCCAGCCCCTGCTCCCGCACCCGCGCCCGCCCCAGCTCCTGCTCCCGCACCCGCGCCCGCCCCAGCTCCTGCTCCCGCACCCGCGCCCGCTCCAGCTCCCGCCCCCGCTGCTGCTCCTGCTCCTGCTCCCGCTCCAGCTCCCGCTCCAGCTCCCGCCCCCGCTGCTGCTCCCGCTCCCGCGACGCGAGCCTTCGCCGCCGCCCCCGGCGCGCGGGCCCTCCGCGTTCCTGCGGCGCGGGGCCCTGCGGACGCGAACGCCGCCCGCGCCCTGTGGAAGGCCCCGGAGGGGCTGGGCACGGCAGCCGCACGCAACGCGGCCGCGTACCTCCTGAGCCCGACGGCCCCCGCCCCGGCACCCGGCCCCGCCCCGCGGGACACCGCACGGGGCGCCTCGGAGCACGCCCCGCAGGGCGGCTCGCGGGCCGTCCCGGTGTCCGCGGCGACGGATCTGCTGGCCGCGGGGGCCCCGGCGGGAGCAGCGGAAGGGAGGGCGGCACGCGCGGCGGGGCGGCCCGGCGGACGGCGCGACCTGCGGCGCCCCGGCGGCGGGGCGCGGCCGGGCGGCGCCCGCCCGGGCGAGGCCCGTCCGGGCGCCGTACGGCCCCGGCCGCCCCGCCCGCCGGCCGGCTCGGGCACCGGCGCCGCAGGCGGTGCCGCCCCGGGGGCCCGGCCGCGCCTCGCGCCGCCGTACGTCGTGTTCGCCGAGCGGCTGCTCGCCGTGCTGACCGGGGAACGGCCGGTGCACTGGATGCTGGGCCAGACGATCGGTGACGCGTACGAGCAGCTCGTCCGCCTGGCACCGGCCAACCCCCTGCGCCCCTCCGGCACCGCCCGGCGCTCGCGCCCCGTGCTGCGCCGCTGTCGCAGCGCCTCGCCCGGACCGGACGTGCTGGAGGCGTACGCCAGCATCGTGACCGGGGCGCGCGTGCAGGCGATGGCGTTCCGCCTGGAGCGGGGCGCCGACCGCAGGTGGCGCTGCGCGGCGGTGGAGCTGGGCCCGGCGGCCACGTAGCGGCCGGTACGGGTCCGGGCGCCCGGGGCTCGGGGCCCGGCGAACGGCCCCAGCGCCCCGGGAGCCCCGAGTCCCCGCCCGCCCAGAGCCACGTCCCGCCCGGACGGCTGCGGGCGACCGCAAGGGACCCCCGCTACCGGCACGGCGCTTCGGCCCGAAGCGCCCGAGCCGGGCGCCCAAGCCGGGCCCAAGCCGACGCCCGAGCCGGCGCCCCAGCCGGCGCCCCAGCCGGCGCCCGAGGGGCCGCCGTCCCCGCACGTCCCCGCCCTGCGCCGGCCCCCGGCACACCCGGCCCGACGGCTCCCGGCCCCGGCCCCGCCGCCGGGAACGCGCAAGGCGGGACCGGCCCGTACAGGTTCCCGTACGGTCCGGTCCCGCCTTCCGACGGAACTCCCACCCCGAAGGGCCCCGGCCCCCGGTCACCGGCCACGGGCCGGGGCCGGGGCACCGCCGTCACTTCTTGCGACGGCGACCGCCCTTCTGGGCCTTGCGGCGCTCGGCGCGCGTCATGCCGTCCGTCTCGGACCGGGCGGCGCCGTTGTCGAAGTCGCCCTCCACGACACCGCCCTCGCCGTCGACGGTCGGCGCGGAGAAGTGCAGCCGGTTGGGCCGCTGCGGGGCCTCCAGGCCCTTGGCGCGGATCTCGGGGCGGCCGGCGCCGGCGGGGACGGCGGCCTCCTTCTCCAGCGACGGCCGCTCGGGCGCCGCCTCCACCGGGACCTCCTCGACCTGCTGCTCGACCTGGACCTCCAGGTTGAACAGGTAGCCGACGGACTCCTCCTTGATGCCCTCCATCATGGCGTTGAACATGTCGAAGCCCTCGCGCTGGTACTCGACCAGCGGGTCCTTCTGGGCCATCGCGCGCAGGCCGATGCCCTCCTGGAGGTAGTCCATCTCGTACAGGTGCTCGCGCCACTTGCGGTCGAGCACCGACAGCACGACACGGCGCTCCAGCTCACGCATGATGTCGGAGCCGAGCTGCTTCTCGCGGGCCGCGTACTGCTCGTGGATGTCGTCCTTGACGGACTCCGCGATGAACTCCGCCGTGATGCCGGCGCGGTCCCCGGCGGCGTCCTCCAGCTCCTCGATGGTGACCTTGCACGGGTAGAGCTGCTTGAACGCGCCCCACAGCCGCTCCAGGTCCCACTCCTCGGCGAAGCCCTCGACGGTCTCGGCCTGGATGTAGGCGTCGATCGTGTCGTCCATGAAGTGGCGGATCTGCTCGTGCAGGTCCTCGCCCTCCAGGACGCGGCGGCGCTCGCCGTAGATGACCTCGCGCTGCCGGTTGAGGACCTCGTCGTACTTGAGGACGTTCTTGCGCGTCTCGAAGTTCTGCTGCTCGACCTGCGACTGCGCGGAGGCGATGGCCCGCGTGACCATCTTGTTCTCGATCGGCACGTCGTCCGGCACGTTCGCCATCGCCATGACGCGCTCGACCATCTGCGCCTTGAACAGCCGCATCAGGTCGTCGCCCAGCGACAGGTAGAAGCGGGACTCGCCGGGGTCGCCCTGACGCCCGGAACGGCCGCGCAGCTGGTTGTCGATACGCCGCGACTCGTGCCGCTCCGTGCCGAGCACGTACAGGCCGCCGAGCTCCTTGACCTCCTCGGACTCGGCCTTGACGGCCAGCTCCGCCTTCTCCAGCGCGGCGGGCAGGGCGGCGACCCACTCCTCCGCGTGCTCCACCGGGTCCAGGCCGCGCTGGCGCAGCTCCGCCTCGGCGAGGTCGTCCGGGTTGCCGCCGAGCTTGATGTCCGTACCGCGGCCCGCCATGTTCGTCGCGACCGTGACGGCGCCCTTGCGGCCCGCCTGGGCGACGATCGACGCCTCGCGCTCGTGGTTCTTCGCGTTCAGCACCTCGTGCGGGATGCCGCGCTTCGACAGCTGCTGCGAGAGGTACTCGGACTTCTCGACCGACGTCGTGCCGACGAGGATCGGCTGGCCCTTCTTGTGCTTCTCCGCGATGTCGTCCACGACGGCCGCGAACTTCGCGACCTCCGTACGGTAGATCAGGTCGGACTGGTCCTTGCGGACCATCGGCCGGTTCGTCGGGATCGGCACGACGCCCAGCTTGTAGATCTGGTGGAACTCGGCGGCCTCGGTCATCGCCGTACCGGTCATGCCGGACAGCTTGTCGTACAGGCGGAAGAAGTTCTGCAGGGTGATCGTGGCGAGCGTCTGGTTCTCGTCCTTGATCGGGACGCCCTCCTTCGCCTCGATCGCCTGGTGCATGCCCTCGTTGTAGCGGCGGCCCGCGAGGATACGGCCCGTGTGCTCGTCGACGATCATGACCTCGCCGTCGATGACGACGTAGTCCTTGTCCTTCTTGAACAGCTCCTTCGCCTTGATGGCGTTGTTCAGGTAGCCGACGAGCGGCGTGTTCACCGACTCGTAGAGGTTGTCGATGCCCAGCCAGTCCTCGACCTTGGCCACGCCGGCCTCATGGATGCCGACGGTCCGCTTCTTCTCGTCGACCTCGTAGTCGCCGGTCTCCTCGATGCCCTTCAGCGGATTGCCCGGCTCGCCGCGCTTCAGCCGCCGCACCAGCTTCGCGAAGTCGCCGTACCACTTCGTCGCCTGGTCCGCGGGGCCCGAGATGATCAGCGGCGTACGGGCCTCGTCGACGAGGATCGAGTCGACCTCGTCGACACAGGCGAAGTTGTGGCCGCGCTGCACCAGCTCGTCCTTCGACCACGCCATGTTGTCGCGCAGGTAGTCGAAGCCGAACTCGTTGTTCGTGCCGTACGTGATGTCGCAGTCGTACTGCGCGCGGCGCTGCGCCGGCGACATGTTCGCCAGGATGCAGCCGACCGACAGGCCCAGGAACTGGTGGACCCGGCCCATCATCTCCGAGTCGCGCTCGGCGAGGTAGTCGTTCACCGTGATCAGGTGCACGCCCTTGCCGGACAGCGCGTTCAGATACGCGGGGAGCGTACCGACCAGGGTCTTGCCCTCACCGGTCTTCATCTCCGCCACGTACCCGAGGTGCAGCGCGGCGCCGCCCATCAGCTGGACGTCGTAGTGACGCTGGCCGAGCACGCGCTTGGCCGCCTCACGCACGGTCGCGAAGGCCTCCGGGAGCAGGTCGTCGAGGCTCTCACCGTCCTGGTACCGCTGCTTGTACTCGTCGGTGAGGGCACGCAACTCGGCGTCGGAGAGGTTGACGAAGTCCTCTTCGATGGAGTTGACCTGGTCCGCGATGCGGTGCAGTTTGCGCAGGATCTTGCCTTCGCCTGCACGCATGAGCTTGTTGAAGACGGACACTGAGGCTGGTCTCCTTGCCGGTCGGGCCTGGCACTGGGTCTTGTCATGGACACGGGCACGGGCACGGCAGGCGGGCCCCACCGCAACGGTCATCGTAAGCGAGGACCCCGCCCCGCCGGGAGGTCCGCACCTCCGGGGAACGCCCGTCCGGGCCCCAGCCGCCCGAAAGAAGAACGCACGGGACGCGCCGAAGGTGCCGCACCCCGCCGAAACAGTTCGCCCGCGCGCCCCTCCCCCACCACAATCCCGGCATGGAACCCGTCACCCTCACCTCCGAACGCCTGCTGCTGCGCCCCTTCGGCCCCGGCGACGCCGAAGAGGTCCGGGCCGCCGTCCAGGACCCGCAGATCACCCGCTGGATACCGCTGCCCGACCCGTACGGCATCGCCGAGGCGCAGGACTTCGTCGGCCGGTACGCCCCCCAGGCCTGGCGCGACGACACCGAGTACACCTTCTCCGTACGCCCCCGCGGCCGGCACGACGGCCCCCTGCTGGCCTCCGCCGGCCTCCACCACCCGCGCGCCGGCACCTGGGAGGTCGGCTTCTACACGGTCCGCGAACACCGCGGCAACGGCTACGCCACCGAAGCCACCCGCACCCTCGCCCACTGGGCGTTCACCGCCCTCGGCTGCGTCCGCCTGGAATGGCGCGCCGAGGTCGGCAACACCGCCTCCCGGCTCGTCGCCGAGAAGGCCGGCTTCACCCCGGAGGGCACCCTGCGCGCCGCGTTCGCCCGCCCCGACAGCCACCGCGACTGCTGGCTCGCCTCCCTGCTCCCCTCCGACCTCGGCCTCCCCTCCCGCACCCCGTACCTGCCCGCCCGACAGCCCTGACCCCGCCCTGTGGAGAACCCGCCGGGCGTGTCAGTGGCGCCGTCTATCGTGCGAAGCATGACCACGACGCCGCCGCGACCCACCACCGACCTCTCGGCCGACGACGCCCGCCGCATAGCCCTGCGCGCGCAGGGCTTCCTCGGCGCCCCCGACCGGCGGGCGGGCGTGCGCGGCGTCCTGCGGCACCTCGGCGCGGTCCAGCTGGACACGATCTCCGTCCTGGCCCGCTCCCACGAGCTGGTGCCCTACGCACGCCTCGGCGCCGTGGGCCGCCAGGCCGTCGACACGGCGTACTGGACGGGCCGGCACGCCTTCGAGTACTGGTCCCACGCAGCGTGCGTCCTGCCCATCGAGGAGTGGCCGCACTTCGCGTTCCGCCGCCGCGCCTACCGGCGCAGCCCCCAGTGGCACCACGACCTCCCGGACGGCGCGTACAACGCCGTCATCGGCCAGCTGCGCGCCGAGGGGCCCCTGACGGCGACGGAGCTGGGGGGCGCCAAGAACGGCGGCGAGTGGTGGGACTGGTCCGCCTCCAAGGTCGCCGTCGAGCGGGCGCTGATGTACGGCGAGGTGGTGTGCGTCGAGCGGCGCGGCTGGAAGCGCGTCTACGACCTCGCCGAGCGCGCCGTCCCCGCCGACCTCCTCCACGACGAGCTGGACGACACCGAGTGCCTGCGCCGCCTCGTGCGGCTGGCCGGACAGGCCCTGGGCGTCGGCACCCGCGCGGACATCGCCGACTACCACCGCATCAAGGGCGAGCAGTTCGACGCCGTCGTCGCCGACTCCGGCCTCCTGCCCGTACGGGTCGAGGGCTGGGACAAGCCCGCCTGGGCGGACCCGGCGGCGCTGGCGAGCGAGCCCCGCGGCCGGCACCGCACGACACTGCTGTCCCCCTTCGACTCGCTGATCTGGGAGCGGGCCCGCACCGAACGGATCTTCGGCTTCACACACCGCCTGGAGGCGTACGTGCCGAAGCAGAAGCGGGTGCACGGCTACTTCGCGATGCCGCTGCTGGCGGGCGGCAGGCTGCTCGGCCGCGTCGACCCGGCCCGCGAGGGCGGCACCCTGGTGGCCCGGCAGCTGTCGCTGACGGGACCCAAGGCGATAGCCCCGATGGCCCAGGCCCTGCGCGAGGCCGCGGAGTGGGTGGGCTGCGACGCGGTACGCATCGAGCGCACCGACCGCCCCGATCTCACCCCCGCACTCACCGCCGCACTGGCCTGACGCCCACCGGGCGGCCCCGGCGGAGAGGCCCCGGCGGGATGGCCACCTGGCCGCCGGGGCGCCCGGCCCCCGCCGAGCGGGAGGCGCGCCGCGCCCGATCCGGCCGGCCGGCAGTTCGAGGGCCGGCCGGCGTCACACGAGGCTGAGGGTCAGGCCCTGTCCGGGGCGGAGCCGACGGCACCGGCCGAGCGAAGCGAACGCCCGAGGTCCCCGGTGAGGATGCGGGGATGGCGCCGCCACCACCACAGGTCGGGGCCGGGCAACCCGTGAAACCGGTCGAGGGCTTGGCCGTCGTCGTCGACGGTCGCGGCCTTGAACCGCGCGTCCAGGGCTTTGATCCGCGGGGTCCAGAGCTGGACGATGTAGTCGTCCAGCAGGAGCCACGCCTCGTGCAGCCAGCTCCGGCAGTAGAGGTCGTTGGTGTACTCGTAGATGTCGTCGCCGTAGCCGCGCTCGACGGCGCTCACCAGGGCGGCCCAGGCGTTCACCCTTTCAGCGACCGTGAACGCCGCCCGCCAGCCGCGCCGGTGCAGCAGCCGTCCCACCTCGGTTTCCGTAGCCACGGGTGTGAGACTCTCATGCAAGGCGTGAGAGGCCCCGAACCAAGTCCGCCGTCGGCAAGACCACCACGATCACGATCGGCGGCTGCCCAGGAACCGGGCCCTCGTCCCACCGCCGCCGCGTAAGCGCCGGGCCGATCGGACAACCGGGCAACCGGGAAGCCGGGAAGCCGGGCAACCGGGAAGCCGGGAAGCCGGGCAACCGGGCAACCGGGCAACCGGAAGACCATGCACGGGACAGCCCTCAGCGAATCTCCAGGATCTTCTCCCGCATCGCGTAGACCACGGCCTCCATCCGGGAGTGCAGCTGGAGCTTCTCCAGGATGTTGCGGACGTGGTTCTTCACGGTGTTCTCGGAGATGAACAGCTCCTTGGCGATGTCGCGGTTGTTCATCCCCGTCGCCACCAGCTTCAGCACCTCCAGCTCACGGTCGGTGAGCCGGGGCGCGGGGACGAGGCGGCGCTCGTCGGTGCGCTGGATCATCGACTTGAACTCGGTGAGCAGCTTCGACGCCATGGAGGGACTGATCTGCGACTGCCCGTCGGCGACGGCCCGGATCGCGGTGGCGACCTCGTCGGTGGAGATCTCCTTCAGCAGGTACCCGGTGGCCCCCGCCTTGATCGCGTCGTAGAGGTCGGCCTCCTCGTCGCTGATCGTCAACATGATGATCTTCGCGCTCGGCGCGACCTCCTTGATGGACGTGCACGCCTCGATCCCGCCCCGCCTGGGCATGCGCACATCCATCAGCACGATGTCGGGAAGCAGGTCGGCGGCCTTGTCGACGGCCTCCGCGCCGTCCCCCGCCTCGCCCACGACCTGGATGTCCTCCTCCTGCGCGAGGACGATCTCCAGCCCTCGGCGGAAGAGCGCGTGATCGTCCACGACGAGGACCCTGATGGGCTCCTTCCGGGACGCGTCATCCCTCCCGTGCCCGGAGGCGCCGTGCGAGGCCGCCCCGCAGTCCGGGGCGCCGGAGCCGCCCGGATGGTGCACCGGGCCGAAGCTGTCCGCCATCGTTCCTCCCCCTGCGGGCCGGGGCCCTCAAGTACACGGTCGACGCACCAACACCGGCCCCGCAGGGACCGGTTGGTACGTGTCGCCATGATTTCATGCCCCGGAGGCACCGCGGTGATCCTCTGGTGGCACGGGGGTGCCCCCGGGGGCGCACGGGGCGCTCCCGGGGGCACCACTTCCTCCGGGGCCGGTCAGCCGCCGAGCGCACCGCCCGCGCCGCTGCCCTCGCTCCCCGCCAGGGGGTCGTTCTCCAGGTGGATGACGCCGTAGTCGTAGGCGTGGCGCCGGTACACGACGCTCGGCTGCTTCGTCTCGGCGTCGACGAACAGATAGAAGTCGTGCCCGACCAGCTCCATCTCGTACAGCGCCTGGTCGAGCGACATGGCGGCCGCCTTGTGCGTCTTCTCCCGGACGACGAGCGGCCCCTCACCCTGCACCTCGAGCGAGCCGATCCTCGTGGTCGGAACGGCCTCCTCGGACTCCTCCAGTACGGCGACTCCCGCGCCGTTCAGCCGGGCGACGCCCGGCACCACGTCGGCCACCTCCGCGGCTGTCAGCCGGCCGTTGCCGCGGCGGGTGTGCCGCTTGTCGTGCTGCTTGCGCAACCGCGCCTCGAGCTTGGCGGTCGCGAGGTCGAGCGCTGCGTACGGGTCGGCCGCGGCCGCCTCGGCCCGGATGACCGGGCCTCGTGAGTGGAGGGTGATCTCCACGCGGTCGGACCGGTCGGCCTGCCGCGGATTGTGCTCCTTGGACACCTCGACGTCGAGGCTGATCACCTTGCCGTCGAGCTTCTGGATCTTCTCCAGCTTCAGCTTCTCGGCCACGTGCTTGCGGAACCGCTCGGGCACCTCGGTCTTGCGGCCCTTGACGACGATGTCCACGCAGAACTCCGTTCCCGGATCGCTCCGACCAGCTCAACCGCTGGCGAGCATCTCCCTTTCGCACCAGACCCCGATGAGCACCGGAGTCTCGGACTTGGCGACTTACACCTCCTCCTCCCCAGCCGACAAGATTCCACCCCCACGACTTCGATGTGCTGACCGGCTCCGGTTCCGTACGGACGCATGGCTGCTCATTCGGTGAAGGGCGGCATTCGCCATTCCTGTACAACCGAACATAGCTCGCCGGGACGCGTCTCGGCACCCGCTACCAGCACAAACCTCCGATCAGGTGCCCTGACGCCCTCACTACCTGCAACGTTCGACGACGTTCGGCGGTTCCGGTTTATCCGCGAACGCTTTTGGAGAAGCAGCCACTACAGCCGCGCCGATCAGCACACCCCCATGATCGCCCCGCGGCAATTCCCCGCGCCCGGGGCCACAAGTCGCCGGACTGGTTCCGAAGGTCCCGCGTACCCCCGCCGAATCCCCTTCATTCGCCCTCCTGCGCCCCGGTGTCCCCCGCAGGATCACGGGGCCGCCCCCCGGCCGCATTCCGCCGATCCGGCGCATCTCCGCCCGGCGCACGGCCTCGGCCTCGGCCTCGGTCTCGGTCTCGGTCTCGGTCTCGGTCTCGGTCTCGCGGACCGTGCCCGCATCGCGCCCATCCCGCGTTCCGCCCACCGCCCATGTCCCGGACCCGGCCCCTGCCCCGCCCTGGCCCCCCGCCTCGCACCCAGGCCCCACCCCGAAGTCGGGCGCGGCCCCGCGCCCCATCCCCGCCTCACGCACGGTCCCCGCCTCGCACAGTGCCCTCGCCGCCTCGTTCAGGGTGGCGCCCGTCGTCATCAGGTCGTCGACCAGCACCACCCGCGCGCCCGCCAGCAGCCGGGCGCCGCCCGGAACCACCTCCAGCGCACCCGCGAGGTTGGCGTGCCGCTGCCGGGCGCCGAGTCCCGCCTGGTCGGCCACGACCCGCCGCTGCCGCAGCACCGGCGCCACCCGCGCCTCGATCCCGGTCCGCCGCAGCTCCCGCGCCGCGGCCACCGCCACCCGCCGAACCGCGTCGTGCCCCCGGGCCCGCACCGAGCGCCGCGCCGACGGAACCGGGACCAGCGCCAGGGGGAGGGCCCCCACCCCCACCCCTCCCCCACCCGCCCCCTCCACCGCCTCCGCCCCCATCGACGCCGCACCGCCCACTGCGGCCACCCCACCGGGCCACAGCCCCGCAGCCGCGGCCGCGACCGCAGCGGCTCGCGCCGCGCCCGCCAGGGCCTCGCCCAGGGGAGCGGCCAGGGCGAGGGCGCCGCGCTCCTTGTGGGCGAGCAGGGCCGCCCGTACGGCGCCCTCGTACGGTGCGGCGGCCCACACGTCGGGGAGCCCGCCGGGCTCCGGTTCGGGTCGTACGTGTGCCGCCGGCCGCTTGTGGAGCGACCGGGCGCACACGTCGCACAGGGTCGTACGAGGACGGCCGCAGCCGGCGCAGGCCACCGGTAGTACGAGCCCGGTGATCTCCTGCCACCATCCCCGCATGGCTTCTACGGTGCCCTGGCGGGGCGGGCCCCGCCACCCCTGTGGAAAACCGGCTGTGGACAACCGGTGAGCCGCTCGCCCGGCCGCTTCGGGGCGTCGCTCGGTCAGCCCGGATAGACGGGTGAGGTGCCCTTCTCGACCATGGGCTGCCAGTTGACGCCGGACTGCAGTCGGACGATGCCGTCGTCGGCGGCGGCGACCAGCGGGGCGCGTTCGTCGCTGGCGGCGGCGACGCTCTTGACCTGGTTGAGGCCGGGGATGACGGCGGCGGAAGCGGAGCCGTCCGTCTGCAGGTAGCGGACCTGCTGGACGCCTCCGGCCTGCTTGCCGAGGACGATGAGGCGGCTGGGGCCCGCCCAGGACACGGATGTCACCGACTCCATGCGGGGGGCGATGGACTGGATGTCGACGACGGAGACCTTCTGGCTGTCGCCGGAGCCCTGCCGTTCGACGCGGCCGATGTGGAGGGTGGTCTTGCCGTTGCGGGTGAGGCGCAGGGCGATGCGTACGCCGTCCTCGGACAGGCGCAGTTCGTCGATGCGCACGTCCGAGTCCAGCCAGGGCGTGTGAACGGTGACGGGTTCGCCGGTGCCGCCGCGGAGGACGAGCAGCCGGGGGGCGGCGGGGTTGCGGTCGGCGACCCACAGGTCGTTGCGGCCGTCCCAGCTGGGGGCGGAGAGCCGGTTGCCGGGGTGGCTTCCGCGGCTGGTCACGAGAGGTTCGGGAAGGTCGTTGTCGGATTCGATGGAGGCGACGCGGAGGCTGCGGCCGTTCTCGGAGACCGCGGCCGCGAGCTTCTCGTCCCGGGCCACGGCGACGGACTCGACTTTGGCCGTGCCGTCGCCGAACGGCCCGTAGACGTGGCGGGGCTCGACGGATTCCCGGGCGCCGGGGAGGAGCTGGGCCAGTTTCCCGGCGGCGTCGACGTAGTAGGGCACCTCCCGGAGACCGGGGGTGGGGTCGGCCATGAAGTCGGACTTCTGGCCCTCGCCGAACACGCAGAGGGAGCGGCCGTCGGCGCGCTGGAGCTCCACCTGCTCGACACGGGTGGAGGCGAGGTCACCGACGGTGAAGAGGACCTGTGCGGCCATCTTGCGGCACTGCTCGTGGCCGACGGCGCTCGCCTTGTCGTTGAGCGGGACCTTGAGGGTGTTGCGGTCGTCGGTGGTGAGGGCGGTGGTCTCCTTCCTCAGCTCCGTCCCCGCGGGGAAGCGCGTGTCGACGGCGGGCTTGAGCCAGTTCGTGGGCCCTTCGAGGAGCGCCTCCACCGTCTGTGTCAGGAAGTCCATGCCGGTCACGGGGTCCTGGCGCTTGCGGATCCACACCGGGTCGGCGACGACCCAGTGCCGGCCGGACGCGAAGTAGTACTTGTTGACCGAGCGGTAGTTGCGCTGGAAGTCGGACTCGCTGAGGAGGAGGCCCTGCGGGAGGGCGTCGATCCGCCAGTCCTGCTGCTTGCCGTCGGCGGAGCGCTGCTGTACGAGCTGGATGGACTCGCCGTAGGTGACGGACCCGACGGGCTGGTAGGCGTGCCGGTCGTCGACGGTGGCGATCTTCTGGCCGGAGAGGCGGTAGAGGAGGGTCTCGGGGTCGCCGAGGGCGCCGTTCGGCTGCGGGCCGGTGCCGCTCTGCTGGGCGACGGGGGCGGCGCTGAGGACGGTGGTGCGTTCCTCGGGCTTCCAGGTGCGGGCGGCCTGCTTGGTGAGGTACTTGCGGGCGGTGGCGAATCCGGGGTCGTCGCCGGTCATCGCTTCGAGGAAGCCTTCGACGATCTCGGCCGGCTCGGCGTTCTCGCGGGGCGGTACGGGGTAGACGCGGACCTGTGAGTCGCCCTGCCGGGACGCCTTGACGCCGCTCACGTCGCCGCTGTCGGGCATGGAGGCGCAGCCGGCGAGGAGGGCGGCGGAGCCGAGGACGGCGACGGCGCGGGTGGTGCGGCGGTGGGTGGGGCGGCGGTCAGCGGCCACGGGTGGTGTCCTTCCGCTTCGTCCGGTCCTGGTCTTCGCCCTGGTCCGTGGGCTGCGGCTGCTGTCGTGCGGGGGGTGGTGCGCCGGTTCCGGTGGTCCCGGTGCCCTCGGTGGTCCCGGTGGCCCCGGTGGTTTCGACCTGCCTGGTGGTGCCGGAGCTGCCGGTGGTCGCGGTGGTGCCGCGTGGGACGACACGGGTGCCGTTGCCGGGGAGCGCGGTGGGGTCGGCGGTGGCGGCGCGGGCCTGGCGGGGCGGTCCGGGCAGGGTGCGGCCGGTGCCGCCGCTGCTTCCTCCCTGCGCCTGTCCGGGTACGGCGGTGCCGGTGTGCCGCGTGTTCTCGGGGGCGTGGCCGGTGGTGTCGTGCTGCCGGTTGCGGCGGGAGTCCTCGGGTTCGAGCGGTATGGGTGAGCCGCGCAGGGGCTCGTCGGCGGTGCGGGGCAGGGTGAGGCGGAACTGCGAGCCGCCGCCGGGTTCGCCCCAGGCCTGGAGCCAGCCGCCGTGGAGGCGGGCGTCTTCGAGGGCGATGGACAGGCCGAGGCCGGTGCCGCCGGTGGTGCGGGCGCGGGCGGGGTCGGCGCGCCAGAAGCGGTTGAAGACGCGGGTGGCTTCGCCGGGCTTGAGGCCGACCCCGTAGTCGCGTACGGCGACGGCGACGGCGCCTCTGGCGGAAGCGAGGCGTACGACGACGTCTCGTCCCTCGCCGTGCTCGACGGCGTTGACGACGAGGTTGCGCAGGATGCGTTCGACGCGGCGGGCGTCGGCTTCGGCGATGACGGGCTGCTCGTCGCCGACGACGCGGATGTGGCCGCCCTTGTGTTCCGCGAGGGGCCGGGCGCCGTCGATGACGCGGTGGACGACGTCGCGGAGGTCTATGGGCTCGGCTTCGAGGGCGGCGGCGCCGGCGTCGAAGCGGCTGATCTCGAGGAGGTCGGCGAGGAGGCTTTCGAACCGGTCGAGCTGGTCGCCGAGGAGTTCCGCGGAGCGGGCGGTGACGGGGTCGAAGTCGCCGCGGGCCTCGTAGATGACGTCGGCGGCCATGCGGACGGTGGTGAGGGGGGTGCGCAGTTCGTGGGAGACGTCGGAGACGAAGCGGCGCTGCATGCGGGACAGGTCCTCCAGCTGCTGGATCTTGTGCTGGAGGTTCTGCGCCATCTTGTTGAAGGCTTCGCCGAGGCGGGCGATGTCGTCTTCGCCGGTGACCTTCATCCGTTCCTGGAGGCGTCCGGCGGAGAGACGTTCGGCGACTCCCGCGGCCATGCGGACGGGGTTGACGACCTGGCGGACGACGAGCCAGGCGATGGCGCCGAGGAGGACGACGACGAAGAGCCCGGCGGTGGTGATGGTGGTCTTGACGAGGGCGAGGGAGGCCTCTTCCTGGGTGAGGGGGAAGAGGTAGTACAGCTCGTAGGTGTTGCCCTCGACGTCGTTGAGGCGCTTGCCGATGACGAGTCCGGCCGCGGAGCGCTGTCCGTCGGTGTAGTGGATGCGGGTGTACGTCTGGAAGGTGCCGGTGCCCTGGGCTACGGATTCGCGGAGGGCGACGGGGATGCTCTCGACCTTGACTCCGCCGGAGGCGCGGGCGCCGCGGCTGGGGGCGGTGCCGGCGGAGTCGGAGCTGAGGGCGACGACGTCGAAGGCTCCGGCGCCGCCGCTGGCGAGCTGGACGACGAGGTCGGAGCGCCAGTTGAGGAGGGAGCGGGAGGGGGCGCCGGGGGTGTCGGCGTCGGCGGGGGCGGAGCCGGTCGCGGCGCTGGCTTCTTCCTGCGCGGCGGAAAACCCTCCGGCGGCCTGGCTCTGCGCGGCGCGTTCCTTGGCGTCGAGGAGGCCGTTGCGGACCTGGCCCATGACGACGAAGCCGAGCAGGAGGACCACGCCGAGTGACATGAGGAGGGTGGCGGCGACGACGCGGAGCTGGATGTTGCGCCGCCACAGCCGCACGGCGGGCAGGAGGGGGCGGCGGAACCAGCGGGCCAGGAGGCGGAGCACCGGGCCTGCCGGTGCTCCGTCCTGGAGGATGCGTCCGCCGTGGAGGAGGCGGCCCAGGCGGTTGGGGCCGTGTCCGGTCCCGGCAGCCCGCCCCGCACGGACTCCCGGCTTCCCGGGCTTCGGAGCAGCGCTGCCTCGGGTCATGTCAGTTCGGTCCCGCCTTGTAGCCGACGCCGCGGACGGTGACGACGATCTCGGGCCGCTCGGGGTCCTTCTCGACCTTGGAGCGGAGTCGCTGGACGTGGACGTTCACCAGGCGTGTGTCGGCGGCGTGGCGGTAGCCCCAGACCTGTTCGAGGAGGACTTCCCGGGTGAAGACCTGCCACGGCTTGCGGGCGAGGGCGACGAGGAGGTCGAACTCGAGGGGGGTGAGGGCGATGGACTGCCCGTCGCGCTTCACGGAGTGCCCGGCGACGTCGATGACGAGGTCGCCGATGGTGAGCTGCTCGGGTGCGGGCTCCTCGGACCTGCGCAGGCGCGCGCGGATGCGGGCGACGAGCTCCTTCGGCTTGAACGGTTTGACGATGTAGTCGTCGGCTCCGGATTCGAGGCCGACGACGACGTCGACGGTGTCGCTCTTGGCGGTGAGCATGACGATCGGTACGCCGGATTCGGCGCGGATGAGCCGGCAGACCTCGATGCCGTCCCGTCCGGGCAGCATGAGGTCGAGGAGGACCAGGTCGGGCTTGGTCTCCCGGAATGCGGCGAGTGCCTTGTCGCCGTCCGCTACGAACGACGGCTCGAACCCTTCACCACGCAGCACGATTCCGAGCATCTCGGCCAGTGCGGTGTCGTCGTCGACGACAAGGACGCGTCCCTTCATAATCGACATCATCCCATTAGCTAATCGTTACCTGGAGTGACCTGGCACACAGCTCGGCGATTCCGTCTCCGGTCACCGGGGAGACGACTCCCGCCTCGGTGACGATCGCGGTGACCAGTTCGGGCGGTGTGACGTCAAACGCCGGGTTGTAGGCCCGCGTTCCCGGAGGCGCCGAGGCCGCCGGACCGCCGGGCGGGGCCGCCGCCACCCCCGCCGCCCCCAACACTGTGAGCTGCGTCACCTCACTGGCCGGTCGTTGTTCGATTTCGATGGACGCGCCGTCGGGGGTACCGATGTCGATCGTGGTCACGGGGGCGACGACGACGAACGGTACGTGGTGGTACTTGGCGAGGACCGCGAGCGGATAGGTGCCGACCTTGTTGGCGACGGAGCCGTCGGCGGTGATCCGGTCGGCGCCGACGAGGACGGCGTCGACCTCGCCGGCCGCGAACAGCGATCCGGCGGCGTTGTCGGTGAGCAGGGTGTGGGGGAGGCCGTTGCGGGCGGCCTCGTACGCGGTGAGGCGGGCGCCTTGGAGGAGGGGCCGCGTCTCGTCGACCCACAGCCTCTGGAGCCGTCCGGCGCGGTGGGCGGCGAGGGCGACGGCGAAGGCGGTGCCCTCGCCTCCGGACACGAGCGCTCCGGTGTTGCAGTGGGTGAGGATGCGGTGGCTCCCGCCGGGGAGGAGCTCGTCGAGAAGGGCGAGACCGCGGGCGGCCATGGCGGTACTGGCGTCGGCGTCCTCCCGGTGCAGGCGCCGTGCCTCGTCCAGCGCCGCCCGCGCGGCCTCCTGCCGGTCGGCGCCCCGTTCCGTGACGGCACGGTGCGCGGCGAGGGCCCGCCGTACGCCGTAGGCGAGGTTGACGGCCGTGGGCCGCGCCCCGGAGAGCTGCAGGGCGGCCTCCTCGACGTCGTAGCCGCGGGCGGCGGCGAGCGCCACTCCGTACGCTCCGGCGATGCCGAGGAGGGGTGCTCCGCGCACGGCGAGGGTCTGGACGGCCCGGACGAGGGCGGGCACGTCGGTGCAGACGACTTCGGTCTCCTCGGCGGGGAGCCTGGTCTGGTCGAGGAGCACCACGACGGGCCCCTCCGGGGGTTCCGCCCAGCGGAGGGCGGACGGTGCGGGCGGCTGTCCGCCGAGGTCCGTTCCTGCGTACTGATCAGCCATTCGCCCAGTCTGCCCGCTGAGCCGGTGACAATGAAGGTGTCGCGACGGGCGGCGGGGGCGTCAGGGCCCTGGCCTTCGGCCGGGTGGCTCGTGGCACGATGGCTGCCGACCTGCCGCTCCGCGGGGTGGCGGGCCGCCGTGACCGAGCCGGCTCGACGAGCGGGCCCCACGACCAAGCCACGAGGTGGACGACTGTGAACGACTCTCCGGGCTGGGCCTCGCCCGGATCTCCTTCCCCGTCCGGTGACCAGGGCACCGGTTCGCCCCAGCCGGCCGGCGATCAGGCCGGGTCCGCGGCCGGGCCCGCTCCGAAGTGGTCGGAGAAGCAGCCGCCGCCCGGTCAGTGGTCGCCGCCCGCGGCGCAGCCCGGTGGCCGGGTGCCGCCCGCTCCCGCGCCGGGCTGGGGCGGTGGAGGCCCGCACGGGGGGTGGGGGCCGCCGCCGGCACCGAAGCCGGGGGTGATCCCGCTGCGCCCGCTCGGTGTCGGGGAGATCCTGGACGGCGCCGTGTCGACGCTCCGCGCGCACTGGCGGACGGTGCTCGGGATCACGCTCGCCGTGGCGACCGTGGTGCAGATCGCGGAAGTCCTCCTGCAGCGGTACGTGCTGCCGCGGGCACCGGCGCTGGACGCCGACGCGAGCCCGTCGGAGGTGCTGGAGCAGACGGCCGAGTCGCTGCGGGTGAGCATGGTGGGGGCGGTGCCCTCGACCCTGCTGGGCCTGGCCGCGACGTTCGTGACGACGGCGCTGCTGACGTTCGTGGTGAGCCGCTCTGTGCTCGGACGGCCCGTGACCTTCGGCGACGTGTGGCGGGACGCCCGGCCGCGGCTGGTGCCGCTGCTGGCCCTGACGCTCCTCATCCCGCTGATCGTCGTCGCCGTCGTGGCCGTGGGTGTCCTGCCCGGCTGGCTGGTCGGCTCGACCGCTGGTGCGCTGCTCGTGTTCTTCGGCGGTCTGGCGGCGCTGCTCGTGGTGGTGTGGCTGACCGTGCGGTTCAGCCTCGCGTACTCGGTGGTGATGCTGGAGGGCCAGGGCGTCGTCGCCTCGCTGCGGCGCTCCGCGAAGCTCGTGCGGGGCTCGTGGTGGCGGATCTTCGGCATCCTGCTGCTGACGGCCCTGCTGACCGCGCTCATCACCGTGATCATCGTGATCCCGTTCTCGCTGATCGCCCTGGCGCTCAGCGAGGGGGGGATGAGCGGCGTGCTGGAGGGAAACCCCGAGTACAGCTGGTCGTTCCTGATCGTCACCGCTGTCGGCGGAGTCATCGCATCGGCGATCATGTATCCGATCTCGGCCGGGGTGACGGTCCTGCTCTACGTGGACCAGCGCATCCGCCGTGAAGCGCTCGACCTCGAGCTCGCCCGCGCGGCGGGCGTACCCGGCTACGGCTCCGTGTCGCCGGGCGACACGACTCCTGGGAGCTGATGCGGTGCCCGTCACGGGGGGAACGGCGGCGGAGCCCACGCGCGCCTCGGCGGACGGCGACGGCCCGCCGCTGGACATCCCGCGCCTACCGGCTCGAGAGGCGGCGGAGCGAGAGCTGTCCAAGCCGATGTACGAGGAGGACGAGCAGAACATCGCGCTCCGCGCCTTGGACGCCTTCCTCGACTGGCTCGACGACCTGTTCGACGCAGCGTCCGGGGCCTCTCCGGGCGGCTGGCTGGGCATCGCGGTGATCGTCGTCATCGTCGTGGGGCTGTTCGCCGCCCTGTGGTGGCGGCTCGGCACTCCCCACCGGGTCCCGGCACCGGCGGACTCCCTGTTCGACGAAGGGCCGCGCACGGCGGCCGACCACCGGGCGGCCGCCGATCGGCACGCCGCGGCGGGACGCTGGAACCAGGCCGTGCAGGACGGGATGCGGGCCGTCGTCCGCTCCCTGGAGGAGCGCACGCTCCTCGACCCGCGTCCCGGCCGCACGGCGGACGAGGCGGCCTCCGAGGCGGGCCGCGCACTGCCCGCCCACGCCGACGAGCTGCGGGCCGCCGCCCGCGCCTTCGACGACGTCACATACGGCGGCCGCACCGCCGACGGGCGTGCGTACCAGCGGGTGAAGGACCTCGACGCGGCCGTGCAGCGGGCCAAGCCCCAGTGGAGCCACACCGTCGAGGGAGCCGCCCAGTGACCTCCGCCGGCACGTCCCTGTCCCGGAGCCCCGCCCACGTCTGGTCGCGGGCACGGGGCATCCTGCTCGCGCTCGCCCTGCTGATCATCGCGGGGCTCACCCTGGCCCTGCTGCGCACCGGCGAGGCGTATGGCCGGCTCGACCCCCGCTCCGCCGACCGCAACGGCAGCCGTGCCGTCGCCGAGCTGCTGAAGGCCCGCGAGGTGTCCGTCAGGATCGCGACCACCCTCGACGAGGTCACCGCGGCCGCCGGACCCGACACCACCGTCCTCGTCACGGCCCCCAACCTGCTCAGCGCCGGGCAGCAGACCGCGCTGCGCTCCCTGGCCGACACATCGGGCGGCCGGACCGTGCTCCTCGCCCCGGACTCGTTCTCCCTCGACGTGCTGGTCCCCGGCGTCACGGCCGGAGAACCCGCCACGGTCGCGACCGCCCAGCCGGGCTGCGACCTGCCGGAGGCCCGCCGCGCGGGCGCGGTGAGCCTCGGCGGCGAACGGTACGAGACCGCCACCTCGGTCTCCGCGGACAGGTGCTACCACCGCGGTGGCCTGCCCACCCTGATCAGGGTGGAGAACCCCGCCGGCGGAGACACCGTCCTCCTCGGCGCGGCCGACCTGCTGCTCAACGAGCGCCTCGCCGACGAGGGCAACGCGTCCCTCGCCCTGCAACTCCTCGGCTCCCGCAGTCATCTCGTCTGGTACCTCCCGTCGCTCGCCGACCCGTCCGCCGCCGATGACCCGGACGGTGGACAGCGGGTGGAAGGGGAGGCCGACTTCCTCGGCCTCATCCCCTCGGGCTGGTTGTGGGGCACGCTGCAGCTCGCCCTCGCGGCGGTCCTGGCCGCGATCTGGCGCGCCCGCCGTCTGGGCCCGCTCGTCCCGGAACGCCTCCCCGTCGCCATCCGCGCGTCGGAGACGACGGAGGGCCGTGCCCGCCTCTACTTCCGTGCCGACGCCCGGGACCGTGCCGCCGCCGTACTCCGCTCGGCGGCCCGGCTCCGCCTCGCTCCTCTCGTGGGCGTCCCGTCGCGGGAGGCCCACTCCCCCGACGCCCTGCTCCCCGCCCTTTCCTCCCGCCGCATCGCCGACTCCGGCGACCTTCGGGACCTGCTGTTCGGTCCGGCTCCCACCGGTGACGCCGAACTCGTCCTCCTGGCAGACCGACTCGACGCCCTCGAAAGAGAGGTACGCACCTCATGAGTGCCCCGACCCCCGAGACCCCTGAGAACTCGGACGGCGCCCGCTCCTCCCTGGAAGCCCTGCGCACCGAGATCGCCAAGGCCGTGGTCGGGCAGGACCCCGCAGTCACCGGGCTGGTCGTCGCCCTGCTCTGCCGTGGCCACGTCCTGCTGGAGGGCGTGCCGGGTGTCGCCAAGACGCTGCTGGTCCGCGCACTCGCCGCGTCCCTGGAACTCGACACCAAGCGCGTCCAGTTCACCCCCGACCTGATGCCCAGTGACGTGACGGGCTCCCTCGTCTATGACACGAGGACCTCCGAGTTCTCCTTCCAGCAGGGGCCCGTGTTCACGAACCTGCTACTCGCCGACGAGATCAACCGCACGCCGCCCAAGACCCAGTCGTCGCTCCTCGAGGCGATGGAGGAGCGCCAGGTCACCGTCGACGGCACCGCGCGGCCGCTGCCCGAGCCGTTCCTGGTCGCGGCGACGCAGAACCCTGTCGAGTACGAGGGCACCTACCCGCTCCCCGAAGCACAGCTGGACCGCTTCCTGCTGAAACTGACGGTCCCCCTGCCCTCCCGAGAGGACGAGATCAACGTCCTCACCCGTCACGCGGAAGGCTTCAACCCTCGCGACCTGAAGGCCGCGGGTGTACGCCCCGTCGCGACCGCCGCCGACCTGGAGGCCGCCCGCCAAGCGGTCGCCCGCACCTCGGTGTCCCCCGAGATCGCCGGCTACGTCGTCGATATCTGCCGTGCCACGCGTGAATCCCCCTCGCTCACCCTTGGCGTCTCACCCCGAGGCGCCACCGCCCTGCTCTCCACCGCCCGCGCCTGGGCCTGGCTCACCGGCCGGGACTACGTCACCCCTGACGATGTGAAGGCCCTCGCCCTGCCCACGCTGCGCCACCGGGTCCAGCTCCGCCCCGAGGCGGAGATGGAGGGTGTGACCGCCGATTCCGTCATCAACGCGATCCTCGCCCATGTCCCCGCCCCGTCGCTGAGGCAGTGATCCATGGCCCTCACCGGACGCACCGCACTCCTGGCCGCGATCGGCTCGCTGCCGGTCGGCATCCTGGCTCCCAGCTGGACGGGGATGCTGGCGGTCAACGCCCCCCTGTCCCTCGCAATTCTGTGCGACTACGCCCTGGCCGCGCCAGTGAGAACGCTGCGGTTCACCCGAAGTGGTGACACGTCCGTTCGATTGGGTGACAGCGCCGAAGTGGACCTGCTGGTGGCGAACAGCTCCCGGCGCCGCCTACGCGCCCAGATCCGGGACGCCTGGCCCCCGAGCTCCTGGCCGGCGGGCACCGACCAGGAGGCGTCACGCCACGGCGTGACCGTCCCCGCGGGCGAGCGGCGCAGGCTCACCACCGTCCTGAGACCGACGCGCCGCGGCGACCGGCAGGCGGACCGGGTCACGGTCCGCTCGTACGGGCCACTGGGGCTCGCCGCCCGTCAGGGGTCTCACCGTGTGCCGTGGACCGTCCGCGTGCTGCCTCCGTTCGCCAGCCGGAAGCACCTGCCGTCGAAGCTGGCCCGGCTGCGGGAACTGGACGGCCGGACGAGCGTGCTCACCCGTGGCGAGGGCACGGAGTTCGACAGCCTCCGCGAGTACGTGCCGGGTGACGACACCCGCTCCATCGACTGGCGGGCCACGGCACGCCAGTCGACTGTCGCCGTCCGTACCTGGCGTCCGGAGCGGGACCGGCACATCCTGCTCGTCCTGGACACGGGCCGCACCTCGGCGGGGCGCGTCGGCGACGTTCCCCGCCTGGACGCGGCGATGGACGCCGCTCTGCTGCTGACCGCGCTGGCCTCGCGCGCCGGCGACCGCGTGGACCTCGTGGCCTATGACCGCCGGGTCCGCGCGCGTGTGCAGGGCCGCGGGGCGGGTGACGTGCTGCCGGCCATGGTGCAAGCCATGGCCACACTGGAGCCCGAGCTCGTGGAAACGGACGCGCGGGGCCTGAGCGCCGCGGCGCTGGCCGGTGCTCCACGGCGATCCCTCGTGGTGCTGCTGACGAGCCTGGACGCGGCGCCGATCGAGGAAGGTCTTCTCCCGATGCTGTCGCAGCTCACGCAGCGCCACACGGTCGTCGTGGCGTCCGTGGCGGACCCGCGTGTGGACGCGATGACGGAGTCCCGCGGTTCGACCGAGGCGGTGTACGAGGCTGCCGCCGGCGCTCAGGCACAGGCTCAGCGCCGCAACACGGCGGAGCAGTTGCAGCGCCATGGTGTGACGGTCGTCGACGCGAAGCCCGAGGACCTGGCTCCGGCTCTGGCCGACGCGTACCTGGCGCTGAAGGCCGCAGGCCGGCTCTGACACCGCCGTACGTCGGTACGAGGGGCGGGCCCCCGAAAGGGGCGTCCGCCGTCTCGTCTGCTGGTCGGTCTGGTCCCGGAAATGCGGAAAGCCCCGTGCCATCAGGCACGGGGCTCCCCGTCAACAATAGTTCGGCGGCGTCCTACTCTCCCACAGGGTCCCCCCTGCAGTACCATCGGCGCTGAAAGGCTTAGCTTCCGGGTTCGGAATGTAACCGGGCGTTTCCCTAACGCTATGACCACCGAAACACTATGAAGATAACAACCAACCGGCAACATGGTGGTGTTCGTTACTTCAGAACTAACACAGTGGACGCGAGCAACTGAGGACAAGCCCTCGGCCTATTAGTACCGGTCAACTCCACCCATCACTGGGCTTCCATATCCGGCCTATCAACCCAGTCGTCTACTGGGAGCCTTACCCTCTCAAGGAGGTGGGAACACTCATCTCGAAGCAGGCTTCCCGCTTAGATGCTTTCAGCGGTTATCCCTCCCGAACGTAGCCAACCAGCCATGCCCTTGGCAGAACAACTGGCACACCAGAGGTTCGTCCGTCCCGGTCCTCTCGTACTAGGGACAGCCCTTCTCAATGTTCCTGCGCGCGCAGCGGATAGGGACCGAACTGTCTCACGACGTTCTAAACCCAGCTCGCGTACCGCTTTAATGGGCGAACAGCCCAACCCTTGGGACCGACTCCAGCCCCAGGATGCGACGAGCCGACATCGAGGTGCCAAACCATCCCGTCGATATGGACTCTTGGGGAAGATCAGCCTGTTATCCCCGGGGTACCTTTTATCCGTTGAGCGACGGCGCTTCCACAAGCCACCGCCGGATCACTAGTCCCGACTTTCGTCCCTGCTCGACCCGTCGGTCTCACAGTCAAGCTCCCTTGTGCACTTACACTCAACACCTGATTGCCAACCAGGCTGAGGGAACCTTTGGGCGCCTCCGTTACCCTTTAGGAGGCAACCGCCCCAGTTAAACTACCCATCAGACACTGTCCCTGATCCGGATCACGGACCCAGGTTAGACATCCAGCACGACCAGAGTGGTATTTCAACGACGACTCCACCATGACTGGCGTCACAGTTTCACAGTCTCCCACCTATCCTACACAAGCCGAACCGAACACCAATATCAAACTGTAGTAAAGGTCCCGGGGTCTTTCCGTCCTGCTGCGCGAAACGAGCATCTTTACTCGTAGTGCAATTTCACCGGGCCTATGGTTGAGACAGTCGAGAAGTCGTTACGCCATTCGTGCAGGTCGGAACTTACCCGACAAGGAATTTCGCTACCTTAGGATGGTTATAGTTACCACCGCCGTTTACTGGCGCTTAAGTTCTCAGCTTCGCCCGGACGAATCCAAGCTAACCGGTCCCCTTAACGTTCCAGCACCGGGCAGGCGTCAGTCCGTATACATCGCCTTACGGCTTCGCACGGACCTGTGTTTTTAGTAAACAGTCGCTTCTCGCTGGTCTCTGCGGCCACCCCCAGCTCACACTGCAAGAGTGATCACCAGAAGTGGCCCCCCTTCTCCCGAAGTTACGGGGGCATTTTGCCGAGTTCCTTAACCATAGTTCACCCGAACGCCTCGGTATTCTCTACCTGACCACCTGAGTCGGTTTAGGGTACGGGCCGCCATGAAACTCGCTAGAGGCTTTTCTCGACAGCATAGGATCATCCACTTCACCACAATCGGCTCGGCATCAGGTCTCAGACTATGTGTCACGCGGATTTACCTACGTAACGTCCTACACCCTTACCCCGGGACAACCACCGCCCGGGCTGGACTACCTTCCTGCGTCACCCCATCGCTCACCTACTACCAGTCTGGGCCACCGGCTCCACCACTCCGTGCTTGTCCGAAGACGCACACGGCGGTTTCACGGGCTTAGCATCGCTGGGTTCAGCGCTGGCGCTTCAAAACGGGTACCGGAATATCAACCGGTTGTCCATCGACTACGCCTGTCGGCCTCGCCTTAGGTCCCGACTTACCCTGGGCAGATCAGCTTGACCCAGGAACCCTTAGTCAATCGGCGCACACGTTTCTCACGTGTGTATCGCTACTCATGCCTGCATTCTCACTCGTGAACCGTCCACAACTCGCTTCCGCGGCTGCTTCACCCGGCACACGACGCTCCCCTACCCATCACAGCACCCGTTGGGGCTTATGCTGCAATGACACGACTTCGGCGGTACGCTTGAGCCCCGCTACATTGTCGGCGCGGAATCACTTGACCAGTGAGCTATTACGCACTCTTTCAAGGGTGGCTGCTTCTAAGCCAACCTCCTGGTTGTCTCTGCGACTCCACATCCTTTCCCACTTAGCGTACGCTTAGGGGCCTTAGTCGATGCTCTGGGCTGTTTCCCTCTCGACCATGGAGCTTATCCCCCACAGTCTCACTGCCGCGCTCTCACTTACCGGCATTCGGAGTTTGGCTAAGGTCAGTAACCCGGTAGGGCCCATCGCCTATCCAGTGCTCTACCTCCGGCAAGAAACACACGACGCTGCACCTAAATGCATTTCGGGGAGAACCAGCTATCACGGAGTTTGATTGGCCTTTCACCCCTAACCACAGGTCATCCCCCAGGTTTTCAACCCTGGTGGGTTCGGTCCTCCACGAAGTCTTACCTCCGCTTCAACCTGCCCATGGCTAGATCACTCCGCTTCGGGTCTTGAGCGCGCTACTCGATCGCCCTATTCGGACTCGCTTTCGCTACGGCTTCCCCACACGGGTTAACCTCGCAACGCACCGCAAACTCGCAGGCTCATTCTTCAAAAGGCACGCAGTCACGAGACATGCAAAGCATGTCCGACGCTCCCACGGCTTGTAGGCACACGGTTTCAGGTACTATTTCACTCCGCTCCCGCGGTACTTTTCACCATTCCCTCACGGTACTATCCGCTATCGGTCACCAGGGAATATTTAGGCTTAG
Source organism: Streptomyces fradiae ATCC 10745 = DSM 40063 (assembly GCF_008704425.1). Classification (NCBI taxonomy): domain Bacteria; kingdom Bacillati; phylum Actinomycetota; class Actinomycetes; order Kitasatosporales; family Streptomycetaceae; genus Streptomyces; species Streptomyces fradiae. The sequence goes on from NZ_CP023696.1 coordinate 2,516,196, forward strand.
CGGGTGGTCCCGCCAGATTCACACGGGATTTCTCGGGCCCCGTGCTACTTGGGTGTCTCTCAAACGAGCCGTCAATGTTTCAGCTACGGGGGTCTTACCCTCTACGCCGGACCTTTCGCATGTCCTTCGCCTACATCAACGGTTTCTGACTCGTCTCACGGCCGGCAGACCGTGAAAGAGAGATCCCACAACCCCGCATGCGCAACCCCTGCCGGGTATCACACGCATACGGTTTGGCCTCATCCGGTTTCGCTCGCCACTACTCCCGGAATCACGGTTGTTTTCTCTTCCTGAGGGTACTGAGATGTTTCACTTCCCCTCGTTCCCTCCACACTGCCTATGTGTTCAGCAGTGGGTGACAGCCCATGACGACTGCCGGGTTTCCCCATTCGGACACCCCCGGATCAAAGCTCGGTTGACAGCTCCCCGGGGCCTATCGCGGCCTCCCACGTCCTTCATCGGTTCCTGGTGCCAAGGCATCCACCGTGCGCCCTTATAAACTTGGCCACAGATGCTCGCGTCCACTGTGCAGTTCTCAAGCAACGACCAGCCACCCATCACCCCCGGACAAGATCCGGAGTTCACTGGGGCCGGCGTGTGAAGGAACAAGACCATACGGCCCGTACCTTCAGACACCCAACAGCGTGCCCGACCTGGTCCCGTCCGAAGATCACGCGTTCCACGCTCCGAAGAGCAGTACTTGCGGCCTTCGACCCGTGAACCAGATCGAGTAGTCAACGTTCCACCCATGAGCAACCAGCATCAGACGTTCGCTGATGTACTGGCCTCTGACCAAGCAAGCTTGGTGAGAAGTGCTCCTTAGAAAGGAGGTGATCCAGCCGCACCTTCCGGTACGGCTACCTTGTTACGACTTCGTCCCAATCGCCAGTCCCACCTTCGACAGCTCCCTCCCACAAGGGGTTGGGCCACCGGCTTCGGGTGTTACCGACTTTCGTGACGTGACGGGCGGTGTGTACAAGGCCCGGGAACGTATTCACCGCAGCAATGCTGATCTGCGATTACTAGCGACTCCGACTTCATGGGGTCGAGTTGCAGACCCCAATCCGAACTGAGACCGGCTTTTTGAGATTCGCTCCACCTTGCGGTATCGCAGCTCTTTGTACCGGCCATTGTAGCACGTGTGCAGCCCAAGACATAAGGGGCATGATGACTTGACGTCGTCCCCACCTTCCTCCGAGTTGACCCCGGCGGTCTCCCGTGAGTCCCCAGCACCACAAGGGCCTGCTGGCAACACGGGACAAGGGTTGCGCTCGTTGCGGGACTTAACCCAACATCTCACGACACGAGCTGACGACAGCCATGCACCACCTGTACACCGACCACAAGGGGGCACCCATCTCTGGGTGTTTCCGGTGTATGTCAAGCCTTGGTAAGGTTCTTCGCGTTGCGTCGAATTAAGCCACATGCTCCGCCGCTTGTGCGGGCCCCCGTCAATTCCTTTGAGTTTTAGCCTTGCGGCCGTACTCCCCAGGCGGGGAACTTAATGCGTTAGCTGCGGCACGGACGACGTGGAATGTCGCCCACACCTAGTTCCCAACGTTTACGGCGTGGACTACCAGGGTATCTAATCCTGTTCGCTCCCCACGCTTTCGCTCCTCAGCGTCAGTATCGGCCCAGAGATCCGCCTTCGCCACCGGTGTTCCTCCTGATATCTGCGCATTTCACCGCTACACCAGGAATTCCGATCTCCCCTACCGAACTCTAGCCTGCCCGTATCGAATGCAGACCCGGGGTTAAGCCCCGGGCTTTCACATCCGACGTGACAGGCCGCCTACGAGCTCTTTACGCCCAATAATTCCGGACAACGCTTGCGCCCTACGTATTACCGCGGCTGCTGGCACGTAGTTAGCCGGCGCTTCTTCTGCAGGTACCGTCACTTTCGCTTCTTCCCTGCTGAAAGAGGTTTACAACCCGAAGGCCGTCATCCCTCACGCGGCGTCGCTGCATCAGGCTTTCGCCCATTGTGCAATATTCCCCACTGCTGCCTCCCGTAGGAGTCTGGGCCGTGTCTCAGTCCCAGTGTGGCCGGTCGCCCTCTCAGGCCGGCTACCCGTCGTCGCCTTGGTGAGCCGTTATCTCACCAACTAGCTGATAGGCCGCAGGCTCATCCTGCACCGCCGGAGCTTTCCACCACCATCAGATGCCTGAAGTGGTCGTATCCGGTATTAGACCCCGTTTCCAGGGCTTGTCCCAGAGTGCAGGGCAGATTGCCCACGTGTTACTCACCCGTTCGCCACTAATCCCCCACCGAAGTGGGTTCATCGTTCGACTTGCATGTGTTAAGCACGCCGCCAGCGTTCGTCCTGAGCCAGGATCAAACTCTCCGTGAATGCTTCCCGGTACTCCGGGTGAACACTCGCGTTGAGCGGAACCGGAAGGAGGAATGATCCTTCTGGTTCTCAGCGTCCTCGCTGTGTGTTTCAAAGGAACCTCGTCTCTGAGAGACGGGGTTATCAACATATCTGGCGTTGACTTTTGGCACGCTGTTGAGTTCTCAAGGAACGGACGCTTCCTTTGTACTCACCCTCAGGCTTCCCTGCGGGCTTTCCTCCGGGCGCTTCCCTTCGGTGTTTCCAACCTTACCAGATCCTTTTCCGTTCCGTTTCCGGTGCGGATTTCGTTTCCGGTGGCCGTTGGAGGGCCTTTGCCTTTCGGCTTGATTCGACTTTATCAGATTCAGTCCGGCTGATTTACATCAGCGTTCGCGATCCGAGTGTGGAATCAGTTGGCTCCAGTGGGAACCTGACCGGTTCCGCGGAGCGAGAGAGACTCTAGACGCCACCCGCGAGCTTGTCCAGCTCCAGGCAACCGTTTAAATCTACCTCCCCACCATGCCTGTGTCAACAGGTTTGGCGGGCGAAGAGGACAGTAGCAGGTCCGAGGGGTGGAACGCACATCAGGCGGCGGTGGGCAGCTCGGCGCTTCGCTGGTCGGCGTCCACGTCGCCCGCCTCGCCGGCGCGGGAGGCCCGGCCGCCGAGCACGTACACGTACACGAGGAAGGCGGCCTCGGCGGCGACTCCGATGGCGACGCGGGCCCAGGTGGGCAGACCGGACGGGGTCACGAAGCCCTCGATCACGCCCGATACGAACAGGACCAGCGCGAGGCCGATGGCCATGCCGATCGCGGCGCGGCCCTGCCGGGCGAGGGCGGTGCGGCGGGAGTACGGGCCGGGGTCGATCAGCGTCCAGCCCAGGCGGAGGCCCGTACCGGCGGCGACGAAGACCGCCGTGAGCTCCAGGAGGCCGTGCGGGAGGACCAGGCCGAGGAAGGTGTCGAGGCGACCGGCCGACGACATGAGGCCGATGCCGACGCCCAGGTTGAGCATGTTGATGAACAGGACCCACAGCACCGGGAAGCAGAGGAACGCGCCCAGGGCGAGGCACAGGGCCGCCGCCCGCGCGTTGTTCGTCCACACCTGGGCGGCGAAGGACCCGGCCGGGTGGCTGGAGTAGTACGTCTCGTACTCGCCGCCGGGGCGGGTCAGCTGGCGCAGCTCGTCGGGGGCCGCGATGGCGGCCTGGATCTCGGGGTGCGTACCGATCCACCAGCCGATGACCGCCGCGAGGAGGGTCGAGAGCACTGCGGTGGGGATCCACCAGTGGCGGGAGCGGTACACGGCTGCGGGGAACCCGGCGGTGAGGAACCGGACCACGTCGCGCCAGGTGGAGCGGCGGGTGCCGGTGACGGCGGACCGCGCGCGGGCGACGAGCTGGGTGAGGCGCGCGGTGAGCGCCGGGTCCGGGGCGGTGCTCTGGATGACGGAGAGGTGCGTGGCGGTGCGCTGGTACAGCGCGACGAGTTCGTCCGCTTCGGCGCCGGTCAGCCGGCGGCCTCGCTTCAGGAGGTGGTCCAGGCGGTCCCACTCTGCGCGGTGGGCGGTGACGTAGACGTCGAGGTCCATGATCGGCTGAGGCTCCAGTGCACGGGGTGCGTACGGTGCGTACTACTGCGGCGCGCTGCCGGTCAGCTTGGCAGACTGGCCCGGGGAGCGGTTGCGCAAGGTCGGAGAAGGGTGGGCGGCATGAGCGAGGTCGTGACGGGGGACGCGGTCGTGCTGGGGCTGCGGCCGGCCAGGCTGCCGAGCCGGGCGCTGGCGCTGCTCATCGACCTCGTCGTGGTGTGGACGGTGTACCTGGTCATATCCATCGCGCTCGCCCTGGCCACCGCGTCGTTGGACGAGGCGGCGGTGATGGCGGTGTCGATCGCGTCGTTCGTGCTGGTGCTGATCGGTGGGCCGATCATGGTGGAGACGCTGAGCCGCGGGCGGTCGCTGGGGAAGATGGCGTGCGGGCTGCGGGTGGTGCGGGATGACGGCGGGCCGATCCGGTTCCGGCACGCGCTGGTGCGGGGGCTGCTCGGGATGGTGGAGATCCTGATGTCGTTCGGGGTCATCGCGTGCATCGCCTCGCTGGTGTCGGCGCGCGGGCGGCGGGTCGGTGATGTGTTCGCGGGGACGCTGGTGGTGCGGGAGCGGGTGCCGGTGGGGCGCACGGCTCCGGTGCCTCCGCCGCCGCCGTGGCTGGTGGGGCGGTTCTCGCAGCTGGACTTGTCGGCGGTGCCGGACTCGTTGTGGCTGGGGATACGGCAGTGCCTGACGCGGATGGGGCAGCTGGACCCCGAGGCGGGGAGGGCGCTGGCCGAGCGGCTGGCCGATGAGCTGGTGGCGCGGACCGGGGCGCCCGCGCCTGCGGGGGTGCCCGCGGTGATGTTCCTGGCGGCCGTCGTGCATGAGCGGCAGGAGAGGGAGGCTCGGCGGGTGGCGCCTGGAGGCGCGGGTGTGGGGGTCGCTGGGGCTGGTGTGCTTGGGGCTGGGGTTGGTGTGTCTGGGGCTGGTGTGGCCGGGGCCGGTGTGGTGGGTGGTGGTGACGCTGGGGTCGTGGGTGGTTTCGGTGCGGTGGGTGGTGCTGGCGTGGGTTCGGGGGCTGGGGTTGACGGGGCTGGGGGTTCTCGGGGTGGAGGGGGCTTCGGTGGGGTGGCTGAGGCGGTGGGCCCCGGTGCGGCGAGGGTGCGGGGTGACGGTGGTGAGAGCGTGCCGGAGGGGCGGCCCGCCACGGGGTTCGCGCCGCCTGCCTAGTCGGCGACTGCTTCCGCCCGGGCGCGGCCGGGGGTCGGGGCCGCGGTGCGGTGCGTCGTCGGGTCGGCGGCGCTGCGGGTCGGGGGCGGGGGTCCTGGCGGCGCGGCGGCTTGCGTCGAGGGTCAGGTGAAGGCGGAGGGCGGGTCCTGGAGGTCTTCCAGTTCGATGCCGGGGGCCGCGAGGACCACGTCGCCGGCGATGTGGACGGTGTGCCGCTCGCCGGTGTCCAGGGCGCTGACCTGGTACTCGTCCACGGTGAGGGGGCCGTTGTCAGTGGCGTGCGCTTCACTGTTCACCAGGGCCCAGGACTGGTCGACGGTCAGGGGGGCGAGGACCGGGTCCGTGAAGGCGACGAGGCGGACGCGGGTCGCGTCGGAACGGGGGGTGAGACGCAGGAGACGGGTCAGGGCCACCAGGAAGGCCGGGGAGCTGCCGGTGAAGGTGTGGGCGCGCACATTGCCTTCGGCGGCGTGGGATCCGGTGGGGTCGGTGCGTACCCAGGTGACGCCGTCGAGGGCGGCGCCGCGTACCTGCCAGCCGCCGGCGTGGAGTTCGAGGCGGAGGGGGCGGCCGAGGTCGTCGAGGGCGAGGTCGACGGAGCCGGCGTGGTCGCCGGAGGGGGTGGTGCGTTGCGCGACGTAGCGCCAGCCGGAGGGACCGGGGGCGCAGTGGAAGTGTTCTTCACCGAGGGGGGTGTGATCGTGCGGATCGTGGAGCGAATAGCGTCCTCGGGGCATGGGTCCTCGGGGGTCTGGTCGGGGTCCGGGCGCCGCGGCTGAGCGGCGGCCGGGTCGGCCGGGTACGGGGCAGGCCCCCGACACGGGGGTGCGGGGGCCTGCCTGGGTACCTGCTGCCGGGCGCGGCGGGTGGCCGTGCGGGCGGGGTCAGTAGCGGTAGTGGTCCGGCTTGTAGGGGCCTTCGACCTCGACGCCGATGTACTCGGCCTGCTCGGGGCGGAGCGTCGTGAGCTTGACGCCGAGCGCGTCCAGGTGGAGGCGGGCGACCTTCTCGTCGAGGTGCTTGGGCAGGACGTAGACGTCGGTCGGGTACTGCTCCGGCTTCGTGTAGAGCTCGATCTGGGCCAGGGTCTGGTCCGCGAACGAGTTGGACATCACGAAGGACGGGTGGCCCGTGGCGTTGCCCAGGTTCAGCAGGCGGCCCTCGGAGAGGACGATGATCTTCTTGCCGTCGGCGAAGGTCCAGGTGTGGACCTGCGGCTTGACCTCGTCCTTGACGATGCCGGGGATCCGGGCGAGGCCGGCCATGTCGATCTCGTTGTCGAAGTGGCCGATGTTGCCGACGATGGCCTGGTGCTTCATGCGCTGCATGTCCGCGGCCATGATGATGTCGCGGTTGCCGGTGGTGGTGATGAAGATGTCGGCGGTCTCGACGACCTCGTCGAGGGTGGTGACCTGGTAGCCGTCCATCGCGGCCTGGAGCGCGCAGATGGGGTCGATCTCGGTGACGATGACGCGGGCGCCCTGGCCCCGGAGGGACTCAGCGCAGCCCTTGCCGACGTCGCCGTAGCCGCAGACGACGGCAACCTTGCCGCCGATGAGGACGTCGGTGGCGCGGTTGATGCCGTCGACGAGGGAGTGGCGGCAGCCGTACTTGTTGTCGAACTTCGACTTGGTGACGGCGTCGTTGACGTTGATCGCCGGGAAGAGCAGGGTGCCGTCGCGGTGCATCTCGTACAGGCGGTGGACGCCCGTGGTGGTCTCCTCGGTGACGCCGCGGATCTCGGAGGCGAGGCGGGTCCACTTCTGCGGGTTCTCGGCGAGGGTGCGGTTGAGGAGGCGCAGGATGTGGGCGTACTCCTCGCTGTCGGCGGTGGAGGGGTCCGGGGCCTGGCCGGCCTTCTCGAACTCGACGCCCTTGTGGACGAGGAGGGTGGCGTCACCGCCGTCGTCGAGGATCATGTTGGGACCGCCGGTGGGGCTGTCCGGCCAGGTCAGGGCCTGCTCGGTGCACCACCAGTACTCCTCCAGCGTCTCGCCCTTCCAGGCGAAGACGGGGACGCCCTTCGGGTCGTCCGGGGTGCCGTCGGGGCCGACGGCGATGGCGGCGGCGGCGTGGTCCTGCGTGGAGAAGATGTTGCAGGAGGCCCAGCGGACGCGGGCGCCGAGGGCGACGAGGGTCTCGATGAGGACGGCGGTCTGCACGGTCATGTGCAGGGAGCCGGTGACGCGGGCGCCGGCGAGGGGCTGGGCGGCGGCGTACTCCTCGCGGATCGCCATCAGGCCGGGCATCTCGTGCTCGGCGAGGGTGATCTCCTTGCGGCCGAACTCGGCCAGGGAGAGGTCGGCGACCTTGAAGTCCTGTCGGTTGTCGACAGTGGTCATGTCGGGCTGCTCCTCGTTGTCGGGTGCGAGGTGGGTACGGCTGGCTCCGCGCCGGCGGACACAAGGATGCCCGGGCACGCGCGGTGCAGTCGTCGGAGGCCCTCTCTCCCTCGGCCGGTCCGTCGGGACCGCCCGACCGCCATCAGCAGCGACGTCTGGCTCGGTATTCGAATCTACACCGATCCGGTGCGCGGGCTTCAAGTCCGCCGGACCGGTTCCGTTCGTCCGGTGCTGGGGGGCGGGCACGCGCGAGGCCCCGGTAGGTGGACCGGGGCCTCGGGGTCGGCGGGTGTGGGGGGGCTTTGGCCGGCGCTTGGTGGAGGGCTTGGTGTGGCCGGTGGGTGCTGTGGGTCAGCGGGGGGTGCGGAGTATGTCGGGCTCGAGGTAGATGACCCGGGCGATCGGGACGGCGCTGCGGATGCGCTGCTCGGCGGCGTCGATGGCGGAGGCGATCTGTGCGGCCGTGTCGTCGTGCTGGACGGCGATCTTGGCGGCGACGAGGAGTTCCTCGGGGCCGAGGTGGAGGGTGCGCATGTGGATGACGCTGGTGACGGTGGTGCCGTCGACGAGTGCCGCCTCGATCTTGCGGACCTCTTCCAGGCCGGCGGACTCGCCGAGGAGCAGCGACTTGGTCTCGGCGGCGAGGACGATGGCGATCAGGATGAGCAGGACGCCGATGCAGAGGGTGCCGATGCCGTCCCAGACGCCGTTGCCGGTGACGAGGGCGAGGCTGACGCCGGCGAGGGCGAGGATCAGGCCGACGAGGGCTCCGAGGTCCTCCAGGAGGACGACGGGCAGCTCGGGGGCCTTGGCGGTGCGGACGAAGTCCTTCCACGAGCGCTTCCCGCGGACTTCGTTGGACTCCTTGATGGCGGTGCGGAAGGAGAACGTCTCGGCGATGATCGCGAAGACGAGGACGCCCACGGGCCAGTACCACGCCTCGATCTCATGGGGGTCCTTGATCTTCAGGTAGCCCTCGTACAGGGCGAACATGCCGCCCACGGAGAAGAGCACGATGGAGACCAGGAAGGCGTAGATGTAGCGCTCGCGGCCGTAGCCGAAGGGGTGCTGCGGGGTGGCCTCGCGCTGCGCCTTCTTGCCGCCGAGGAGGAGCAGTCCCTGGTTGCCGGAGTCGGCGAGGGAGTGCACCGACTCGGCGAGCATGGACGAGGACCCGCTGAAGAGGAACGCCACGAATTTGCTCACGGCGATCGCGAGGTTGGCGGCGAGTGCCGCCACGATCGCCTTGGTTCCGCCTGACGCGCTCATGCGTGTCCTGTCCCTTCGCTGGTCCCGCCGGTCCCGGTGGCCCCGGTGGTCCGGGGCCCGGGCGGCCGAATGGATTCGGCCCGTCCCTACGGCGGGCCATTGTTGCAGCAGCGGGTGACGGCGGTGTGGGTCAGGCCAGCACCGTGGCTCTGAAGAGGGTGCCGCCGCCGGAGAGTTCGACGGTCTCCCCGGCCGGCACGAACACCGACTGGCCGGGGGTGAGGGTGAGTTCGCCGACGCGGGGGCTTCCCGCGGTGGCGAGGAGGATCTGCGGGGTGGCGGTGGTGAGGTCGGCGGGGGCGGCGCCCTCGGGGCGCGCGTACCGGGAGAGGCGGAACTCGTCGACGGGCGTCTCGTACACCTCCTCGCCGGCCGGGGACGCCTCGGGGCGCAGGACGCCGGGGTCGCCGGCCTCGAAGCGGACGACGCGGAGGAGCTCGGGGACGTCGATGTGCTTGGGGGTGAGGCCGCAGCGCAGGACGTTGTCGGAGTTGGCCATGATCTCGACGCCCAGGCCGGTGAGGTAGGCGTGGGGGACGCCCGCGCCGAGGTAGAGGGCTTCGCCGGGCTGGAGCAGGACGTGGTTGAGCAGGAGGGCGGCGAGGACGCCGGGGTCGCCGGGGAAGTGGTGGGCGAGGGCCGCGTACGGGGCGTGGGCTCCGCCGAGGCGGGCGCAGGCGGCGGCGGTCTCGTCGACGGTGGTGGCGATGCCGGCCGGGTCGGCGGTGAGGACGGCGGTGAGGACCTCGCGGAGGGCGGCGTCCTCGGGGTGGGCGTGGAGGAGGTCCACGTACGGCTTGAGGGAGTCGACATCGAGCGCGGCGAGGAGGTCGGCGGTCTCGGCCGGGCGCCGGAAGCCGCAGAAGCCCTCGAAGGGGGTGAGGGCGCAGATCAGTTCGGGCTTGTGGTGGGGGTCCCGGTAGTTGCGGTGCGGGGCGTCGAGGGGGATGCCGGCGCGTTCCTCGGCGTCGTAGCCGGTGCGGGCCCGGGCCGCGTCGGGGTGGACCTGGAGGGAGAGGGGGGCGCCGGCGGCGAGGATCTTGAGCAGGAAGGGGAGGCGGGGGCCGAACCTGGCGAGCGCGGCGGGGCCGAGTTCCCGCTCGGGGTCGGCGGCGATGACCTCGTCGAGGGACAGTTCGCGTGCGCCTTGGGGTGTGTGGCGGGTGACGCGGGAGGGTGCGCCGGGGTGGGCGCCCATCCACATCTCGGCCTGTGGCTCGCCGGTGGGGGCGGTGCCGAGCAGTTCCGGGATGGCCGTCGTGGAGCCCCAGGCGTAGGGGCGGACGGTGGTGGAGAGGCGGTCCATGGGCGGTGCTTTCCGTGTGCGCGGTGCGGGAGGGAGGGGCGGAGGGCGGAGGGGGGAAGCGCGGAAGGGGGGAGGGAGGGGGAGGTGAAGGGGGATGGCCTGGGGGTGGAGGTCAGGGGCGGCGGGAGGAGGCCAGGGAGAGGTAGCAGGCGGCGAAGTCGGTGATGGCCAGCAGTTCGGCGAGCGCTTCGAGTTCGGTGCTTTCCTCCGGCTCCAGCTCGCTGATCGGGGTGTCGTGGCCGAGGGCGAGTTCGCGGGCGGCGGGGACCGCGCTGAGGCCGCCCGCCGCGGCCGGCCGGTCGCGGAGGAGCAGGACGCGGGCGTGGAGCGCCTGCGGGTCCTCGACGCGGTCGCGGAAGAAGTCGTCCGGGTCGGCGCCTCCGGCGAAGTCGCCCGCCAGGAGGCCGGCGTGGGCGTGGAGCGCCTCGGGCAGCTCGGCGGCGAGGGCGGGGCGGCCGGCGAGTTCGGCGAGGACCGCGGCGAAGCGTCGGCCCACCGGGGCGGCGGCCGTGCCCTCCGTCCAGATGAGGGGCAGGGCGTCGGCCAGTTCCGCGGCGAGTGTCTTGGCGGGGTTGCTGTACGTGGCGACGGCGGGGCCGCAGCGTTCGGCGGTGCGGTCGAGGCGGTCGGCGACCTTCTCCAGTGTGTCGCCGGGGGCCGTGAACAGGCCGACGCGGTCGAGGAGGGCGAGCAGCGGGGTGAACAGCGCCCACAGCGCTCCGGGGCCCGCGCCCTGCGGCTCCTCGTCCACCTCGTGGGGTGCGGTCGCCATGGGCACGACGAGGCCGTGGGTGCTGCCGACCGCCTCGGTGATGGGCGAGCGGTGCGGGGCCACGGCGACGACGGTGACGCCGCGGCGGTACGCCTGCTCGGCGAGGGTGGCCAGGCCTGGCTCGGAGCCGTCGTGGGTCGGGATGAGGAGCAGGTCGACGGAGCCGGCCCACCCCGGCAGGTTCCAGCGCAGCGCGCCGCCCGCCGCGGCCACCCCGTGCGGGCGCAGGCGGACGACCGGCGCGGAGGCTCCGGCCAGTGCGGCGATCAGGTCGGCGGCGCAGGTGGCGGCCGTGCCCGTCCCCGCGACGAGGACGGTGCGGGGGCGGCCCTCCGGCTGGAGGGCGGTCACCCCGGCCTCGGCTGCGTGCCGGGCGGCGGTGCGTACCCGCGCGCCGGACGCGGCGGCGCCGCGCAGCAGGCCGCGGTGGTCCGCCTCGGCCAGGGCGTCGGGAGCGTCGAGCAGCGACTCGTCGAGCATGGGTGGGGCCTCCGATCGCCGGTGCGGGATGTCGCCGGGGCGGTGCGGTGGATGGCTGGTCAGGCGGGGCGGCGGGCCTCGTCGACCAGGAGGACCGGGATGCCGTCCCGTACCGGGTAGGCCAGGCCGCAGTCGTCGCTCGTGCAGACCAGCTCGGGGGTCTCGTCGGCCGTGTGGTCGCTCAGCGGGGCGCGGCAGGCGGGGCAGGCGAGGATGTCGAGGAGGCCGGCTTCGAGCGGCATGGGGGTGGTTCCCTTCGGGTGCTTCGTTGGCGCCGGGGCGGTGGCCGGGTGCGGGTGCGCTTCGGTCGGGTGCGCCGGGGCCGGGGTGGGGTGGGGTGGGGTGGGCTGGGCTGGGGGTCGGTGTGGTGCTGGCGTGCTGTTTTCGTTGTGCGTGGTCGGTGCCGTCCGTGCGGGGCGCGGTGCGGGCCCGGCGGCGGTGTACCGCGCGTGCGCCGGGCGTGCCCGGCGTCGTCAGCCTACCGCCGGGTGGCGGGCGATGCCGGTTCGCGGGCCGTGGAGTGTGGGGCGGGCCGCGGCTCGTGCCGGGGCGGTGCGCCGGGGTCGGGGCGGGGTTCCGGAGGCGGGGCCGAGGCCGGTCGCGGGGTGCGCGGAGGCGCGGAGTGGAGCGGGGGCGTGGTGCGGGGGGGCTTGGGGCCCGGCCGCTGGATGGGGATGGGGGTGGGGTGGGGTGGGGCGCGGTGGGCGGGTGCTGGGCGGTGCGGGCGGGGTGCGGGGCTGGGTGGTACGGGATTCTGTGGCCGTCCGGCCCGGTGCCCGGTCCGCTTGTGCGGCACCGGGCACCGGGCCGGGTCGGTCGGTGCAGGGGCGGTCGGGTCGGCAGGCCGGCCGGCTGACCGGTCGGCCGGTCGCGCGAAGGCGCCCGGGGCGGGGGCCGGGTGGTGCGCCGACGTCAGGCGCGTACGAGGGCGAGGACCTCGTCGCGGACCTTGGCCATGGTGGCTTCGTCCTGGGCCTCGACGTTGAGGCGGAGCAGCGGCTCGGTGTTGGACGGGCGGAGGTTGAACCACCAGCCGTCGCCGCTGACGGTGAGGCCGTCCATCTCGTCGGTGGTGACGCCGTCGCGGGCGGCGAACGTCTCGCGTACGGCGGCGGTGCTGGCGGACTGGTCGGTGACCGTGGAGTTGATCTCACCGCTGGCGGCGTAGCGGTCGTACTCGGCGACCAGCGCCGACAGGGTGCCCTCCTGGCCGCCGAGTGCCGCGAGGACGTGGAGGGCGGCGAGCATGCCGGTGTCGGCGTTCCAGAAGTCGCGGAAGTAGTAGTGCGCGGAGTGCTCGCCGCCGAAGATCGCGCCGGTGCGGGCCATCTCCGCCTTGATGAAGGAGTGGCCGACGCGGGTGCGGACCGGGTTGCCGCCGTTCTCGCGGACGACCTCGGGGACGGAGAGGGACGTGATCAGGTTGTGGATGATCGTTCCACCCGGGTGCTTGGCCAGCTCGCGGGCGGCGACCAGGGCGGTGATCGCGGACGGCGGGACGGGCTCGCCGCGCTCGTCCACGACGAAGCAGCGGTCGGCGTCGCCGTCGAAGGCCAGACCCAGGTCGGCGCCCTCGGCGCGGACGCGCTGCTGGAGGTCGACGATGTTGGCCGGGTCGAGCGGGTTGGCCTCGTGGTTGGGGAAGGTGCCGTCCAGCTCGAAGTACATCGGTACGAGCGTCAGCGGCAGTCCTGCGAAGACGGTGGGGACCGTGTGGCCGCCCATGCCGTTGCCCGCGTCCACGACGACCTTGAGCGGGCGGATGGCCGTGAGGTCGACCAGGGACCTCAGATGCTCGGCGTATCCGGTCAGGGTGTCGCGCTCGGTGATCTCGCCGCGGGTGGCGGCGGGCTCGGGGGCGCCGGAGCCGTGCCACGTCTCGACCAGGGCGCGGATGTCGGCGAGGCCGCTGTCCTGGCCGATGGGGGCGGCGCCGGCGCGGCACATCTTGATGCCGTTGTACTGGGCCGGGTTGTGCGAGGCGGTGAACATGGCGCCCGGCAGGTCGTAGTGGCCGGAGGCGAAGTACAGCTGGTCGGTGGAGCACAGTCCGATGAGGGTGACGTCGGCGCCCCGTGCGGCGGCCCCGCGCGCGAAGGCGCCCGACAGGCCGGGGGACGACGGGCGCATGTCGTGGCCGACGACGATCGCGTCGGCGCCGGTCACCTGGACGAAGGCGGCGCCGAACAGCTCGGCGAGCGTCTCGTCCCACTGGTCCGGCACGACCCCGCGGACGTCGTACGCCTTGACGATCTGCGACAGATCAGCAGTCACTGATCAACCTCCTGCGAGCCTGTGTGGGGTACACAAGCTACCCGCAGGGATGTCGGGTACGTGCCGGGGGACCTACGGAGGGTCGCCGGGAGGGGACGAGGGGACGTACGGGGCGAGTGGGGCGACCGGGGTGCTCGCGGCGGGTGCTCGCGGCGGGGGTGGTGGCGCGACGGCGGGGGTGCGTGGCGCGGCCTGGGCCGGGTGGGGCGATGGGCCGGGTGGGGCGTAGCGGGTGCGCGGGACGTGCGGGCGGGTGCGCCGGGGGCGGGGCGCCGTGGGGTGGTCCCGGTCAGTTGTCCGGGGAGCGCAGGACGCGGAGGTGGCCGCGGCGGCCGACCTCGACGGGGTCCGCGCCCCGCGCGCCGTTCTTCCCGCCCGCCTGGGCCGTGCGCTCCTGGGGGCGGGCGGCCTCGCGCACGGCGTTGGCGAGGGCCTCCAGGTCGTCCCCGCTGGGGCGGGTGGGGCCGGACGCGTCGGACAGCCGGACGACCTCCCAGCCGCGGGGCGCGGTGAGGCGTTCGCTGTGCTCGGCGCACAGGTCGTAGCAGTGGGGTTCCGCGTAGGTGGCGAGCGGGCCGAGGACCGCGGTCGAGTCGGCATAGACGTACGTCAGTGTCGCGACGGCAGGGCGGCCGCACGCGGTGCGCGAACAGCGACGTACAGGGCTCACGACGTTGGACGGTACCGCACTCTTGAGCGGGCCGCGACGACTCTCCACCAGGTCACTCGCCCGTGTCGCGGTGTGACGTCGGGCACAGGGGCGTTCCGGAGGGCCTCCGCGACCTGCACCGGGAGGTCGCGCGGGGGAGCCCGGGAGGCTCGAAGCGGCCGGAGCGGGGCGGTGGCGAGGGGGCGAATCCGGTCGTTTCCCGCGGGAGGGACGAACGAGTCATCGTGCCGAATCGCGCCGCCCCGTGGCTTGAATGCTCATCTGACGACATGCCGGGGTGTGGGTGCGGGGAGGGAACGCGGCGCGTCCCGGAGAGCTACGCTGCGTCAGGTGATGGACAGTCCAGGACCCCACCGCCCGACCGAGCCGCGACCGCGCCGCCGCGACCGCCACGGCAGAGGGATGCGCGGTCCCGTGGCACCGCCCCAGGTCCCGCTGTCCCTGTCGCGGGCCGACACGTTCCGGGACCTGGTGCAGGACTCGGTGGAGCGCCTGGAGCGGCACTGGCCGCAGCTCGCCGAGGTCGAGTTCCACGTACTGGAGGTGCCGGAGCCGCGGGACGACACGGTGCCGCTGGGCAGCTCGGCGCCCGCGACGCGGGACCGGCACGCCCGCGTGGTGGTCTACCGGCGGCCCGTGGAGCTGCGGGCGAAGGGCCGGGACGAGCGGGCGCTGCTGGTGCACGAGGTCGTGGTGGAGCAGGTCGCCGAACTGCTGGGCCTGGCGCCCGAGTCGGTCGACCCGCGGTACGGGCAGGACTGAGCGGCGGGATGGGCGGGCCCTCCAGGCCCTCGCGCGTCCGGGCTCCCCGCTCCGTCAGGCGCTCGACCTCCGCGACGGTGACCATCGTCGCGAGGCTCCCGGGAGGGCTCGACCGGGTTCTCCGGCGGGCCGCCGCCCCCACCGGCCTCGTCTCCGACGGCCCGGCTGCGAAGGCGGAGGGCCCCGCCGCCCTCGGACCGGTCGTCCGGGCGGCCTGTGGCCGTCAGTCCTCCAGGACGGCGAGGTCCTGCTCCGCGTTCGGGACGGCGACCCTCGCCCGGTCGTCGGTGAGGGTCTGGATGGTGAACATGGCGATGCCGTCCTCCGGCAGGGCCAGCATGCGGGCCGCGTGGACGGGGCCGCCGGAGAGGGTCTCGACGGTCAGGGCGTAGCCGCCCTTGAGACCGGCCGGCACGGGCGGGGTGAACGCCAGCGTCGTGCCCGCCTTGACCGTGTACGTCTTCGTGGCGGGTGTCCCGCCCCCGGTACCGGGCGAGGCGGTGACGCGCACCTCCGCGGCCTTGCCGGGCGCGGTCAGGGACAGCGTGGAGCCCTTGGCGCGGTTGTCGGCGACGGTCGCCCGCTCCCCCACCGGGCCGGTGGCCGGGATGAACGCGACCTCCTGCTTCTCGCCGGAGCCGCGCACCACGCGCAGGGCGGCGACCACCGGGGTGGCGCGGCTCGCCTGGGCGGGCGTCAGCAGCAGGGCGCCCGCCTCGCCGCTGGTGAGGCCCTTCAGGTCGGCCGAGGCGGTCATGCCGGACTTCACGCGGATCGTCTGCTGGACGGCGGGTGTGATGGTGCCCGTGGAGCCGGCGAGCTGGATCTTCAGCTCGGCGTCCTCCTCGCCGGGCGCGTACGCCATGAGCTGTACGGACGTGGCGTCGGCGGGGATGCCGGGCAGGACCAGCGACGGGGCCGGGTCGGCGGAGGCGGGCAGCCAGTCGCTGCCCAGCTGGTCGACGGCGGAGCGGACGACGGCGCCGACGCGGCCGCTGCGCGTGGTGACGTGGACCGTGACGTCGGACGTCGCCGGGTCGGCGGTGAGCGTGGACAGCAGGACGGGAACGCTCGACCGGGCGGGCACCGGGATGCCGTCGGTGAGCTGCGACTTCAGGGCGCCCTCGGGGCCGTACAGCTCGATGTCCACGACGGCGGCGGTGTCGTCGGGGTTGGTGAGGTGGACGTAGTCGCGGCGGTTCTCGGCGGTGGAGGTGCCGGGGAACCAGAAGTCCGTGTCGGGGGGTGTGCAGGCCACGCCGAGGAGGCCGCGGGCGCCGCCGGCGGGGACGAGGGTGGTCTGCTGCGTGGTCCAGCCCGGCGCGAGCTTGCCGGAGGCGGCGCCGATGAGGGCCGGGGCGTCGGCGCCGTCGGCCTCCGCCGCGACGGGTGTGCCGGGGGCGGTGGCCGTGAGGACCGGCTTGTCGGCGGCGGGCTCCCCGTCCGCCTTCTCCTCGTCCTTCTTCTCCTCGTTCGTCTTGTCCTCGTTCGTCTTGTCCTCGTTCGTCTTGTCCTCGTCCTTCTTGTCCTCGTCCGTCTTGTCGCCGTCCGTCCCGCCGTCGTCCTTCTCGGGCGGGGTGGCCGTTGTGTCGCCGGTGGCGGCGGACGGCTTCAGCTCGGCCCTGTCGGGGAGGGCTTCCCCGCCCGCCGGGGCCTTGGAGCCGGGCTCGGCCGCGTCGCCGGTCGTGGCGGGCGTGTACGACGTGTACGTCGTCTCGGCGACCTCGGAGGTGCTGGGAGCGGGGCACAGGAGGCTGCTGCGTTCGACGGGGAGCCTGACGGGCGCCGCGCCGGTCGCCGCGGCGGGCTCGTCCGCGCCGGGGGCCGTCACGGCGGCGACCCCGGTCAGGGCGGCGAGGGCCGTCGCCGCGGCGAGGAGGGAGAGGGTGCTGCGGTTCACTGGTGGCTGCTCCCGTCGGGACGCTGCTCGCTGTCGGGGTCGTACGGGTCGTACGGGCGCGGCTGGTACGTGTACGGCTGCTGGTCGTACCGCTGCCCGCCGTAGGCGGCCGGGTCGTACGGGTCGTCCTGCCGGTAAGGGGTGGCGGCGTCGTAGGGCTGGGCGTGGGGCGCGGGGTACGGCTGGTCGGTGTAGGGCTGCCCGGGGTACGGCTGCTCGGTGTAGGGCTGCCCGCCGTCGCCGTACTGCTGCGGGGTGCCGTACTGCTGCGGGTAGGTCCGGTCGTCGCCGTCCTGGCCCGCCGGCCAGTCCGCCGTGTGCTGCGGCGCCGGCGCGGCCGAAGGCGCGGGCTGGGGCGGGGACGGGTCGCGCGGGGCGGGGACGGCGTACGGGTCGGCGTCCACGGCGGTCGCGCCGTCCATGCCGTGCGTGCCGTACGTGCCGTCCGCGGGGACCGGCTCCGGGTCGGCGGCGGCGTGGGCGGTGGCCGGGCCGGCCCCGGTGTCGGCGGTCGCGGCGCGGAGCCTGCGCGCGCGGCGCCCCTCGCCCGTGCCGTCCTGGGCGGCCAGGGCCGCCGCGGGCTCGTCGGGCAGGTCGTCGTCGATGTCGCGGCGGCGGCCCGGAAGGGCGAGGACGACCAGGACGACGGCGAGGGCGCACTGGGCCCAGATCCACGCGGTGTGGGTCAGCGGGGCGTCGTAGGTGAGGTCGAGGCGGCCGCCGTTCGCGGGCAGCTCGAAGCCCTGCGCCCAGCCGTCGACGGTGACCTTCTCCAGGGGCTCACCGTCGAGCGTGGCCTGCCAGCCGTCGTCGGCGCGGTCGGCGATGCGCAGGACGCGCCCCTCGCCGCCGGCCGGGATGTCGGTGTGCGCCTCGACGGGGCCGGAGCCGACCGGGAGGGGACCGCCGCCGGACGCGCCGCCCTCCGCCGCCGCACCGGAGGGGGCGGGGACGATGACGGCGCGGGCGACCTGGCGGTCGACGCGCCACAGGGCGCTTCCGTCGCGCTGGCTGAGCCGGCTCAGGCCGGGCGTGGCGTCGAGGACGCGGCCCATGTCGCGCGGGGCGCCGTCCCGCACCAGGACGTAGCGGATGGCGAAGCCGCTGAGCTCGGCGGTCTGGTCGGCGCCGGAGCCCGCGACGAGGTGCGCGACGACCTTGTCGAGGCGCGGGTCGCCGCCGCCGGTCGCGGTCAGCTCGGCGTCGCCGAGGCGGGCGCCGGACCCCCGCACCAGGGCGTAGGTGACCTTCGCGGCCGACTGGCCGTCGAGGACCAGTGTGCGGGGCTGGTCGCGGGTGGTGCTCTCCTCGGCGACGAACGCGGGGACCTGGGTGGGGTCGCGGCGCTCCAGCGGGCCGGCCGCGCCGCCGATCATCCAGTTGGCGGCGGAGACGAGCGGGCCGACGGCGGCGGCGAGGGCGATCAGGGCGGCGACGGGCTGGCGCCAGCCGAAGCTCTGCGCGGCGACGCGGGTACGGCCGCCTTCCGCGCCGAGCACGCCGGCGGCGAGGAGGGCGAGGCCGTAGACGAGGGTCGCGGGTCCGGCCCAGCCGGTGGCGTGCTCGCCCGAGCCGTTGGTGAGGACGGCGAACAGGAAGCCCGCCAGGGCGACGGCCCAGGCGCAGCGGACGGCGAACTGCCGCTCCGCGCGCAGCAGCGCGGCGAGCGCCGCCAGGACCAGGCCCAGCAGGACGATGCCGCCGACCGCGCGGGGCCCGCCGGGGCTGGCGCCCAGCAGGTCGAGGGCGGACGCCGGGCCGGTGCGGATCTGCGTGCCGGCCTCCCTGAGGAAGGCGGCCGGGTCGGTCAGCAGGGACAGCGACCAGGGGGCGAGGACCAGCAGCGGGGTGCCGGCGACGGTCAGGAGGCGCAGTCCGTACGCGGTGACGTCGTCGCGCCGCAGCACCAGGGCGGCGGCGCCGAGGAGGACGGCGAGCGGCCAGACGACGGGGGTGAACGCCATCGTGAAGGTGAGGAGCAGCGTGTACGCCCAGGTGGCGCGCCAGCTGCCGCGCGGGGCGCCGGGCCCGCCGCCGCGCAGCCCGTACGCGGCGACCGCGGCGCGCGCCATGAGGGGCAGCAGCACGGCGAGGACGGCCGTGCCGAGCCGCCCGGTGGCGAGGGCGCCGGTGGCGGCGGGCAGGAAGGCGTAGGCGATGGCCGCCCACGCGCGCAGAAGCCGGGACTCCACGAGCGAGCGGGAGGCGAGGTACGCGGTGAACCCGGCGAGCGGTACGGAGCAGACCAGCAGCAGGGTGAGCGCGAAGCCGGTGGAGCCGAGGAACAGGCCGGACAGGCCGGCGATCAGGGCGAGGTAGGGCGGGGCGCTCTGGGTGCCGCCGGTGCCCAGCGGGTGCCAGGCGTCGGCGTACCGGCTCCACAGCTCGCCGACGGTGTCGGGGACGGGCAGCAGTGCGCCGCCCGCGAGGGAGCCGCCGCCGAACAGGCCGCGGCAGGCGACCAGGGAGACGAGCAGCAGCAGGGCGAAGAGGACGGGGCCCGGCTTGCGGGCGATCTTCTTCAGCCGGGCGAACTGCTCGACCTCCAGGTAGTCGGCGTCGTCGCCGCCGGGGCCCGACTCGACGGCACCGTGCCGGGAGCCGCCGGTGTCGGCGTCGCCGCCGCCGAAGTTGGAGGCGACCTGTTCGACGGTGGCGCGGACGGTGGCGCCGGGCGGCGGGAAGAGGGGGCGCAGTTCGGCCGGGTCGACCGCGCGGGCGGAGCGTGCGCGGCGGGCGGCGAGGATCCGCTCGGGCCGCAGCAGGACGCCGCACAGGCCCATGACCTCGTCGACCGCCTGGACGGGCGCCTTGCCCACGAGGTAGGCGAGGGTCCGCAGCAGGGTGCCGACGAGGAGGCGGACGAGGACGTACGGGAGGGCGGCTCCGCGCGCGTTGGCGAGCAGGGTGTAGACGGCGCCGGCCTTGTCGACCCGGTGCGGGTTGGCGACGGAGCGGCCGGCGCAGTCGACGGTGCGGCGCTCGCGCGAGGCGGCCTCGGCGTGGCGCAGGACGGCGTCGGGGGCGACGAGGACGCGGTGGCCGGCGGCGTGGGCGCGCCAGCACAGGTCGACGTCGTCGCGCATGAGGGGCAGGCGGCGGTCGAAGCCGCCCAGCTCCTCGAAGACGTCGCGGCGGACCAGCATGCCGGCGGTGGAGACGGACAGGACGGGGCGGACCTGGTCGTGCTGGCCCTGGTCCTGTTCGCGGCGGTCGAGGCCGGTCCAGCGGCGCCCGCTGTTGGCGATGGTGACGCCGACCTCGAGGAGCTGCTTGCGGTCGTACCAGCCGCGCAGCTTGGGGCCGATGACGGCGGCGTGCCGGTCGGAGTCGGCGACGCGGAGCAGCTCGGCGAGGGCGTCGGGGGCGGGGGCGCAGTCGTCGTGGAGGAGCCACAGCCACTGGACGGGCTCGCCGTGCGGGAGGTCGGGCAGGTCGTGGACGTCGTCGCGCCAGGTCCTGCCGACGGGGTCCCAGCCGCTGGGCCGCTTCAGGTAGGGCAGGTCGTCGGGGCCGAGGACGGGGGCCGTGCGGGCGGCCTCCCCGACGGCGGCGCCGAAGCCGGTGCGGCGCGCGAGGTGCAGGACCCGCTCGTCGCCGAGGGCCTCGCCCACGAGCCGGGCGGACTCGTCGGCGCTGCCGGTGTCGGCGGCGATGACGTACTGCGCGGGGCGCTCCTGGCCGAGGAGTCCGGCGAGGGCGTCCGGCAGCCAGCGCGCCCCGTCGTGGGTGACGAGCACGGCGGTGACGACATGCCGCGGGAACTCGGGCTGCTGCGGCTCGGAAGCGGTGGAGAACGCGGCTGTGGTGGCGGACATCGAGGTACGGGCCCTCCGGCCAGGGGGTCGCCCGCGTCGCGGGGCGTCGGAGCGTCGTTGACGGGGCTCCACACTAATGGCTGGCACGGCGGCGGTCCGCCGCCTGTGGACAGAGCGCGGGCGGCGGACCGTTGGACGGGTGCGGGCGGGCGGCGTCCACGCTCCGGCGGGTGGGCCGCGGACCTCCGGCGGTGACGGCCGCGGACCTCCGGCGGGTGGGCCGCGGGAGCCGTGCCGGGCGGGGTCGGAGCCCGGACGCACGGACCGGGGACTCGACAGCTGAACGTACGGGCTGCGGGCGCACCAGCCGCGGGCGTAGGGGCCGCGGGTGTACGAGCCGCGGGGGCGCCGGCCGCGGACGCACGGGCCGCAGACGCACGTACCGCGGGCGCACGGGCCGCGGGCGCACGGATCGGGCCGCACGGATCGGGCGGGCCCCGGGGGTGCGGGCTACGCGCGCACCGGCTGCGGGCGCGCGAGTCGCGCTGCGTACGAGCCGCCGCTGCGCGAGCCGCGCAGGCGGCGCCGGGCGGTGTGCGGGCCGCGGGCGTACGGGCCGTCGGGGGCCCCGGCGGGGCGGGTCAGACGGCCGCCTTCTTCAGGCGGCGGCGCTCGCGCTCCGACAGGCCGCCCCAGATTCCGAATCGCTCGTCATTGGCCAGCGCGTATTCGAGGCATTCCGAACGGACTTCGCAGGCGAGGCAGACCTTCTTGGCCTCGCGCGTGGACCCGCCCTTCTCGGGAAAGAAGGACTCGGGGTCGGTCTGGGCGCACAACGCGCGCTCCTGCCAGCCGAGTTCCTCCTCCGCGTCCTCGACCAGCAGCTCCTGGAACAACTCGGTCATCTGCGCCCCTCGTCTGTCTTATACGTCCCCGTGATGCCGCACCGTTTCCCATTTCCGGCCGAACGACACGAGTGAAATTACAAGTGTGTAGCTCCGAGGCAGTCAAGCTGAGATCTGCTATTGGGCCCGGTATTCACTCTGCGGAACCAAGGAAGTGCGGAAAGTGTTCAAATCGGCAAAAATGAGACACTCCCCGGCGCCTGCCCCGTGCTTCCACCGCCGGACGCCTTCACCAGGGGAGACGACCCGGCGCGCGATCCTGTTGCGGCCGGGCCGGCGAAGCGACCCGGATCACAGTCCGATCACGGACCCCTGACGGTGTTTGCGCGGATGGTTCCTGCGCCATGTGACCCGGACCGGGCGAGCACAAACCTTTCTTCCGGGCGGCTGACCGGATGAGGTGAACCGGTGCCCCCGAACCGGTCACCGAGTTGACAGAACGGAGCGGCCCGGTCCACCGTGGGGGGCATGCCAGCGACCACAGCGCTCCACGCGACCCACGTTGCCCGTGGGTTCCGCCGCGCTGTCCACGCGCGCTGTTGCTGTACGTGCTGTTGACGCCGTAGCGCTCCGGCCACCCCGGCGAGTCCCCTCGCCGCACCCGCCCCGCGTGCCCGGCCCGGGCCGCCCGCCCGCGCCGCGGTCCCGCCCCTCACCGGCAGCCGCCGCCCGTCCCGGCCTCCCACCCGATCCGGGAGCCGGAACCCCGTCGGCCGCCGGGAGCCGGTTCGCCCGACCGGCCCGCGTCCCGCCGCACCCCTCCCTTCGCCGCACAGCACCGCCGAGGACCCAGCACCCCATGAACAGCGACAGCGACCTCCAGATCGCCGGCGACATCCTCGCCGTCCAGCACCTCCTCCAGCCCGCCCGGGAACACCCGGCCACCGTCGCCGAGTTCGCCGGGATGGCCCGCTCCATCGCCGCCGACCGCCGGCTGTGGGCGCCGCTCGTCTCGTACGACGCCACCACCCGCTGGTACCACCGGCTGCGCACCGGTCCCGGCTACGAGGTGTGGCTGCTGTCCTGGCTGCCCGGCCAGGGCACGGGCCCGCACGACCACGGTGGCTCGACCGGCTACTTCACCGTGCTGGAGGGGGAGCTGACGGAACGTACGGAAGGGGGCGTGCGGACGCTCACCGCGGGGGCGCGGACGACGAGCGCGAAGGCGCCGGCGAGGACCGGGGGCGCGCGCGGTGTCCCGGGCGCCGGGGCCGGGACCGGATCAGGGGGTGGTGCGGGGGCGGGAGCGGTGGCCGTGTCGGGGCGGGTCGTCGCGCCTGGCCGGGTCCACGAGCTCGTCAACGACTCCCTCGAACCCGCCGTCAGCCTGCACGTCTACTTCCCCGGGCTCACCGACATGCCGATGCACGGCGCGACCGGAGTTGTCCACAGGTTCGCCCCGAGCGCCCGGAGTGCCGTCCGGGCCTGACAGACTGCCCGTATGCGCATGGTGGTTCTGGCCGGTGGCATCGGCGGTGCCCGCTTCCTGCGCGGCCTCAAGCGGGCCGCGCCCGACGCGGACATCACGGTCATCGGCAACACAGGTGACGACATCCATCTCTTCGGGCTGAAGGTCTGCCCCGACCTGGACACGGTGATGTACACCCTCGGCGGTGGCATCGACGAGGAGCAGGGCTGGGGCCGCGCCGACGAGACCTTCACGGTCAAGGGCGAGCTCGCGGCGTACGGGGTGGGGCCCGAGTGGTTCGGCCTCGGCGACCGCGACTTCGCCACGCACATCGTGCGCACCCAGATGATCGGCGCGGGCTACCCGCTCAGCGCGGTCACCGAGGCGCTGTGCGACCGGTGGCGGCCGGGCGTGCGACTGCTGCCGATGTCCGACGACCGGGTCGAGACCCATGTCGCCGTCGAGGTGGACGGCGAGCGGCGGGCGGTCCACTTCCAGGAGTACTGGGTGAAGCTGCGCGCCTCCGTGGACGCGCTGGCCGTGGTGCCGGTCGGCGCCGAGCAGGCCAAGCCCGCGCCCGGCGTGCTGGAGGCCGTCGCCGAGGCGGACGTGGTGATCTTCCCGCCGTCCAACCCGGTCGTCAGCATCGGCACGATCCTGGCCGTGCCCGGCATCCGGGAGGCCATCGCGGAGGCCGGGGTGCCGGTGGTGGGGCTCTCCCCCATCGTCGGCGACGCCCCGGTGCGCGGCATGGCCGACAAGGTCCTCGCCGCGGTGGGCGTGGAGGCGACGGCCTCGGCCGTCGCCCGCCACTACGGCTCCGGGCTGCTCGACGGCTGGCTCGTCGACACGGTCGACGCGGACGCGGTCGCCGAGGTGGAGGCCGCGGGCATCCGCTGCCGGGCCGTGCCGCTGATGATGACCGACGTCGACGCGGCGGCGGCCATGGCCCGCGAGGCGCTGGCCCTCGCGGAGGAGGTACGGGGATGACCCCCGCGTACCGGGTCTGGGCGCCGGCCGGCATCCCGGAGGTCGCGAAGGGCGACGACCTGGCCGCGCTGATCGCCGCGGCCGAGCCGGGCCTCGCGGACGGCGACGTCGTCCTCGTCACGTCCAAGGTCGTCAGCAAGGCGGAGGGGCGGGTGGCCGAGGCCGCCGACCGGGAGGCCGCCATCGACGCGGAGACCGTCCGCGTGGTCGCCCGGCGCGGCGCGCTGCGCATCGTGGAGAACCGCAACGGCCTCGTCATGGCCGCCGCCGGGGTGGACGCGTCCAACACGCCCGCCGGGACGGTGCTGCTCCTGCCCGAGGACCCGGACGCGTCCGCCCGGTCCATCCGCGACGGGCTGCGCGACCTGCTGGGCGTGGAGGTGGGCGTCGTCGTCACCGATACCTTCGGCCGGCCGTGGCGCAGCGGCCTGACCGACGTGGCGATCGGCGCCGCCGGGGTGCGGGTCCTGGACGACCTGCGCGGCGGCACCGACGCGTTCGGCAACCCGCTCGTCGCGACGGTCGTGGCCAGCGCCGACGAGCTGGCCGCCGCCGGGGACCTGGTGAAGGGCAAGACCGCCGGGCGGCCCGTCGCCGTCGTACGCGGCCTGCCGCACCTGGTCGCGGGGGCCGGGGACGGCCCGGGCGCGCGGGCGCTGGTGCGCGGGGCGGAGGGCGACATGTTCCGGCTCGGCACGTCCGAGGCGGTTCGGGAGGCGGTCACGCTGCGGCGCACCGTGCGGGCGTTCACCGACGAGCCGGTCGACCCCGGCGCGGTACGGCGGGCGGTGGCCGCGGCGGTGACGGCGCCCGCGCCCCACCACACGGCGCCGTGGCGGTTCGTGCTGCTGGAGAGCGCCGCGTCGCGGACCCGGCTGCTGGACGCCATGCGCGAGGCGTGGATCGCCGACCTGCGCCGGGACGGGCGGAGCGAGGAGGCCGTCGCACGGCGCGTCCGCCGCGGCGACGTCCTGCGGAACGCGCCCTGCCTCGTGGTGCCCTGCCTCGTCGCGGACGGCGCCCACCACTACGGGGACGCGCGGCGGGACGCGGCCGAGCGGGAGATGTTCGTCGTGGCGGCGGGTGCCGGGGTGCAGAACTTCCTGGTGGCGCTGGCGGGCGAGGGGCTCGGCTCGGCGTGGGTGTCGTCCACGATGTTCTGCCGGGACGTGGTGCGGGAGGTGCTGGAGCTGCCCGACGACTGGGACCCGATGGGCGCGGTCGCCGTCGGCCGGCCCGCCGAGCCGCCGAAGCCCCGCGCGGACCGCGATCCGGAGGACTTCCTGACGGTGCGGTGAGCGGCGGCGGCCGGGCGCCGGGAGGGGGTGGTGCCGGGGGGGCCGGGGTGCGGTGCTTCCTGGGGGGCAGTGCCCGCTGATGCCTGGGTGGCGGTACTTCCGCGGGGGCGGTGCCCACGGGGCCGGGGGCGCGGGACCGGGGGGGCGGGGGGCCGCGGGGGCGTTCGGGCGCGGTGGTGCCGGCCGCGCGGGTCGTCAGAGGGCGGCGATGTTGCCGGGGGTCATGCGCGGGGCGCGGCGGGGCGGTACCCGGCCGCTGAGGAGGATCAGCCGGGCGGCGCGGTGGCGCTGGCCCGCGTACGGCTCCAGCAGGGCCAGCATCTCCTCGTCGTCCGCGTCCCGGTTGCCCGCGAGCGCGTGGCCGACGATGCCCGGCAGGTGGTAGTCGCCGGTCGTCACCGCGTCGGGCGCGCCGTTGCTGCGCTGCACCGTCTCGGCTGAGGTCCAGGGGCCGATGCCGGGGACCAGCTCCAGCCTGCGCCGGGCGTCCTCGGGCGCCATCGCGGCGGCCTCCTCCAGGCGGCGCGCCACCCGCACGGCGCGCAGCACGGTCGCCGACCGCTTGCCGTCGACGCCCGCGCGGTGCCACTCCCAGGACGGGACGAGCGCCCAGGTGCGGGGCTCGGGCACCACCGACAGGCGCAGTTCCGCCGGGGCGCCGGGCGCGGGCTCCCCGTACCGGCGTACGAGCAGCCGCCACGCGCGGTACGCCTCGCCCGTCGTGACCTTCTGCTCCAGGATCGACGGGATCAGCGATTCCAGCACCAGTCCGGTGCGCACCAGCCGCAGGCCGGGGCGGCGCTGCCGGGTCACGGCGAGGAACCGGTGGCGGGGCGTGAACGCGTCGGGGTCGTCCTCCTCGCCCAGCAGGGCGGGCAGCCGGTCGAGGAGCCAGTCGGCGCCGCTCCCCCACGCCTCGGCCTCCACGGCGCCACCGCGCGCGGCGACCCGCAGCGTGCCGGGGCCGCCGGGGGTGCGGCAGGTCCGCCAGAACGCCCCGTCGGGGGTGGCGCGGAAGGTCGGGTCGCCCGGACCGCGCCGCAGCGGGCCCAGGGTGAGCGCGAGGTCCAGGGGCCACGGCGGCACCCACGTCCGCCGCCGGGGCTCCGGTGCGGGGCCGCGGGCGTGGGCCGGGCCGCCGGCCTGGGCGGGCACACGGGGCCGGACCGGGCCACCCGCGGCGTAGGCGGGGCCGTGCGGGCCGCCGCTGCCGGAGGCGGAGCCCGAGCGGGAAGCGGAGCCCGGGGGGGAGGCGGAGCCCCGTCCGGAGGCGGAGTTCGAGCCGGGCGCACCGGAGGGGCCGGGCGCACGGGGCGACAGGCCGGGCGTGGCGCCCAGAGCCTCGTCGGCGGGCACCCCGGGTACGCCGGGGCCGCCCGGCGCGGGGGTGCGCCGGGGACGGGGGGCGTAACGGCCGGCCACGGGGGCTCCAGGGGCGGTGCGGAAGGCGAAGGGGGACCCGAACAGGGTAGACCCCGGCGCGCCGGGCCACCGGTCGGGCGGGACGCCCCGGCCACCGGTCGGGGCGGACGCCCCAGCCGCAGGGCGGAGGAGAAGCCACCGGCCGGACGGCACGCTCCGGCGCTCGGCCGAAGGGGGGGACAGGCCCCGGCCACCGGTCGGGACGGGCCCGGCACCGGCACCGGCACCGGCACCGGCCGGAGGGGACAGACGCACCACCAGCCGGCGGGGACGGGCCCGCCACCAGTCGGCGAGGACCCGCCACCACCGCGCGGACGCGGCGTCGCCCGCCACCACCGGACGGGACGCGCCCGGCCACCGGGCGGCACGCGCGCGCCCGGCAACCGGGCGGGCAGGAGCCGCGTGCCCCCGGCCGGAGGGAGACCCCGTGCCCCCGGTCGCGGCCGAGCGTCGACGCCGCCCGTCGCGCGCGGGGCGACCGGGGCGGTGACGCCGGCGCCCCGCACCAGCGGCCCGGCCGCAGGAGTACCCGGGGCCTACTGGTCGGAGGAGAACCGCACCGAAGCGTCGGGGAGGCGGGCGCCGCACCAGACGCGCACGCCGTCCCGCAGTTCGTTGTCGGCGCCCACGTGCGCCCCGTCGCCGATCACGGCGCCGTGCAGCACGGTCCGGGCGCCGATCCGGGCGCCCTCGCCGACGAGCGAGTCGGTCACCACGGCGCCCGGCTCCACGACCGCGCCGGCCATGACGGCGCTGCCGTCGATCCGGGCGCCCGCGCCGACCGTGGCGCCCGCGCCGACGACCGTGCCGCCGGTGAGCTTGGCGTCCGGGGCGACGGACGCGCCGGCCACCACGAGGCGGTCGCCGCAGCGGCCCGGCACGGCCGGGGAGGGGGCGCGGCCCAGGACCAGGTCGGCGGAGCCCCGCACGAACGCCTGCGGGGTGCCGAGGTCCAGCCAGTACGTGGAGTCGACCATGCCCTGGAGGTGGGCGCCGTCCGCGAGGAGGCCGGGGAACGTCTCCCGCTCCACGGAGACCGGCCGCCCGGTCGGGATGGTGTCGATGACGGACCGGCGGAACACGTACGCGCCGGCGTTGATCTGGTCGGTGACGATCTCCTCCGGCGTCTGCGGCTTCTCCAGGAAGGCCGTGACCCGGCCGGTCGGGTCCGTCGGGACGAGCCCGAACGCGCGCGGGTCCTCGACGCGCGTGAGGTGCAGGGAGACGTCGGCGCCCGAGGTCTCGTGGGTCTCGACGAGGGCGCGGATGTCGAGGCCGGTGAGGATGTCCCCGTTGAAGATGAGGACGGGCTCGTCCGGCCCCGACGTGAGCCGCGAGGCGACGTTGCGTATCGCGCCGCCGGTGCCCAGGGGCTCCACCTCGGTGACGTACTCCAGGTGGAGCCCGAGTGACGATCCGTCGCCGAAGTACGGCTCGAACACCTCGGCCAGGTACGACGTCGCCAGCACGATGTGCTCGACGCCCGCCGCGCGGGCCCTGGCGAGCTGGTGCGTGAGGAACGGCACGCCCGCCGCGGGGACCATCGGCTTCGGCGTGTTCACCGTCATCGGTCGCAGCCTCGTGCCCTTGCCGCCGACCAGGAGGATCGCTTCTGTCACCTGTCGTCTCTGCTTCCTGCTGGGCCGGTCGTCGGATGGTGGGCCGATCCGGCGCTTCGAACACGGCCGGAGACCGCTCATATGATCGGCACGACCAGGCAGTGTAGGCAGATCCTAGGCAGACCTGGACAGACGGTTCGACACCGCGTCCCCCTTCGACAGCCCCGTCAGGGCCTGCCCTGGAGGCCGGCCGCGGTGGAGCGGACGGTGCCGAGCTTGGCGTACAGCTTGGCGCCGGGGCAGGCGGTGGAGTAGCCGTCGCGGTGCCCGGAGACCGTGTTGAGCTGCACCTTCGTGCCCTTCGCGTACTTGTTCCCGCCGGCGGACGTCAGGGTGCTCTTGCCGAGCGGGTTCCTGGCGTGCAGGCCCAGCTTCCACGCCGTCAGCTTGGCGACGCCGGTCACGGCCGCGGCGGGCGGCGTGGTGGTGGCGAACGAGCCGAGCACCGCGATGCCCGTGGTGTTGCTGTTGAACCCGAGGGTGTGGGCGCCCTGGACCGGCCTGGCCACGCCGCCCGCGCGGCCCTCGTAGATCTTCCCGCACTTGTCGACGGCGAAGTTGTAGCCGATGTCGCGCCAGCCCATGCTCTGCACGTGGTAGCGGTAGATGCCGCGCAGGACGGAGGGCGCCTGGGCGCAGGTGTAGTTGTTGCCGGTGGCGCTGTGGTGGACGAAGGCCGCGTGGACGGACGTCGTGTAGAGGAAGTTCGGCTCGCGCAGCTTCTCGTCGGCGCCCCAGCCCTTGCGGGTGACGATGCCGGGGCGCGGGCCGATGTACGTCTTCGCGGCGACCGGGGCGGGGGCCTCGGCTCCGGCGCCGCCGTCGGGACCGGAGGCGGCGCCCCCGCCGGGGCCTCCCCCGGTGCCGGTGCCGCCGTCCGTGGCCGTGCCGGTGTCCGTGCCGGTGCCGCCGTCCGTGCCGGTGCCGCCGTCCGCGGCCATGGCGGCCAGGCTCGCCTCGGTCTCCTCCTTGGTGAGCTCCGCGATCTCCAGCGCGCCGAGGGCGGCCAGGCCGGCGTTGGCGGCCGAGGCGGCGGACTCCTCCGGGGTGAGCGGGCCGGCCGGCGCGTCGCTGCCCGGCGCGGCCGCGGCCGACGGGCGGGGAGCCGTCGGGTCGGCGGCCGTCGGGTCGGTGGGGGCCTGCGCCCCCTCCTCGTCGGCGGGCGCCTCGGCGCCGGGGTCCGTGTCCGTACCGGTGTCCGCCTCGGCGCCGGGGTCCGTGTCCGTGCCCGTGTCCGTGCCCGTGTCCGGGGCCGGCTCCGTACCGGAGTCGGCGCCGTCGCCGGCACCGGAGGCCGTGTCGTCGTGCGGGGTGTCGTCCTGCGGGTCGGCGTCCGCGCGCCCCTCGGCGGGCGCCGCGTCGCCGGGCGCGGCCGACGGGGTGTCGCCCGGGGCCGCCGACGGGGCGTCACCGGGGTCGACCAGCTCGACGCGCAGCCCGCGCGGCAGGGCCGGGGGCGCGGCGCCGCGCTCCCCCGGCTCCTCGGGCCGTACGCGCACCTCGACACCGTCGGAGTCGCCCACCCACAGCGGCGCGGTCCCGCCGCGCACCGCCGTCGAACGGGCCTCCGCCGCACCGGGGTCGGCGGCGTGCTCGTGCTGGTGGGTGTCCAGGTCCTGCCACGCCGACCAGGCGCCGGTCGCGGCGGAGCGCGTACGCACCTGGACGGTGCCGTGCAGTTCGGCGCCGGGGTCCTCCCAGACGACGCCGACCATGGAGAAGGGTTCGACGTCCCGGCGCGGCAGGCCCTGGGCGGCGCGGGTGCCGGGCGCCGCGCTGCGCTCGTGGCCGGCGAGCGGCACGAGGGGCAGGGAGCGGGTGGAGCCGAGGTCCGGCGCGGCGCCCGCCCGGGGGGCGGCGACGGCCGTCGCGGAGAGGGGCAGGGGCAGCGCGAGGGCGGATCCGGACGCGGTGGCGACCGCGACCGCTACGCCGATCAAGGGAACTCGAATGGAACGCATAGCCAGATACTGGACATTCGGCCGGAGTTGCGCTTCCCGGGTTTCCTGACGCCCCCTCGCCCCGGAAGGAGTACCGGATCACCCGCTCGGCCCCGCCGCGCCCGCCGCGCCCGCGTACGCTGGGCCGCGTGAACGCCAGCGACCGCACCCCTGCCGACCTGCTGCGATCCGCGCTCGCCGCGGACCCGGCCCGCCCCTTGGTCACGTACTACGACGACGCCACCGGTGAGCGCGTCGAACTGTCGGTGGCCACCTTCGCCAACTGGGTGGCCAAGACGGCCAACCTGATCCAGGACGGGCTCTCCGCGGAGCCTGGCGAGCGGGTCGCGCTGCTGCTGCCCGCGCACTGGCAGACCGCCGTGTGGCTGCTCGCCTGCGCCTCCACCGGCGTGGTGGCCGACCTCGGGGGCGACCCCGCCGGGGCCGACCACGTGGTGGCGGGGCCCGACCGGCTGGAGGAGGGCCTGGCCTGCACGGGCGGGCGCCTCGCCCTGTCGCTCGCGCCGCTGGGCCGCCGCTTCCCCGCCCCGCCGGCCGGATACGACGACTACGCGGTCGAGGTGCCGAGCCAGGGCGACCGGTTCGCCCCCTACGTCCCGGTGGACGCGGACGCCCCGGCCCTGGCCGTGCCGGAGTCGGCGGCCGGCCGTACGGAGCCGACGGAGCCGACGGAGCCGACGGAGCCGGCGGAGCTGACCGGCGCCGAGCTGGTCGAGCGGGCCCGCTCGGACGCGCGGCGGCGCGGCCTGGAACCCGGCTCGCGGCTGCTGTCCGGGCTGGCGTGGGACTCCTGGGAGGGGGTGTCGGCCGGGCTGTACGCGCCGCTCGCGGCGGGCGGCTCCGTCGTCCTGTGCCGCCATCTCGACCGGCTCACCCCGGAGGCGCTGGCCGCGCGGATCGAGAGCGAGCGCGTCACCCACCGCGCCGACGCGAGCTGACCCCCCGTCCGCGCCCCCGCCCGGCGGGCCGACCGCCCTGTGGGCCGCCCGCCCGGTGGAACACCACCCGGCCCGGCGGGCCGCCCGCCCGGTGGAGCACCCGCCCGGTGGACCACCCGTCCGGCGGACGGCGTGCCGAGTCCGCCGGGTACGGGGGGCCTCGCCGGTACATCATCGGCGTACGCCTCACCGGGCGCACAACCCCGCGCGGGGATCCGCCGTCTCACGGGGCGGCGGCCGCACCGGGGGCCGCCGACGCTGCGAAGGACGGACTGACGACGTGACGGACACCGCCGGCACTCCCCCCGGGCCGGACGCCCCGGCCGGACGCCGGCCGACGTGGCTGCGCTGGGCGGCGCTCGGCGCGTCCGTCGTCGTCCTGGCGGCGGCCGGCACCGGCTGGTGGCTGTACCGGAAGCTCGACGGCAACATCACGACCGACGCCCGCGCGCTCGCCGAGCTGAAGCGGTACGAGCGGGAGCGCCCCGCGCCCGTCCCGCGCGGCGGCAGGAACATCCTGCTCATCGGCTCCGACAGCCGCGCCGGGGAGAACGCCGCGTACGGCAGGGACCAGGGCACGCAGCGGTCCGACACGACGATCCTGCTGCACCTGTCGGCGCGCGGCCACGGTGTGACGGCCGTGTCGATCCCGCGCGACCTGATGGTGGACGTCCCCGGCTGCCGCACGAGCGGGGGCGAGCGGTCCGCGCCCCGGTTCGCCCAGTTCAACCTGGCGTTCCAGATCGGCGGGACGGCGTGCACGATCCGCACGGTCGAGAAGCTGACCGACATCCGCGTCGACCACCACATGGTGATCGACTTCCACGGCTTCAAGGACATGGTGAACGCGGTCGGCGGCGTCCGGGTGTGCGTCCGCGAGCCCATCGACGATCCGGACGCCAAGCTGCGGCTGCGGGCCGGGCCGCAGACGCTCGACGGCGAGGAGGCCCTCGGGTTCGTACGGGCCCGCAAGTCGCTCGGCGACGGCAGCGACACCGAGCGGATGGACCGGCAGCAGGAGTTCCTCGGCGCGCTGGTGACGAAGATGCAGAGCAACGGCGTCCTGCTCAACCCGACCAAGCTGTACCCGGTCCTGGACGCGGCCACCAGGTCGCTCACCACGGATCCGGGGCTGGACTCCCTGAAGGACCTGTACGACCTGGCGCGGCGGCTGCGCAGCGTGCCCACGGAGAAGGTGCAGTTCCTGACGGTCCCCCGGAAGCCGTACCAGGCCGATCCGAACCGGGACGAACTGGTACAGCCCGACGCGCAGCGGCTGTTCAGGCGGCTGCGCACGGACGGCCCCGTCGCGGTCGTCCCGACGACGGGGCGGGACGGCGACGGTACGGCGACCCCGCCGACCGCACCCCCGACGAGCGGCCCGACCGGCGGTCCGACCGGGGGCCCGACCGGGGGCCCGACCGGAGCGCCCGGTGAATCCGGCAGCCCGTCGCCCGCGCCCACGTACACCGGCACCAACGCGGCGGTGAGCGCGTGTCCGTAAGGCGCCGAGGCGGGCGAGACCCACGGGGGAGGTGTGAGGAAAGTCGTGACGGGGGCGGCGGAGTATGACGATTGGGCGGTATGCCCACTTGTAAGGGGCGTGGAATTTGTCACGCACGTCGACCGGCGTTGAACTGGGCGGATAGTGTGACGCGATCCGGTGCGGACGACCGCAGCAGGACGCGCACCGTGGATGGGAAGACCGAGCGCCCGAGGGGGAGGGCGCCTCGCGTGGCACCGACGGAGGATTCAGGCGACCGTGGACGCGCACAGCCGTGGAGGGGCGGAGGAGATCGACCCCGCCGACCAGTGGGTACTCAACCCGCAGACCGGCAACTACGAACTGCGACTGGATCACTCCGCAGGGCAGCCACCCTCACCGTCGCCCTCCTCCGCCGCCTCGGCGCCCCGGGCCGCCGCGCCGCCCCCGCAGGGCCGCCGCGCCGCCCGTGAGCCGGCCCGCGAGGCCGCCCGCGAGCACCCGCGCGAGGCGGGCGACCGGGGAGCGGGCCGCGACACCGGCCGGGAGGCCGCTCCGAGGACCGACTCCGGGCAGGAGCAGCCCACCGGCTCCCGGCGACGCGCGGCGGAGGTGCCCGGCCAGCGCCGGCGCCGCGCCGCCGAGCCGGCCGCGCCCACCGAACGCCGGGGCTCCGCCCAGACGGCGGCCGGGCGGCGCCGCGGCAAGGCGAAGGAGAAGAAGGGCCGCACGAAGAAGGTCCTCGTGTGGACCGGCGGCGTCACCGCCTTCGCCCTGCTGGCCACCGGCGGCGTCGCCTACTACCTGTACCAGCGGCTCGACGGCAACCTCAGCACCATCGACGTCGCGGGCGCGGGCGGCGGCAGCGGCTTCAAGAGGGACCAGGCCATCAACATCCTGGTCATCGGCACCGACAAGCGCACCGGCGACGGCAACTCCGGCTACGGGGACAAGAACAGCCCCGGCCACGCCGACACGACGATCCTGCTGCACGTCTCGAAGGACCGGACGAACGCCACGGCCCTGTCCATCCCGCGCGACCTGATCACCGACATCCCCAAGTGCGACGTCAAACTGGAGGACGGGACCGAGAAGACGGTCCCGGCCGAGAGCGGCGTACGCTTCAACACCAGCCTCGGCCAGCTGGACCGGAACCCCGGCTGCACCATGGCCACCGTCCACGAGATGACCGGCATCCCCGTCGACCACTTCATGATGGTCGACTTCAACGCCGTGAAGACCCTCTCCACGGCGGTCGGCGGCGTCGAGGTCTGCGTCGAGCAGGCCGTGAAGGACAAGAAGTCCGGGCTCGACCTGCCGCAGGGCAAGAGCGTCATCCAGGGCGAGCAGGCCCTCGCGTTCGTGCGTACGCGCCAGGCGTTCGGCAACAAGAGCGATCTCAGCCGCATCCAGACGCAGCAGCAGTTCATGGGGTCGATGTTCCGCCAGATGAAGTCCAGCGAGACGCTGACCAGCCCGTCGAAGCTGCTGGACCTCGCCGACGCGGCGACCAAGGCGCTCACCGTCGACGCCGGCATAGGCAGCGTCAAGAAGCTCCAGGAACTGGGCATGGAGGTGGCGAAGGTCGACCCGAAGAACATCACCTTCGCCACGGTCCCGGTGCTCGACAACCCCGCCGAGAAGATCAAGGCGACGGTCGTCCTCGACGAGGCGAAGGCCGAACCCCTCTTCAACATCATCAAGAACGACATCTCGCTCAGCGAGGTGGAGCAGCAGGAGAAGGACGCCAAGAACGCCGCGAAGGCGGCGCAGGCGGCCCTCCTCAAGGGGCCGCGCGCCCAGCCCTCCGACGTGCGCGTCGACGTGTACAACGGCAGCGGCGTCCGCGGCGGCGCCCAGTCGACGATCAACTGGCTGCAGAACTCGGCCGGGGTGCTGAAGTCGACCAACAAGGCCAACGCTCCGGCGGACATCGCGAAGACGACGCTGGAGTTCGCGCCGAACCAGGCGGACCAGGCCCGCGCGCTCGCGGACCTGATGGGACTGCCGGCGACGGCGCTGAAGCAGGGGACGGCGGACGCGGGGGAGCGCGAACCGATGACCCTCACCCTCGGCAAGGACTTCAGGGGTGCGGGTGTCCCCCTCACCGGTCCGGCGAAGGCGCCGGAGGGTGCGGTGGCAGCGGACAAGCAGGTGTGCGCGAAGTGACGCGGACCTGATTCACCAGGGGAGACATGGGTGGGACACAGCAGCGTGCGCGGGGAGGGGACGCGGGAGAGCGTTCCGCACGCCCGAGGCGCCCGTGACGGGGGCCGGGGCGACGCCACCGGCACGGACGGCGGCACGCCCGCCGGTACGGAGGACGGCACGGACGGCGGCACGCCCGCCGGTACGGAGGACGGCACGGACGGCGGTACGGCCGCCGGTACGGGATCGGGCGCCGGTACGGGATCGGGCGCCGGTACGGGACGCGGCCCCGGCGCACGGGGTCGCGGCTCACGCGGCCCCGGCGCACAGGGCCCCGGCGCACAGGGCGGCGCGAAGAACGGCCGGCGCGGGCCCGGCCGGCAGCCCGCGGGCCCGGCCGGACGGCGGGCCCAGCGGCGCGCGAACGGCAAGGGCGGGCGGCGGGTCTTCCGCTGGGTCGCCTCCGTGCTGTCGCTGCTCATACTCGCCACGGCCGGCGCCGGCTACCTCTACATCGAGCACCTCAACGGCAACATCCGCAGCGGCGGCCGCAGCGGCGGCGAGAGCGGCGTGCAGAAGGCCGCGCCCGACGCGTCCGGCAACACCCCGCTGAACATCCTTCTGATCGGCGCCGACGGCCGCAACTCCAAGGAGAACCTGGCGCTCGGCGGCGCCAAGGACACCGTCGGCGACAAGCCGCGCGCCGACGTGCAGATGCTCCTGCACGTGTCCGCCGACCGCAGGAGCGCCGCCGTGGTGAGCATCCCCCGCGACACCCGCGTCGACATCCCGGCCTGCAAGGACCCGGAGACCGGCGAGAAGTTCGCCGCCACCAACCGGATCATCACCGAGTCGCTGCAGCGCGGCGGCCCCGGCTGCACCCTCACCACCTGGGAGAAGCTGAGCGGGGTCTACATCGACCACTGGATGATGGTCGACTTCGCCGGTGTGGTGCGGATGGCCGACGCGGTCGGCGGCGTGCCGGTGTGCGTCAAGCAGAACGTGTGGGACCGGCCGACGGCTCAGGTCAAGGGCGGCTCGGGGCTGAAGCTGCCCGCGGGCGAGACGTACGTCAAGGGCGAGCAGGCCCTGCAGTGGCTGCGCACCCGGCACGCGTTCTTCAACGACCAGGGCCGCGCCAAGGCGCAGCACATGTACATGAACGCGATGCTGCGCCAGCTCAAGGAGCAGAACGCGTTCACCGACACCGGCCGCATCATGGACCTGGCGGAGGCCGGGACGAAGGCGCTCCAGGTCTCCGAGGAGCTGGGCACCGTCAAGGCGCTCTTCGACCTGGCGATGGAGTTGAAGGACGTCCCCACCAACCGCATCACCATGACGACGCTGCCGACGGTCGAGGACCACCGCAACCGCGCACACCTGCTGCCCGCGGACAAGCCCGCGCGGCAGATCTGGAAGATGCTCCGCGAGGACATCCCCTTCGACGGCAACGGCGGCCCGGCCGCCGCGTCCGAGCCGACCGCCGCGCCGAAGCCGTCCGGCCCGGCCGCCGCCGCTCCGGCCACCCTCTCCGTGACGGTCGTCAACGGCACCGGCGGGGACGGGCGGTACGCGGTGCGGGGCCGCGCGGGCGGCGTCGCCGAGGCGCTGCGCGGCAAGGGCTTCACGCTGGCCACCGCCTCGCAGACGGCCGCGCCCGCGGAGGAGACCGTCCTGGCCTACCCGAAGTCCGCCGGCGAGCAGGGCAGGGCGGACGCGCTCTCCGTGGCGAAGGCGCTCGGCGTGCCGGCCGGCGCGGTGCGGGCGACCGGCGACGCCCAGGGCATGACGCTCACGGTCGGCGCCGACTGGCGGGAGGGCGACACGTACCCGGTGCAGGACTCCCCCAAGGCCGGCGACCTGCCGACGGAGGCGGAGAACTCCAACGGCGCCGACGAGGGCGCCTGCATGGAGGTGTACAAGCCGTACCAGTGGTAGGGCGGGCCGGGGCACGAGGTACGGCCAGGGGCGGGGCCGGTCACCGTACGGTGTGACCGGCCCCGCCCCGTACCGCCGCCGCCCCGTACCGCCGCCGCGCCGGGTGCCGCCCCGGGGCTCGCCGGTCAGTCGGCGGTGACGGTGACCTTCTCGTCGTTCTGGATCTGCCCCACCAGCTGCTTGACCTTCGCCTTGTCCCAGACGAGGTTGCCGCCGCGGCTGCCCGAGACGGGCATGTTCATGGACGTGCCGTCGCCGCCGTTGACGCCCTTCATCGCGAAGAACATCTCCGCGAGGTCGAACAGCGACATGTCCTTGTCCACGATGAGGGTGTCCAGGCCGGCGCCGAGCGTCGGGTACAGCCGGAACGGGTTGAGGACCGTGCCGGGCGACGCCGCCTGGCTCGCGAGCGCGGCGAGGAACTTCTGCTGGTTCTTCGTCCGCGCCAGGTCCGACTCGGCGAAGGCGTACCGGGTGCGGACGAAGGCGAGCGCCTGCTCCCCGTCGAGGGTCTGCCGGCCCGCCTGGAAGTCGGCGCCGGACCTCTTGTCCTTGAAGCCCTTCTCGATGTCCAGCTCGACCCCGCCGAGCGCGTCCACGATGTTCGCGAAGCCCGCGAAGCCGATCTCCGCGTAGTGGTCGATGCGCAGCCCGGTGTTGTACTCGACCGTGCGGACGAGCAGTTCGGGGCCGTCCTCGGCGTACGCGGCGTTCAGCTTCACGCGGCGGCCGGTGCCCTTGAAGGTCTTGCCGGACTCGGAGCCGACGAAGGTGGGGATCTCCACGTCCGAGTCGCGCGGCAGGGAGATCATCGTGTTCCCGCCCCCGCAGGCGGCGAGGATCATCATGGAGTCGGTGCGCTTGCCGTCGGCGGAGCCGGTGTGCAGGCGCTTCTTGTCCTCGGCCGTCATGCCCTCGCGGCTGTCGGAGCCGACGATGAGGTACGTCGTGCAGTCGTCCTCCTGCGGGCGCTCGATGACCTTCGCGAGGTCGACCTCGCCGCGCATCCTGCCGGAGGCCCAGGCGTACGTGCCGATCGTCGTGGCCAGCACGGCGACGGCGACCGCGATCGACCCGATCTTGACGCGGCGGCGCCAGTCGGGCGCGGGGCGCGCGCCGGGGCTGTACGCGGGCGGGGGCGGCGCGCCGGTGCCGCGGCCCCCTCCGCCGTAGGGCCCGCCGGGGTCGGCGGGGCCCGCGGGGCGCGGGATGCCGTAGACCTGGCCCGTGTTGTATCCGCTGTCGTACGGTGCGCCGGCGTGGCCGGCCGCGTCGTCGTACCCCTGCCGCTGCCGCGGCGGCACGGACCCGGGCCGCCGCACGTGGGGCATCACGCGGGCACCCTCCGGCTGGGCGTCGCCACCGCCGCCGCCGTGACGCCCGTCACGGCCGCCGGACCATCCTTGAGGCCAGTCATTCATGCGCAACAGTGTGCCGCGCGCCCGTGCGACCCTCACAGGGCGGGTGAGGAACGGGGGCGCCGCTGTAGCCAAGCTGATGCAATGCGGACCTTCCCGACTCCGGGCATATGGTGGAGGGCATGACAGATCAGGCCATCCCCGAGGGCAAGCCGACCTCGGCCTCCCGCACCACGCTCAGCCACATCATGACGGGCAACGACACCAACCTGCTCGGTACCGTCCACGGCGGCGTGATCATGAAGTTGGTGGACGACGCGGCGGGCGCGGTCGCCGGCCGGCACTCCGGCGGACCCGCCGTCACCGCCTCCATGGACGAGATGGTCTTCCTGGAGCCGGTCAGGGTCGGCGACCTCGTCCATGTGAAGGCGCAGGTCAACTGGACCGGCCGGTCCTCCATGGAGGTCGGCGTGCGGGTGCTGGCGGAGCGGTGGAACGAGTCGACGCCGGCCACGCAGGTCGGCTCGGCGTACCTGGTGTTCGCCGCCGTGGACGCGGACGGCAGGCCCCGCCCCGTACCGCCGGTGATCCCGGAGACGGAGCGGGACAAGCGCCGCTACCAGGAGGCCCAGATCCGCCGCACCCACCGACTGGCCCGGCGCCGCGCCATCAAGGAGCTCCGCGAGCGCCGCGCGGCCGAGGGCATCGACGACTGAGCCCGGCCGGCGAGGCGACCCGGCCGGGCCCGGCGGGCGCCCCGCCCCCGCGACCTCACGGTGTGGGGTAGGGAGGGCCGCGTCAGGCGTGCCGGGACCGTCAGGCGAGAACGTCCCGCAGGGCGTGGACGGCCCGTCAGGCGGGGTCACGCGCAGGTCCCTTGGGCGGGCCGGCCCTTCAGGCGGCGGTGCGGGGCCGGCCCGGCG
Organism: Streptomyces fradiae ATCC 10745 = DSM 40063; assembly: GCF_008704425.1. Taxonomy (NCBI): domain Bacteria; kingdom Bacillati; phylum Actinomycetota; class Actinomycetes; order Kitasatosporales; family Streptomycetaceae; genus Streptomyces; species Streptomyces fradiae. The sequence goes on from NZ_CP023696.1 coordinate 2,555,218, forward strand.
GCCGCAGTCCGTCAGTCGGTGCCGGGTCGGTCCCACCCGGCGGGGACTGCCCGCCGGGGCGGCGCCACCCGTCCGGCGGGCCGCCCACCCCGGGCGCCGCGCCCCGTCCGGCAGGGGGCGCCCACCCGTCGCGAGCGCCCCCGTCCACCGCTCCCCTCAGGGGCAGACCACCCGGTCCCCCGTGACGGCCTTCCCGCCGCCGGACGGGTCCGCCCCGGCCGGAGCTTCGGTGCGCACCGGCCGCACCTCCGTGAAGTCCGCGCCCACCGTCACCTTCATCAGCGGCCCCTGGCCCTCCACCGCCCGCAGCCGGGCGCCCGGCAGGGCCGCCGCGAGGGACTTGACGGAGCGGTCCCAGCGCGGGTCGTACAGGACGAGGGTGTGGGCCGCGTCGCGGCGGTCGGCGTTGCGCGGGGTGCGGGTGGTGTCGAAACCGGTCGCCCGCAGCGCCGCGTCCGCCCGCGCGCCCAGTCCGCTCACCGACGTCCCGTTGTACACCTGGACCCTGATCCGCGAGGGCGCCACGTCCACGAGCGTGCGGCCCGCCCGTTCCTCGGCGGCCTTCCCGGTGAGCGGCCGGTCCTCGCGGATGGCCGCGAACAGCTCCTGGGCCCGTTCCGCGTCCCAGTTCACCGTCGAGCCGACGCCCTCGATCCGCACGCCCGTCCCGCCGACCGGCACGGACGTGAACTCCGACGACGCGGTCGTCAGGCCGCGCATGGTCCGTGCCAGCGCCAGCATCTCCTCCGTGCCGAACCCCTGGTCGGCGCGGACCGAGCCGGCCATGGCGTCGAGGACCTGGCGGAAGCGCACCGGGTTGAGGAGCGCACCGCTGCCGGCGGCCCGGTCGATGAAGGCGGCCACGAACCGCTGCTGGCGCCGCATCCGCTCCAGGTCCGAGCCGCCGTCGACATGGCGGGAGCGCACGTACTGCAGGGCCCTGCCGCCGTCGAGGGTGTGCGTCCCGGCGGGCAGGTCGAGACCGGTGTACGCGTCCTTCATGGGCTTGGCCGTGCAGACCCGGACGCCGCCGATCGCGTCCACGGTGCGCATGAAGCTGGTGAAGTCGACCTCCAGGTAGTGGTCGATCTTCACGCCGGTCATCCGCTCGACGGTCCGCACGGTGAGGTTGGCCCCGCCCTCGGCGTACGCGGCGTTCAGCTTGACCGGGTGGCCGTCGTGGCGCTCCCCCGTGGTGGCGTCGGTGTGCTCGGGCAGTTCGGCGTAGGAGTCGCGGGGCAGCGAGACGACGCTGACGCGCTTCCGGTCCTCCGAGATGTGGGCCAGCATGATCGTGTCCGTGCAGTTGCAGGGTGCGCCGCCGAGCCGGTAGCGGGCCTTGTCGGCGGGGGTGACCTTGTCGCGGCCGTCGGTGCCGACGAGCAGGATGTTCGTGCCGTGCCCCGCGGCGGGACGATTCTTCATGTCCTTGAACGCGTCGACGCGGCCGATGCCGGTGTCGAGGCTGGTGACGACGGCGTGGCCGATGCCGCCCGCGGCGAGGACCACCACGGAGAGGGCGGTCGCGAGCCGCGCGCCCCACCGGGCGCGGCGCCGCCCGCGCTGCCGGGGGCGCGGCTGCGCCGGCGGGCGCCGGTGGGGGCGCTGCCCGGGCCGGTGGTCGGGGCGCTGCTGGTCGGGGTGCCGCTCGGGGCGCGGCGCCGGCCGGCGCTGGTACGGGCGCTGCTGGTGCGGCGGGGGGTACGCGTGCGCGTACGGCTGGGGGTGCGGCCGGCTCTCGGTGGGGCGCGGGGGCGGCTGGGTGCCGCGCGGCTGCCGGGGCCTCGGCTGCGGCTGCCCTCCCCCGCCCGCCGGCCGTCTCGCGCCGGTGGCCGGCGGGCGGGGGACCGGGCGGGCGGGTCGGCGGGGCGGCGTGGGCACGAGGGGACACCTCCGCGGGCGGATGGGGGGACCGTCACAGTAGGCCCATACGATCAGCGACCCGTCGCACCGCCCTGGGCGGGTCGCACCGGTGTCCCCCGTTCGCGGTAACGTGGCGGGCGTTACCGCTGTCCGCCCGCCGGGGTCGCCACCCGGCGCCGCGCGGCCGTCGCCGCCGCGCGATGTCCTACGTACCTCCGAGGAGCCATGCCCCTGCCCCCGGTCTCCGTGATCATGCCGGTCCTCAACGAGGAGCGGCATCTTCGCGACGCGGTCCGCCACATCCTCGACCAGGAGTACGACGGCGAGATGGAGGTGGTGATCGCGCTCGGCCCGTCCACGGACCGCACCGACGAGATCGCCGCCGAGCTGGTCCGCGAGGACCCGCGCGTCCACACCGTGCCCAACCCGTCGGGCCGCACGCCCGCCGCGCTGAACGCCGCGATCAAGGCGTCGCGCCACCCGGTCGTGGTGCGGGTCGACGGCCACGGCATGCTGTCGCCGAACTACATCGCGACGGCGGTGCGGCTGCTGGAGGAGACCGGCGCGCAGAACGTCGGCGGCATCATGCACGCCGAGGGCGAGAACGCCTGGGAGGACGCCGTCGCCGCCGCGATGACGTCCCGGATCGGCGTGGGCAACGCCGCGTTCCACACGGGCGGCGAGGCCGGTCCGGCGGAGACGGTGTACCTGGGGGTGTTCCGGCGCGAGGCGCTGGAGCAGCAGGGCGGGTACAACGAGGAGTTCATCCGGGCGCAGGACTGGGAGCTGAACTTCCGCATCCGCGAGGCGGGCGGGCTCATCTGGTTCTCGCCGGAGCTGCGGGTGCGGTACCGGCCGCGGCCGTCGGTGCGGGCGCTGGCGAAGCAGTACAAGGACTACGGCCGCTGGCGGCACGTCGTGGCCCGCTACCACCAGGGCTCCATCAACCTCCGCTACCTGGCGCCGCCGGCGGCGGTCTGCGCCATCGCGGCCGGCCTCGTGGTGGGCGCGACGCTCACCCCGCTGGGCTTCGCCGTCCCCGGCGGCTACCTGGCGGCGATCACGCTGGGCTCCGTACCGGCGGGCAGGGGCCTGCCGTTGAAGGCCCGCGTCCGGATCCCGGTGGCCCTGGCGACGATGCACATGTCGTGGGGGTACGGGTTCCTGACGAGCCCGCGCAGCCTGGCGAGGAAGGTCATCGCCAGCCGCCGCCCGGCGGTCCGCACCCCGGCCTGACCCGGCCCGCCTCCCTCGACCCCACGCACCACCGCACCACCACCCCGCCCCACCACCCCGCAGCCCCGGTGCCCGCGTCGGCACCGGGGCTGCGGGCCACGGTCCGCGGGCCGCCGTCCGCGGCTACGGTCCGCGGTGCCGCCGTCCGCGGTGCCGCGCACCCCGCACTCCGGCGCCCTCAGGCCCACCGCCCCGGGCCACCGCCTCGGCCCACCGCCCCGGGCCACCGCCGACACCCGGCCGACGCCCGCCCGGCACCCGGCCGACGCCCGGGGCCGCCGGGACGCCCCCCTTCGGCGGGCCCGTTCCCCACCCGTGCCGGGCCCGCCGTGACGGCGGCGCATAACCGCCATCGCGCCCGTGCATCTCCTTTCACGAAAAGGTCACACGCCCCGACTTCCAGCGGGAATGGCCGATTCCCCTGTCCCGTCAAGACAACGAACCGGCCAGATCCCCTTCTGAGCCGCCGCCGCGAAACGCAAAGCCCGAGCCACGGAAGGCAGCAGATCGCGTGGAATTAAACCTTGACAGTCAAATGTGATCAGGATCACACCCCCTTGCCCTCGGGTCGGTTTGACATGTAGGAATGCGAAGCGGTGATGATCCGTATCGGACTGATGGTTTCGGTCAACCACACCCATGGAGCATTGTGTCCGAGAACAGAGCCGGAATTCCCTTACCAGGGGATGCCGAATCGAGCGCCACACTGGTCGAGTTATTCTCCCGGGCCGCCACCCGAAGTCCCGGGCGCACCGCCCTGAGAATCGAGGGCGAGGAATTCGGCTACGGCCGTCTCTCGTCCTGGTCCGAGGCGGTCGCGGGCCTTCTCCACGAGACCGGGGTGAGGAGGGGCGACCGGGTCGCGTTGCGCATGCGGCCGGGCGCGAACGCCATCGCGGCCGTGCTGGGCATCCTCCGGGCCGGCGCCGCCTACGTCCCCCTGGACACCCGCAACCCGCCCGCCCGCGACGCGTTCATCGTCTCCGACAGCGGCGTGGCCGCCCTGGTCGGGGACCCCGGGGAGGCCTCCGGGCACCCCGGGCCGGTGATCACCGAGGAGGCGGTCGCGGCGCTGCGGGAGCACCGCGCGACCGGGGACGCCGCCCCGGAGCCGCCCGGCCCGCAGGACGTCGCCTACATCATCTACACCTCCGGCACCACGGGCCGCCCCAAGGGCGTCCCCGTCCGGCACGCCAACGTCACCGCCCTGCTCGGGGCCGCATCCCGCCTGTTCGCTTTCTCCCCCGACGACCGGTGGCTGCTCTTCCACTCCCTGGCCTTCGACTTCTCGGTCTGGGAGGTCTGGGGCGCGCTCTCCACCGGCGCGGAGCTGGCCGTACTGCCGTACTGGACGGCCCGCACCCCCAAGGCGACCGCCCACGTCGTGCGGGACCTGGGCATCACGGTGCTGAACCAGACGCCGACCGCCTTCACGGCGCTGACCGGCGCCGTCCTCGACGAGGGCATCGACCTGCCCGACCTGCGCTACGTCGTCTTCGGCGGCGAGAAGCTCACCCCCTCCGCCGTGCGCCCATGGGCGAAACGTTTCGGCATGGAGCGGCCGCACCTGGTCAACATGTACGGGATCACCGAGACCACGGTGCACGCCACCTTCCACCGGCTCACCGACGAGGACCTGGCACAGGAGGAGTCGGTCGTCGGCCGGCCGCTGCCCGGCTTCACCCACCGGATCGTCACCGAGGACGGACGGGACGCCGAGCCGGGCGAGCAGGGCGAGCTGTGGCTGGCCGGACCGCAGGTGAGCGAGGGCTACCTCAACCGGCCGGAGCTGACCTCGCAACGCTTCACCACGGGTCCGGCACCGGACGGCGGACCGTCCCGGCGCTACTACCGCTCCGGCGACCTGGTCAGCCGCCGCCCCGGAGGGGACCTGGTCTACCGGGGCCGGGCCGACCTCCAGGTGAAGCTCCGCGGCCACCGCGTCGAACTCACCGACGTGGAGGCCGCCGTGCGCGCCCACCCGGAGGTGGCCGACACGGTGGTGTGGATGCGCGAGTTCGCCCCGGGCGACAGCCGGCTGGTGTGCGCCTACACGGCGGCACCCGGCCGGGACGCCGGCGTCAGCGTCCGCTCACTGCGCGGTCATGTGAAGGCGGCCCTTCCGTCGTACATGCATCCCGCGCATTACATGGAGCTTTCCGAACTGCCGCGCACCGTCAACGGAAAAGCCGACCGGGCCGCGGTGGCCCGGCTCTTCGAGGACAGGAGATAGGGAAATGTCGGAAACCCTGAGCGGCACCGAGAGCGTGCGGAGCGCCGAGGAGGTCCAGCGGCTCACCCTGGAATGGGTCGCCGAAATGCTCGAAGAGCCCGAGGCGCGCCCCGAGGACAACTTCCTCGACCTGGGCGGACACTCCATGCTCGCCCTCCAGCTCAGCGAGCGCGCCAAGAAGGAATTCGGCGCCGAGTACGACATGGAGGTGCTCTTCGAGAAGAGCATCGCGGACGCCGCCGCCGAACTGTCCACCCGCGCGGGACGCGACTGACGGGCCGTTCCCCGCACTCCGACGTACCACCCATGAGCGGTAGACCAGCCATATCGAAGGGTGACCACGCATGAAGATCAACGAGCAGACGGACTTCCGGCTCAGCGCCGAGGAGCTGGAGAAGTTCGAGCGTGACGGCTTCATCGGCCCCATCAAGATCTACGAGCCGGAGGAGATGGAGGAGCGCTGGGACGCCATCCGGCGCCGCCTGCCGAACCGCTCCCGCGCCATCTACCCGGTCGACGCGCACGGTGCCGTCACGAACATCTCCAACTACGACCGGCACCTCGACGTCGACCTGCTCTCCGAGCACATCATGAACGAGCGGATCGTCGACCGCGTCGTCTCCATCCTCGGCCCCGACGTCCTGTGCTGGCGCACGGAGTTCTTCCCCAAGTACCCGGGCGACGAGGGGACCGACTGGCACCAGGCGTCCACGTTCGCCAACGCCAGCAAGAAGCCGCAGATCATGTGGCCGTCCGAGGAGGGCCGGCCCTCGTTCGGCGGCACCATCACCGTGTGGACCGCCTTCACCGACTCCACCCTGGAGAACGGCTGCCTCCAGCTCATGCCCGGCACCCACCGGCACATGAACTACGACGAGTCCCTGGCGATGGACTACGACCCCGACGCCATCAACGGCCGCGAGAAGGACGGCGTCAAGCGCGGCTTCTTCGGCTACGACTACCGCCAGCTCCAGAAGGACCCGAACTGGAAGCCGGACGAGTCCAAGGCGTTCCCCCTCGTGATGAAGAAGGGCGAGTGCGTCATCTTCTGGTCGACCCTGATGCACGCCTCGCTCCCCCACACCGGCGGCAGCAAGGACTACCGCATGGGCTTCGCCGCCCGCTACGTGCCCACCCAGGTGCAGGTCTACCCCGGGACGGAGACCGTGGCCGAGTACGGCGGCGGCATCCCGCTCGACAACTACGGCGCGGTCGTGGTCGCCGGTGAGGACACGTACGGCATCAACCGCATCGCGACGGAGAGCCGGACCGGTTTCCCCTTCACCCCCCGGCGTTTCTGAGAGTCTGTGACGAGGCGGGGGCGGCCCGCCCGGCGGACCGCCCCCGTACACCGCCAACTCTCGACCTCGGAGCCTTCGTTGCAGCGACACATCTACCTTGAGGACACGTACCGGTTCACCGTCACCACGCAGGTGGTGGACGCCGGGACCGGCGAACTCGGCAGCTGGCTGACCCTGCGGGACAACGTCTTCCACCCCCAGGGCGGCGGACAGCCGGGCGACGTGGGCACGGTCGGCGACATGGCCGTGCGCCCCTTCAAGGCACCCGGGACGGACACCCACGTCGTACGCCTCTCGTGCGAGCGGCTCCTCGAGGTCGGCGACGAGGTCACGAGCAGCGTCGACCCCGAGGTGCGCCGCCGCCACGCGGCCCTGCACACCTGCGGCCACGTGGTGGACGGGTTCGTACGGGAGCTCGGCTTCCGCCACCGGGTGAGCAACCACTTCCCCGGCCAGGCGCGCATCGAGTTCGACGCGGGAGCGGACAAGCCCGACCTGGAGCAGCTGGCGAGGACCGTGGAGGAGCGCACCCTCCGGGCCATCGAGGACGACCGCAAGGTGTACGCGAGCGAGAGCGGCGACCTGCGTCTCATCGGCATCGACGGTCTCCACGAGGACCCGTGCGGCGGCACCCACGTCAGCTCGCTCGGGCAGCTCACGGGCTTCTCGCTGCGCTCGGTCAAGGTCAAGGGCGGCGTCCTGAAGGTGGGGTACGTCGTTGAGCACGTCTGACCGCGCCGCGAAGACCGTCACCGAGGCGGGCCCCTCCGGTGCGGGCCCCGCCGGGCGGCCCGCGGCCGCGCCGGCCGCGCGCCCGTCCGGCACCTGGCTCGTCGACCTCGGGGTCCTGGGCGTGGCGATCGTGTGGGGCTCCACCTACGTGGCGATGCAGTGGTCGGGGCAGTTCATCTCCGTCCCGGCCTTCCTCTTCTTACGCTTCGCGATGGGCGCCCTGGTCATCACGCTGCTGTCCCTGCGCGCCTGGCGCAAGGTCAGCCGCGAGGAGTTCTCGCTCGGCGTGCTGTTCGGGGTCCTGCTCTTCGGCATCCTGTTCCTGGAGACGCTGGGCGTCCGCTACACCCTGGCGTCCAACGCCGGCTTCCTCATCTCCCTGTCGGTGATGCTCGTCCCGCTGATCGAACGGATCTTCCTGCGGGCGCGCATCGCCCCGAGCATCTACCCGCTGACCCTGCTCTCCCTCGCCGGCTGCGCGCTGCTCACCCTGAACCAGGGGTTCTCCGTGCGGAGCGGCGACCTCATCATCCTGGCCGCCGCCGTCATCCGGGCCGCGCAGATCGTGCTCTTCGGATCACGTGCGAAGGGCCGCGAGGTATCACTCGTCCGGGTGACGGCCATCGAGCTGTGGGTGGTGGCGGCGGGCGGTCTGCTCTTCTCGCTCGTCCAGCCGGCCCGGTCCTGGCACGAGATCACACACCTGCCGGGCGACGCCTGGCTGGTCATCGCGTACCTCGGGGTGGCCGGCACGGCGTTCGCCTTCCTCACCCAACTGCACGCCGCACGGGTGTCGAGCCCCACCCGGGTGGGCCTGGTGCTGTCCACCGAGCCCTTCTTCGCCGCGGTCTTCGCGGTCGTCCTGCTCAGCGAGCACCTCGGCCCCCTCCAGCTGGCGGGCGGAGCGCTGGTGCTGCTGTCGGCCTACCTGGGACGCTGGGTGGACGCCCGGCGGCGCACACCCCCACCACCTGCACGGGAGGTCACGGAGTGAGTCGCTACCCACTGGTCCTGCTCCACCATTCGGGCGGTACCGCCCAGGTCTTCAGCGGACTCGTCAGAGCGCTGCCCGACTGGATCGAACCGGTCCCGCTGGAACTGCCCGGCCGGGGCCGCCGCCGCCGGGACGCCCCGGTCCACACCGCCGAGGACGCCGTGGACGACCTCGCGGCCCGCCTGGAGGACGCCGGGGTGACCGGGGAGTTCGCGGTCTTCGGCCACAGCATGGGGGCCTACCTGGGGCTCTCGCTGGCCGCCCGGCAGGAGCGGGCGGCGGGGCGGGCGCGCTGCTCCGTCCTCTTCGCCTCGGCGAACGCCGGGCCGCTCGCCGCGAAGCCGCTGTTCGACGGGGACCCGTTGGAGGCGGACGACGAGGAGGTCCTGCGCGTCGCCGGGCGGTTCGGCGGGCTGGCCCCGCAGATCCTGGAGCACGAGCAACTGCGCCGTCACGCGGCACGGCTGCAGCGGGCGGACTTCGCCGTGTGCGACTCCTTCATACGCACCCTGCGGGGCACGAAGACCGAGAGCCACCTCGTGGTGTGCTGCGGGACGGCGGACGTCTTCACCGACGCGGAGCTGGACAGCTGGCGGCTGAGCTCCGCGGCGTCCACGGAGCGGGTGCGCTTCCCGGGCGGCCACTTCTACCTCGCCGACCAGGCGGAGGCGGTGGCCGAGACGGTGGCCACCCGACTGGCGGCCCTCGCGAACCCGGCGGCCCTCGCGGACCCGGCCGTCGCGGGCCCGGCCGTCGCGGACCCGGCCGCCGAGCCGGCCCTGTCGGGCGCCGACCCGGCACGCCCCGGCCTGCCCGTCTGAACCCTCCCCGCACCAGGACAGCGGCACTCCCACGCGAACGGCCCCCGGCACGATGCCGGGGGCCGTCGTCTTCCCCGCGGGGGCGACGGTGCTACGGGAGGTTCCTGGCCATGACGATGCGCTGGACCTGGTTGGTGCCCTCGTAGATCTGGGTGATCTTGGCGTCGCGCATCATGCGCTCGACCGGGTAGTCGCGGGTGAAGCCGTATCCGCCGAGGAGCTGGACCGCGTCCGTGGTGATCTCCATGGCGACGTCGGAGGCGAAGCACTTGGCCGCCGCGCCGAAGAACGTCAGGTCGGCGTCGACGCGCTCGGACTTGGCCGCCGCCGCGTAGGTGAGCTGGCGGGCCGCCTCCAGCTTCATCGCCATGTCGGCGAGCATGAACTGCACGCCCTGGAACTCGGCGATGGCCTTGCCGAACTGCTTGCGCTCCTGCACGTAGCCCTTGGCGTAGTCGAGGGCGCCCTGGGCGATGCCGATGGCCTGCGCCGCGATGGTGATGCGGGTGTGGTCCAGGGTCTTCATGGCCGTGGCGAAGCCGGTGCCCTCCTCGCCGATCATGCGGTCGGCGGGGATGCGGACGTTGTCGAGGTAGACCTCGCGGGTCGGGGAGCCCTTGATGCCGAGCTTCTTCTCCGGGGCGCCGAAGGAGACGCCCTCGTCGGACTTCTCGACGACGAAGGCGCTGATGCCCTTGGAGCGCTTCGACGGGTCGGTGACGGCCATGACCGTGTAGTACTCGGAGACGCCCGCGTTGGTGATCCAGCGCTTCACGCCGTTGAGGACGTAGTGGTCGCCGTCGCGGACGGCCTTGGTCTTCATGCCGGCCGCGTCGGAGCCGGCGTCCGGCTCGGACAGGCAGTACGAGAACATCGCGTCGCCCTTGGCGAGCGGGCCCAGGTACTTGCTCTTCAGCTCCTCGGAGCCGGAGAGGATCACCGGCAGCGAGCCCAGCTTGTTCACGGCCGGGATGAGGGAGGACGACGCGCAGACGCGGGCCACCTCCTCGATGACGATCACGGTCGCGAGTGCGTCGGCGCCCGCGCCGCCGTACGTCTCGGGGACGTGCACCGCGTGCAGGTCGGAGGAGACGAGGGCGTCCAGCGCCTCCTGCGGGAAGCGGGCCTCCTCGTCCACGGCGGCGGCGTGCGGCGCGATCTTGGCCTCGGCGAGCGAGCGGACGGTGTCCCGGAGCATGTCGTGCTCCTCGGACGGGCGGTACAGGTCGAAGTCAGGCGTTCCCGCCATGTCTCTCTCACTCCCCAGAGCTGCGGTGCTAACTACCGTTAAGTAACCCGAATTTTAGTGCGCGCCGGCCGTCCCGGCCTACGAGAGGCCCACGTGAGCTTGCTGACAGCGCCCGCCGACGGCCCGCGCACCGCCCGATGCCTGCCCCGGAGCGCTCCCGACTATGCTCGGTTCGCATTCCCGGCACGTACAGCACTGGAGCGGCGCACATGGCCCTGAAGATCACCGTGATCGGCACCGGATACCTCGGCGCCACCCACGCCGCGGCCATGGCGGAGATCGGCTTCGAGGTGCTGGGGCTCGACATCGACCCCGCGAAGATCGAGATGCTCGCCGACGGCCGGGTGCCCATGTACGAGCCCGGTCTGGAGGACCTGCTGCGCAAGCACGTCGCCGGCATCGAGGGCTCCACGGGGCGGCTGCGCTTCACCACCTCCTGGGAGGAGGCCGGCGACTTCGGCGACGTCCACTTCGTCTGTGTGAACACGCCGCAGAAGCAGGGCGAGTACGGCTGCGACATGAGCTTCGTCGACGCGGCCTTCGGCGCGCTCGCCCCGCACCTGAGGCGGCCCTGCCTGGTCGTCGGCAAGTCCACCGTCCCCGTCGGCAGCGCCGAGCGCCTCTCCCGGCTCCTCGCGGAGCGCTCCCCGGCCGGCGCGGACGTGGAGCTGGCGTGGAACCCGGAGTTCCTGCGCGAGGGGTTCGCCGTCCAGGACACCCTCCGCCCGGACCGGATCGTCGTCGGCGTGGAGAGCGAGCGCGCCGAGAAGGTGCTGCGCGAGGTGTACGAGGTCCCGGTCGGCGAGGGCGCCCCGTTCGTCGTGACGGACTTCCCGACCGCCGAGCTGGTGAAGACGGCCGCGAACTCCTTCCTCGCCACCAAGATCTCCTTCATCAACGCGATGGCCGAGGTGTGCGAGGCGGCGGGCGGCGACGTCGCCAGGCTCGCGGAGGCCATCGGCTACGACGAGCGGATCGGCGCCAAGTTCCTGCGCGCCGGGATCGGCTTCGGCGGCGGCTGCCTGCCCAAGGACATCCGGGCGTTCATGGCCCGCGCGGGCGAGCTGGGCGCCGACCAGGCGCTGACCTTCCTGCGGGAGATCGACTCCATCAACATGCGGCGCCGCGGCCAGATGGTCGGCATGGCCCGCGAGGCCCTCGGCGACGGGACGTTCCTCGGCAAGCGGGTCGCCGTGCTCGGCGCCGCGTTCAAGCCGGACTCCGACGACGTGCGGGACTCCCCCGCGCTGAACGTCGCCGGGCAGATCCACCTCCAGGGCGGCCAGGTCACCGTGTACGACCCGAAGGCCATGGACAACGCCCGCCGCGTCTTCCCGACGCTCGCGTACGCGGACAGCGCCCTGGAGGCCGTGCGGGGCGCCGACGTGGTGCTGCACCTGACCGAGTGGCGCGAGTTCCGCGAGCTGGACCCGGAGGAGCTGGGCGGGGTCGCCGGCGCCCGGGTGATCCTGGACGGCCGCAACGCCCTGGACGCCGAGCTCTGGCGCTCGGCGGGCTGGACCTTCCGCGCGATGGGCCGCCCGCGCGCGTAGCGGGGGGCGGGAGCGGGCGTCGGCGCGGGAGCGCGTCCCGGCGGTTCGGGGCCGCCCCCTGCGCCGGCGGCGACGCCCCGGCCGGGCGCCCGTGTCCCGGTGCGTACGCCGCGTGCCCGCCCCCACGGGGAGGGCGGGCACGTGGCGCGGGTACGGGCCGGTCAGCCGTCGAGGTCGGCGAGGGTCGCCGTGGACGGGCCCCGGCGGGCGGACGCGTCGCGGGCGACGGCCTCCGCGTCCCGCAGCGCCCGGACCGCGTTGTGCCACGTCAGCTTGGCCACGTCCGTACGCGACCAGCCGCGGCCCAGCAGCTCCGCGATCAGGTTCGGATAGCCGGCCACGTCGTCCAGGCCCCGCGGGGTGAAGGCGGTGCCGTCGAAGTCGCCGCCGATGCCGATGTGGTCGACGCCCGCGGCCTCCCGCATGTGGTCGAGGTGGTCCGCGACCGTCGCGGCCGTCGCCACCGGGCGCGGGTTCGCCGCCTCGAAGGCGGCGTGCAGCCGCATCGCCTCCGGCGTCGTGTCCAGGTGGTGCAGGCCGTGCGCCCGCAGGTTCTCGTCCGCGCGGGCCGTCCACTCCACCGCCTCGGGCAGGATGAACTTCGGTACGAAGGTGGCCATGGCGACGCCGCCGTTGGCGGGGAGCCGCTCCAGCACGTCGTCGGGGACGTTGCGCGGGTGGTCGCAGACGGCACGGGCCGACGAGTGGGAGAAGATCACCGGCGCCTCGCTCGTGTCGAGCGCGTCCCGCATGGTCGTGGCGGCCACGTGCGACAGGTCCACCAGCATGCCCAGGCGGTTCATCTCCCGGACGACCTCGCGGCCGAACGCGGACAGGCCGCCCACGCCCGGCTCGTCCGTCGCCGAGTCCGCCCACGCGATGTTGTCGTTGTGCGTGAGCGTCATGTACCGCACGCCCAGCGCGTACAGGGCGCGGAGCGTGGCGAGCGAGTTGTTGATGGAGTGGCCGCCCTCGGCGCCCTTGAGCGACGCGATACGGCCCTGGGCGCGCGCCGCCTCCATGTCGTCGGCGGTCAGCGCCGGGGCCAGCTCCGCGGGGTGGCGGGCCAGCAGCCGGTCGACGCAGTCGATCTGCTCCAGGGTCGCGCTGACCGCGTCGTCGCCCGCCATGCCGGCCCGCACGTACACCGACCAGAACTGGGCGCCCACCCCGCCCGCGCGCAGCCGCGGCAGGTCGGTGTGGAGGCGGCCGGTCTGGTCGGCGGCCACGTCGAGGCGGTCCAGGTCGTACCCGGCCTTCTCGCGCAGCGCCCACGGGAGGTCGTTGTGCCCGTCCACGACGGGGAACTCGGCCAGCAGCCCGCGCGCCGCGTCGAGGTCCCGGCCGGGGGCCGTCCCCCCGGCCGTGCCGGGACCCGGGCCGCCGGAGGCGTCACCGGGGCCCGTGCCGCCGGGTGCCCCGGCGCCGGCGCCGGTCACTTGGCGAAGCCGAAGGACGCGGAGCCCTCGACCTTCGCCCGCAGGCGCTTGCCCTTCTCCGTGGCCTGGTCGTTCAGCTCCTGCTGGAAGTCCTTCATCCGGGCCAGCAGCTCCGCGTCGTGCGCGGCGAGGATGCGGGCGGCCAGCAGGCCGGCGTTGCGCGCGCCGGCCACGGAGACCGTCGCGACGGGGACGCCGGCCGGCATCTGCACGATGGAGAGCAGCGAGTCCATGCCGTCGAGGTACTTCAGCGGCACCGGCACGCCGATGACGGGCAGCGGCGTGACGGAGGCGAGCATGCCCGGCAGGTGGGCGGCGCCCCCGGCCCCGGCGATGATCGCCTTCAGCCCGCGGTCGGCCGCCCGCTCGCCGTAGGCGACCATCTCGCGCGGCATGCGGTGCGCGGAGACGACGTCGACCTCGTACGGGATCTCGAACTCGTCGAGGGCCTGGGCGGCGGCCTCCATCACGGGCCAGTCCGAGTCGGAGCCCATGACGATGCCCACGAGCGGCGCGGGTGCGTTACTCAACGATCGTTCCTCGCAGGTAGTCGGCGGCGTGGCGGGCGCGCTCCAGCACGTCGTCCAGGTCGTCGCCGTAGGTGTTGACGTGGCCGACCTTGCGGCCGGGCTTCACGTCCTTTCCGTACATGTGGATCTTGAGCTGCGGGTCGCGGGCCATGCAGTGCAGGTAGCCCTGGTACATGTCCGGGTAGTCGCCGCCGAGGACGTTCGCCATGACCGTCCAGCGGGCGCGGGGGCGCGGGTCGCCGAGCGGCAGGTCGAGGACGGCCCGCACGTGGTTGGCGAACTGCGAGGTGATCGCGCCGTCCTGGGTCCAGTGGCCGGAGTTGTGCGGGCGCATCGCCAGCTCGTTGACGAGGACGCGGCCGTCGCGGGTCTCGAACAGCTCCACCGCGAGGTGGCCGACGACGCCCAGCTCCTCCGCGATGCGCAGGGCGAGGCGCTGCGCCTCCAGGGCGCGCTCCTCGGGCAGGCCGGGCGCCGGGGCGATGACCGTGTCGCAGACGCCGTCGACCTGGCGGGACTCCACGACGGGGTAGGCGACGGCCTGCCCGTGCGGGGAGCGGACGACGTTCGCCGCGAGCTCCCGTACGAAGTCGACCTTCTCCTCGGCGAGGACGGGCACGCCGGCGAGGAACGGGTCGCGGGCGTCCTCCTCGGAGCGGACGAACCACACGCCCTTGCCGTCGTAGCCGCCGCGCACCGTCTTGAGGATGATCGGGAAGCCTCCCCCACCCTCGGCGGCGAAGGCCGCCGCGTCGGCCGGGTCCGCCACGATGCGGTGGCGGGGGCAGGGCACGCCGATGGCGTCGAGCTTCGCCCGCATCACGCCCTTGTCCTGGGCGTGGACGAGCGCCTCGGGGCCGGGGCGGACGGGGATGCCGTCCGCCTCCAGGGCCCGCAGGTGCTCGGTCGGCACGTGCTCGTGATCGAAGGTGATCACGTCACAGCCGCGCGCGAAGTCACGCAGCGTGTCCAGGTCGCGGTAGTCGCCGATGACGACATCGCTCACGACCTGCGCCGCGGAGTCCTGGGGGGTGTCACTGAGAAGCCTGAACCTGATGCCGAGGGGGATGCCCGCCTCGTGGGTCATACGGGCGAGCTGACCGCCGCCGACCATGCCGACTACCGGGAACGTCACCCTCCTAGGGTATCCGCCGCCCGTCGCGGCGCGTGACGGCGGCCTGCGGGGCGGGCTCCGGGGGCTCTCCGGGGGCTCTCCGGGAGGCTCGTCCGAGGTCCTGCGGGGCCGGTCCGCGCCGCCGTTCACCCGCGCGTCCCGACCGGGTGATGGTTAGCATGACGGGGTTGACGCACATGGCCGGCGGACGGGACGAAACGATCATTATGACGGAACGGAGCGCCCTGCGCGTGCGCCTGGCGGAGCTCGTCCGGGAGATAGCGAAATTCGGTCTCGTCGGCGGACTCGGCGTGCTCGTGAACATGGGCGCCTTCAACCTGCTGCGCCAGACCACCGATCTCCCGGTGGTCCGCGCCAGCCTGCTGGCCACGGTCATCGCCATCGCGTGCAACTACGTCGGCTTCCGGTACTTCACCTACCGGGACCGCGACAAGACGCGCCGCACCCGCGAGGCGACGCTGTTCTTCGTGTTCAGCGCGGCCGGTGCGGTGATCGAGAACGGGATCCTGTACACGGCGACGTACGGCTTCGGCTGGGACAGCCCGCTGCAGAACAACTTCTTCAAGTTCTTCGGCATCGGGGTCGGCACGCTGTTCCGCTTCTGGTCGTACCGCACCTGGGTGTTCCGGGCGCTGCCGGTCGCCGGTGAGGGGGCGGGCGCGGAGGGCGACGGCGACGGCCCGCCGGGCGACGCGCCCGCCACCATCCGGGGCCAGCGCACGCCGAGCGACACACCGACCCCCGCGGGCCGCCGCTGAGGAGCCGACCGCGCGGGGCGTCGCGGTGGACGCCGCCGTCAGCGGATGGGGCGGGGCGGGGCCGGGTCGTCGCGCCGGTCCTCGTCGCGGTCCCGGCGGCCCGTCTCACGGCTCAGGAAGAGCGCGAACAC
The DNA here is from genome assembly GCF_008704425.1 of Streptomyces fradiae ATCC 10745 = DSM 40063. Classification (NCBI taxonomy): domain Bacteria; kingdom Bacillati; phylum Actinomycetota; class Actinomycetes; order Kitasatosporales; family Streptomycetaceae; genus Streptomyces; species Streptomyces fradiae. Next base: position 2,571,193 of record NZ_CP023696.1, read on the forward strand.
CGCGGGCTTGAGCTGCACGAGCTCCAGCCGCCCGCCGTCCGCCTCCGCGAGGTCGCGGGCGACCGCGAGGCCGATGCCCGTGGAGTTGCGGCCGCTGATGGTCCGCTCGAAGATCCGGGCGCCCAGGTCCGCCGGGACGCCCGGCCCCTCGTCGGTGACCTCGACCACGACCTGGTTGCCGGTGACGCGGGTGCGCAGGGCGACCGTGCCGCCGCCGTGCATCAGCGAGTTCTCGACCAGCGCGGCCAGCACCTGGGCGACCGCGCCCGGCGTGCCGACCGCCCGCAGGCCGGTCTTCCCCGACCGCACGAGGGCCCGGCGCGCGCTGCGGTACGCCGGGCGCCACTCCTCGACCTGCTGCTTGACGACCTCGTCCAGGTCGAAGGGGACCGCCGAGCCGGTGCGGGGGTCGCGGGAGTTGGTCAGCAGCCGCTGGACGACGTCGGTGAGCCGCTCCACCTGGGCGAGGGCGATCGTCGCCTCCTCGCGGGCGGTGTCCAGGTCGCCGGTGACGGCGATCTCCTCCAGCCGCATCGACAGCGCCGTCAGCGGGGTGCGCAGCTGGTGGGAGGCGTCGGCGGCGAGGCGCCGCTCGGCGGTGAGCATCCGGGCGATCCGCTCGGCCGACGCGTCCAGCACGTCCGCGACGCGGTCCAGCTCGGGCACCCCGTAGCGGCGGTGGCGGGGGCGCGGGTCGCCGGAGCCGAGCCGCTCGGCGGTCTCGGCGAGGTCGGTGAGCGGGGAGGCGAGCCGGTTGGCCTGGCGTACGGCGAGCAGGACGGCCGCGACGACGGCGAGCAGCGCGACCGCGCCGATGATCAGCAGGGTGCGGCCGACCTCGCGGGTGACGGACGACCGGGACTCCTCGACGGTGACCCGCTCGCCCCGCTCCCCCACCGCGGTGCCCCGGATGACGCTGCCGTCGGGGCGTTCGCCCAGCTCGATGCGGGGGCTGCCGGGGATCTCGATCCTGGCGTAGCGTTCACCGCCGCCGTGGCCGGAGAGGATGTCGGGGTCGACGCGCTCGCCGCCGACGAGCCGGCTGTCGACGATGCTGGCGAGCCGCAGGGCCTCCGAGTCGACGCTCTCCTGGGCGCTGCTGGTGATGGTGCGGGTCTCGACGATGACCAGGGAGACGCCGAAGACGGAGATGACGACCAGCACCACGGCGAGCGTGGAGCTGATCAGGCGGCGGCGCACGGAGGGCCGCCTCAGCTCTTCTCGAAGCGGAAGCCGACGCCCCGCACGGTGGCGATGTAGCGGGGGTTCGCCGCGTCGTCGCCGAGCTTCTTGCGGAGCCAGGAGATGTGCATGTCGAGGGTCTTGGTCGACGACCACCAGGTGGTGTCCCACACCTCGCGCATGAGCTGGTCGCGGGTGACGACGCGGCCGGCGTCGCGGACCAGGACGCGCAGCAGGTCGAACTCCTTGGCGGTGAGCTGGAGCTCCTCGTCCCCTATCCAGGCGCGGTGCGACTCGACGTCGATGCGGACGCCGTGCGCCGCGGCGGGCTGCGGGGCCGGCTCGGCGGCGCCGCGCCGCAGCAGGGCCCGTACCCGGGCGAGCAGCTCGGCCAGCCGGAACGGCTTGGTGACGTAGTCGTCGGCGCCGGCGTCCAGGCCGACCACCGTGTCCACCTCGTCGGCGCGTGCGGTCAGGACGAGGATCGGCACCGTGTGCCCCTCGGAGCGCAGCCGGCGGGCGACCTCCAGGCCGTCCATGCCGGGCAGGCCGAGGTCGAGCACGACGAGGTCGACGCCGCCCTGCAGTCCCGTGTCGAGCGCGCTGGGTCCGTCCTCCCGCACCTCGACCTCGTACCCCTCCCGCCGCAGGGCGCGGGCGAGGGGCTCCGAGATGGATGCGTCGTCCTCGGCGAGCAGTACACGCGTCATGCAGTGATGGTAGTCCGCAGGACGTGTGGGTCGTGGGGGGATCGGGTCAAGATCGCCCGCACCTGGGTGTCAGGGGAGTCATCCTGGAAATGACCTTTGAAACCGAGAGCGCGGTTCCGGCGACGCCTGTGATCCATCTCTCAAGTCCTTCCATATGCCGCACTGTCGTGTCGTATGGTGGCGAGACGCTCGAAGTGGTAATCCAGGACCTTTGGCGGCTTCACTCCTCGACGCACCAAAGGTCTCTTCTCTGCTCGGCGTACGGAATGACCTGTGGGCCGGACTCCCCGGCGCGACCTCCCGTCGCGCCCGGCGGGGCGTGGATCCCGGTGCGGCCCCCGCCGCTCCGGTGCCGGCCGCCCGGAGCGGGCGCGGGGTCGCCCACGAAGCGACGCGCGTCCCGAACGAACAAGGATCGACCATGGCGTCCAGCCTGACGAAGGACTCGGCCGGAACCCCGGCCTACGAGAAGACCTTCCTCGGCCACCCCCGCGGCTTGGCCTACCTCTTCATGACGGAGATGTGGGAGCGCTACAGCTACTACGGCATGCGCGCCCTGCTCGTGCTGTACCTGTCGGCCCAGGCGGCCGACGGCGGTCTCGGCATCGAGGACGCCACGGCGATCGCGATCTACTCGGTCTACAACGCGATGGTCTACCTGCTCGCCCTGCCGGGCGGCTGGTTCGGCGACCGCGTCTGGGGCGCCCGCAAGACGGTGGCGATCTCCGGCACGATCATCATGATCGGCCACTTCCTGCTGGCCCTGCCGATGGAGGCGTCGTTCTTCATCGGCCTGGCCTTCATCGCCGCGGGCTCCGGTCTGCTGAAGGCCAACATCTCCACGATGGTCGGCCACCTGTACCGGGACAAGAACGACCCGCGGCGCGACGGCGGCTTCACCATCTTCTACATGGGCATCAACCTCGGTGCCTTCGTCGCCCCGCTGACCATCGGCCTCGTCGGCCAGACGATCAACTGGCACCTCGGCTTCGCCATGGCCGGTGTCGGCATGGGCCTGGGCCTGCTCTTCTACTTCCTCGGCTTCCGCAGCCTGGCCCCCGAGTCCAGCCAGGTGCCCGCGCCGCTGACCCCCGCCGAGCGGGCCGGTCTCCTCAAGCGCGGCCTGATCTGGCTGGCCGTGGCCGCCGCCGCGTACGGCCTGCTGGGCCTGAGCGGCCAGTTCACCATCGACTGGGTGCTGTGGCCGCTGACCGTCCTGGGCCTGGCCCTGCCGACGTACTACCTGGTGAAGGTGCGCCGCGACAGCGACCTGGAGCCGGTCGAGCGGTCCCGGATGTCGGCGTACGCCTGGTTCTTCGTGGCCGCCGCCGCGTTCTGGGCGATCTACGACCAGACCGGCTCCACGCTGACCCTGTTCGCCAAGGACAACACCGCGAACACGCTCCTCGGCTTCGACTTCCCGTCGAGCTGGTTCCAGTCGCTGAACCCGCTGTACGTGATGGCGCTCGCGCCGCTGTTCGCCTGGCTGTGGGTGGCCCTGTCGCGCCGCGGCAAGGAGCCGAGCACGCTGAGCAAGTTCGCGACGGGTCTGCTCCTCATCGGCAGCTCCTTCTTCGTGATGATGCTGGCGCAGACCGCCTCGGCGGGCGGTGTGAAGGTGACCCCGCTGTGGCTGGCGTCGGTGTACCTGATCCAGACCGTCGGTGAGCTGACCCTCTCGCCGGTCGGCCTCTCCCTGACGACGAAGCTCGCCCCCGCCAAGTACGCCTCGCAGATGATGGGCGTGTGGTTCCTGGCCGTGACCGCCGGCTCGTCGGTGATCTCGCTGCTCCAGCTGGTGGGCGCGCCGACCGACACCGAGTGGTGGTTCGCCAGCCAGGGCGCCATCGCCGTGCTCGGCGGCGTCGCGATCCTGATGTTCCGCAAGCGGGTCCAGCCGCTCATGGGCGGCGTGCACTGACGGCCGCCGCGCCGACGCGCCGGAGGGCGCCGCACCGGGTCACCGGGGCGGCGCCCTCCGGCGTCGGGGGGCGCTTCCGGCGTCGGGGGGCGCTTCCGGCGTCGGGGGGCGCTTCCGGCGCCGGGCCGTGCGGGACGCTCGGGCGGCGGGCGGCGGGCGGCGGGCCGGGTACGGCCGGGCGGGCGGGCGGGTGCCGGGGCGTGTCCGGCCGCGGGGCCGGGGCGCGGGGCCGGGGCGCGGGGCGGCCGTGCCGGCGGGCGGTCGCCCGGCGACGGGGGGGGCGTCCTCCGGCTGTCGCGGGCGGATCCGCTCGCCCCTCCCTCGCGGGGCCGGGGGGCGTCTATAGTGCACCGACCGGTCGGGGGGCCGGGTTCGTGGAGGTTCGTGGAGGGGGAGACCGTGGCCGAGCAGGACGGACGGAGCGTGTCCGGGGCGCACGGCGGCGGGCCGGCAGCGCCGGCCGGGGACGGCGGGATCGCCGGGGACGGCGGCGTCGCGGTCGGCCGGGGCGGGGACGGCGGGATCGCCGGGGACGGCGGCGTCGCGGTCGGCCGGGGCGGGGACGGCGGTCACGGGAACGGTGGAGACGGGGGCGACGGGGACGGCGGGGTGAGCGGGGCCGGGCACGCGCCGGGCGACCGGGCCCGGCCCGCGCGCCGGCGGGTGTGGCGCTGGGTCGGCGCCGCGTGCGCACTGGCCCTGCTGGGGAGCGCCGGGGCCGCCTGGTGGGCGTACAGCAGGCTGGACGGGAACATCGAGGCCGTCGACATCGAGCGGGCCCTCGGCGACGACCGGCCGCCGAAGGCGCCCGCGGCGCTCGGCGCGACCAACCTGCTGGTGCTGGGGTCCGACTCGCGCGCCGGTGACAACGCGGCGCTCGACGGCGGCGCCGTGGGCGGCGCCCGGTCGGACACCGCGCTCGTGGTGCACGTGTCGGCGGACCGTACGAAGGCCACGGCCGTCTCCATCCCCCGCGACACCCTCGTGGACCGGCCGTCCTGCGCGAAGCCCGGCGGCGGCGAGACCGGCCCGGCCACGCGGGTGATGTTCAACTCCGTGTACGGCACGGGGGGCGCGCCCTGCGTGGTGAAGACGGTCGAGCGGATGTCGGGCGTCCGCATCGACCACTTCATGGAGATCGACTTCGCGGGGTTCAAGGAGCTGGTGGACGAGCTGGGCGGGGTGACCGTCGAGGTCCGCGAGCCGATCCGGGACACGAAGGGCGGCTTCACCCTGGAGCCCGGCACGCACCGGCTGGACGGCACCGACTCGCTGAGGTTCGTCCGCACCCGGTACGGCTACCGCGACGGCAGCGACCTGGGCCGCATCGGTCTCCAGCAGCAGTTCCTGATGGCGCTGCTGCGCGAGGTGCAGCGCCAGGACCTGCTCGGCAGCCCGGCGAGGACGTTCCGTATCGCCGAGTCCCTGACCGAGTCGCTGACCACCGACTCCGACCTCGCCTCGCTCTCCGCGCTGGTGGACTTCGGACGGAGCATGCGCGGGATCGACCCGGTCGCGATGGACACGATCATGCTGCCCGTCTCGTACGACCGGACCGACCCCAACCGGGTCGTCCCGGCCGAGCCGCAGGCCGGCGCCCTGTGGCGGGCGCTGCGGGAGGACGCCCCCGTACCGGAGTCGGCACGCAAGTCCCCTGCGGCGGCGCGCTGAGACACGCGCGCTGCCATCATGAACGCTCGTATCGGGACGCAGGGGGTGGCGATGGCCAAGGCGGCGAGCGGCACGGCGGACGGGCCGGGGGGCCCGTCGGGAGCGGCGGGCACGGCGGGGACGACGGAGGCCCCGGGAGCGGCGGGGACGACGGAGGCGGCGGGCGGGCCCCCGGAGCGGGGCGCGGGGACGGCCGGGAGCCGGGGCGCCGCGCGGATGACCGGGGGCGAGGCGCTGCGGCGGCTGGCCGGGGCGCAGAAGACGGCGAAGGGGGTGTCGCTGTACTCGCGGTTCGTCAACCGCCCCGCGGGCCGCCTGCTCGCGGCGGGCTCGTACGTCGCCGGGCTCACGCCCAACCGGGTGACCCTCGTCAGCGCGGCCTTCAGCTTCTGCGGGATCGCGGTGCTCGCGCTCGCCGCGCCCTCCTGGTGGGCGGGCGCGCTGGTGTGGTCGGCGCTCGCCGTCGGCTTCGCCTTCGACTCGGCGGACGGGCAGCTCGCCCGGCTGCGGGGCGGCGGCAGCCCGGCGGGCGAGTGGCTGGACCACGTGGTGGACTGCGCCAAGACGACCGCGCTGCACTCGGCCGTGCTGATCGCCTTCCACCGGCACCCCGGCCACTTCGGCACCGGCTCCGACGTGCTGCTGCTGGTGCCGCTGGTGTTCCTGCTCGCCTCGACCGTCACGTTCTTCGGCGGGCTGCTGACCGAGCAGCTGAAGCGGAAGGCCCCGCCCGGCGCCGTGCCCGCCGCGCCGTCCACGCTGCGCGCGGTGGCGCTGCTCCCCGTGGACCACGGCGTCTTCTGCCTGGTCTTCCTGCTGCTGGGCGGCGGGCCGCTGTTCCTGTGGGGGTACGGGCTGCTGGGGGCCGCCGCCGTGCTGTACCTCCCGCTGTTCCTGGTGAAGTGGTTCCGCGAGCTCAGCCGCTGAGCCGCCCGCCCGGCCCGGCCGGCCCGCCGGTGGCCGGCCGCTCAGCCCGGGAGCTGCTCGCCCTGCGGGGCGGAGGCGGGCGCCCCGGTCAGCGCGTCCAGCGCGCGGCGGAGCTGCGTGCTGGAGGTGTGCACCGTGTACGGGAAGTAGACGACGTCGACGCCGACGGACGCGAAGTCCTTCTCCAGCCGGTCGCCGCGCGGGGTGCCGCGCCAGTCGTCGCCCTTGAAGAGCACGTCGAAGCGGACCTGCTTCCACGTCTCCAGCTTGTCGGGCACCGTCTCGACGAACGCCGCGTCCACGTACTTGATGTTGCGGACGATCTCCAGCCGCTCGATGAGCGGGATGACCGGGCGGTGCCCCTTCGCGCGCTCGGCCATCTCGTCCGAGACGACGCCCGCGACGAGGTAGTCGCAGTGCTGCCGGGCGTGCCGCAGGATGTTCAAGTGCCCTATGTGGAACAGGTCGTAGGCCCCGGGCGCGTACCCCACCCGGTATGGTTTGCCCTCCGACATGACTTGCCGCCCCCCTCCGAACGGTCCGCCCCCCGTGTCCGGGCTCGTCCCGGCCGACAGTACCGTGCACACTTCGCGGGGGACAGGTGAACGATTAGGGTGCGGCGAGCGACTGTTCGTCTGAGGGGGGCTTCCCATGGGGGACGCGGACGGGACCGGCGGGGGCGGACGGCGGCGGCGCCTGCTGCTGGTGTCCACCAACTACGCCCCGGAGCACACCGGGATAGGCCCCTACGCGACCCAGATCGCCGAGCACTGGGCGGCCCTCGGCCACGAGACCCACGTCCTGGCCGGCATGCCGCACTACCCGTCCTGGTCCGTCGACCCGGCGTACCGGGGCGCATGGCGGCGCACGGAGGCGCGCGGAGGCGTGACCGTGCACCGCAGGCGCCACACCGTCCCGCCCCGCCAGACGGCGGTGCGGCGCGCGCTGTTCGAGGGCTCGGTCCTCGCCCACCAGCTCGCCGCGCCGCCCCGGATGGCCCGGCCCGACGCGGTGGTGGCCCAACTGCCGAGCCTGGCCGGGGGCGTGGTGGCCGCGCGGCTCGCGGCGCGCTGGCGGGTGCCCTTCGTCCCGGTCGTGCAGGACCTGATGGGCGCCGCCGCGGCGCAGAGCGGCATCGAGGGCGGTGACCGGGCGGCGGCCGCGGCCTCGCGCGTGGAGGCGTACGTCCTGCGGCGGGCCGCGCTGGTCGGCGTGATCCACGAGACCTTCACCGCGCGGGTGACCGCGCTGGGCGTGGCGCCCGGAAGCATCCGCGTGGTGCCCAACTGGTCGCATGTGGCGGCGCCTTCGCGACCGCGCGAGGAGACGCGGCGCCGGCTCGGCTGGGCGCCCGCCGACACGGTGGTGCTGCACTCGGGGAACATGGGCCTCAAGCAGGGCCTGGAGGTGCTGGTCGGCGCCGCGCGGCTCGACCCGGCGCTGCGGGTGGTGCTGATGGGCGACGGCAACCAGCGGGAGGCGCTGGGGCGGCTCGCCGCGGACGTGCCGAACCTGGAGTTCCTGCCGCCCGCGGCCGACGCGGACTTCCCCGAGGTGCTGGCCGCCGCCGACGTGCTGGCGGTGACGCAGCGGGCCTCGGTGCTCGACATGAGCGTGCCGTCCAAGCTGACCTCGTACTTCGCGGCCGGGCGGCCCGTCGTCGCCTCGGTCGCCGACGGCGGCGGCACCGCCGAGGAGGTGCGCCGCTCGGGCGCCGGGGTGCTGGTGCCGCCCGAGGACCCGGCCGCGCTGCTGGCGGCCGTACGGGGGCTGGCCGCCGACCCCGGGGCCGCGGACGCGCTGGGCGCCGCGGGCCCCCGGCACGTGGCGGCGCACCTGAGCCGCGCGGCGGGCCTCGCCCGGTACGACGCGCTGCTGGAGGAGGTCCTGGGCGGGGTCCTGGACGGGGTCCTGGACGGGGTCCGGGTCGGGACCGCCCGTACCGGTGTGACCGGGGGCGGCGAGGGTGGGCCCGGCGGGGCGGCTCCCGATGGGGCGGCTCCCGGCGGGGCGGCGTCCGATGGGGCGGCGTCCGGTGGGGCGGCTCCTGGCGGGGCGGCTCCTGGCGGGGCGGCGTCCGATGGGGCGGCGTCCGGTGGGGCGGCTCCCGGCGGGGCGGCTCCTGGCGGGGCCGGTACCGGTGGGGCCGGTACCGGTGGGGCCGGTACCGGTGGGGCGGCGTCCGATGGGGCCGGCGGGGGGCGCGCGGGGCGCGCCGGGGTGGAAGGAGCGGAGAGGTGACGCAGGTGAACGGCGGGCAGGCGGCGGCGCCGCCCATCCTGGTGGACGACGAACCGGACCTGCTGCGGGACCAGTTCCGGCAGCTGCTGCGCTACCCGCGGCTGATCGCGGGCGGGGTGCTGCTCGGGCTGCTGGGCGGCGCCTGGCTCGGGTACAGCACCTCCGACACGTACGTGGCGACGAGCGACGTGGTGCTGCGCGTGCCGATGGAGGACCCCTTCAACCCGTCCGTCGCCATCGAGAAGACCCTCGACATGAACACCGAGCGGCAGGCCGCCACCAGCCGCCGCACCGCCGAACGCGCCGCCGCGGAACTGGACTTCCCCGGCGACCCGGCGGACCTCGTCGCCGGGCTCCAGGTCACCAACCCGCCCAAGTCGCAGGTCCTGCGGTTCAGTTACACCACCGCCGACCCCGGCCTGTCGGCGCGCCGGGCGAACGCGATGGTCTCGGCGTACCTGGCGGACCGCAGGGAGCAGACCGCGCAGACCCGCGACACCATGATCAAGGGGCTCCAGGCGCAGCTCGCCCCGATCGCCCGGCAGCACGACGAGCTGGCGGAGGAACTCGACGGCAGGACCGGCCCCGAGGCGGAGGGAGACTACGCGGTCAAGGCGAACCTGCTCGGCCGGATCACCGAGCTGAGCAACCGCATCAGCAAGCTGAAGGCCCTCGACATCAGCCCCGGCAAGGTGATCAGGACGGCGACGCCGCCCACCTCGTCGGACGGCCCCGGCTGGGCGCTCTCCCTGGGCCTCGGCGGCGCGGTCGGCATCGCCCTCGGGCTGCTGATGGCCTGGGTGCGGCTGGTGTTCGACCCGGCCGCCCGCTCGGAGGGCGACGTCGCGCGGGCGCTGCGCGCGCCGGTGCTGGGCTCCCTGCCCCGCACCCGTGACACGGACCCGCTGCTGACGGAGGACCGCGAGGACTCGCCGCTGGCGGAGGAGTACCGGTCGATCGCCTACCGGCTGGCGTACGACCAGCGCTTCGCGGGCCGGCGGCGCCTGCTGGTGGCGGCGCCCCGCGGCTCCAGCCGCACGGCCGCGGCGGTGGCGGTCAACCTGGCGGCCTCCTTCGCGGAGACCGGCAAGCGGGTGCTGATCGTCGAGGCCGAGCTGCGGCAGCCGTCGCTGGAGGGCCAGCTGCGGGCGCGCGAGGTCGGCCGCACCGCGTGGCCGGGCGACGGCGAGGGCGAGGACTGGCCGGGCGGGCGGCGCCTCGTCGTGGACGCCGGGGAGTCGGGCGGCTTCGACCTGGTGCCGGGCGCCCGGGTGCGGAACGTGGCGCGGGCGCTGACGTCGCCGGAGATGTCCCGGCTGGTGGAGGAGGCCGACGACCCGAACGTGACGGTGATCGTGCTGACCCCGCCGGTCTTCGCGTACGCCGACGCGCTGGCACTGGTGGACCGGGTGGACGGGGTGCTGGTCGTGTGCGACCCGCGCGGGGTGCACCGGTCGCAGCTCGCGCGGCTGAGGGACCTGATAACGGGCGCGGGCGGCACGGTGCTCGGCACCGTCATGCACCGGGGCCAGCACAGCGGCAGGACGGGTCGGGGCGGCCGGAAGAAGGCCGGGAACGCGGCCGGGGCGCGCAGCCCGCGGGGCACTCCCGGTACGCCGGGTGCGCCGGGTGCGCCGGGTGCGCCGGGTGGGCACGCGGGGCGGGGTGCGCACGGTTCGCCCGGTGCGCCGGGCCCGCACGCGGCGCGGGGCGTGCAGGGCGCGCACGCGGCGCAGGGCCGGCCGCGCGGCCCGGTCCCCCGGCCCGCTCCGGGCGCGGGCGGTGGCGCCGGCGGCGGCCGGGCCGGAGGTGGCGGCCGGGCCGCCGGGCCGGGCGCGCGCACGGGTGGCGGCCGGTCCGGTGGCCCTGACGACCGGCCGGGCGCGGGCCGGGCGGGTGACGACTGGCCGGGCGCGGCGCAGGCCCACGCGGCGGACACCGGGGCGCACGAGGACCCGTCCACCACCATGGCCCTGCGCGCGATCGACCCGCCCGCCGAGCGGCCGTGACCGGGGGCGGGCCCGCGCCGGGTGGCGGCGGGGCCGTCCGGCCCGGCGGGGCGCTGCGGGGCCGGACGGCCGCCGTGGCCGCCGTGCTCGACCAGGGCGCCGCCGGGCTGACCAACATCCTGGTGCTGGTGCTGGCCGCGCGGCTGTCGACGGCGGCCGGGTTCGCCGAGTTCTCCATGGTGTACCTGGTGTTCACCGTGGCGCTGGGCCTGTTCATGGCGTACGTCGGGCAGGCGCTGGTGCTGGTGCGCGGCGGCGCGGACACCGTGGCGGCGGCCTGCCGTTCGGCGCTGGGCTTCACCGCCGCCGGGGCGCTCGCGACCGGCGCGGTGCTCGCCGCGGCCGGGGCCGTGCTGCCGCCGGGCGGGCGGGCCCTGGTGGCGCTCGGCGCGGTGCTGCCGGTGGTGCTGCTCCAGGACGCGGCGCGGTACTGCTTCTCGCTGCTGGGCCGCCCGCACCACGCGCTCGCCGCCGACGGACTGCGGCTCGCGGCGACGGTGGCGGTGCTGGCGGCGCAGCCCGCCGGGGCGTCGCCGGCGCGGCTGGTGCTCGTGTGGGGGCTGGCGGCGCTGCCGGGGCTCGCGGTGGCCGGGCTGCTGCTGCGGCGCCCGCTGGCCGGGGCGCGGGGCGAGCCGCTGCGGTATCTGCGGCCGGGGCACCTGGGGCGGCGGTTCGTCGTGGAGTACGCGGTGGGCAACGGCGCGGGGCAGGTCGCCGTGCTGTGCCTCGGGCTGGTGGGCAGCCCGCTGGCGGTGGGCGCGCTGCGCGGCGCGTCGGCGCTGTTCGGGCCGCTCAACGTCTTCTTCGGGGCCGCGAACGGCTTCGGGCCGCCGCTGCTGAACCGCCTGGGCGGCGGGCGCTCCGTGGTGCGGGTGACGCTGCTGCTGGGCTGCGCGCTGGCCGCGACGGGCGCGGCGTGGGGCGGGGTGTGGTGGCTGCTGCCGGACGGCTGGGGCGGCCGCGTGCTGGGCGAGTCGTGGCCGGCCGTCGCGGCGCTGCTGCCCGCGTCGGCGGCGCAGTACACGCTGATGGGTCTCGGTGTGAGCGCCCTGCTGACGCTGCGGGTGCTGAGCCCGCGCGAGACGCTGCCGGTGCAGGTGGTCTTCTCGCTGCTGTCGGTGGCGCTGCTGTACGCGGGGTTCGCGGCGGGCGGCGCGGCGGGCGCGGCGTGGGGGCTGGCGGCGGGGTCGGGGGCGAAGGCGCTGGCCGCGTGGGTGCGGGTGGCGCGCGTACGGCGCCGGGCGGACGCCCCGGAGGCCGCCGCCGTCGCGAGGGCGTGACGCGGCGCCGGGCGGACGCCGCACGGGCCGCCGTCGCGAGGGCGTGACGGCGGGCGCCGGTCAGCGCGGGCGGGACGGGGAGCGGTCGAGGCGGGCGCCCCCGTCGGTGCGGTAGGTGGCGATGAGCGCCAGGCACAGCGCGGCGATGGCGACCTTCCCCGTGGCCTGGAGCAGCGGCCCCCGTACGAGGATGAACGAGTACCCCGCCACCAGCGGCGCCGTGATCAGCAGCAGGCTCCCCGTCGGCGAGCCGCGCACGGCCCGGCGGGCCACGCGCCGGTCGACGCGCGCGGCGGCGTACCCCACGGCGGCCATGCCGCCCGTCATGCCGACCGGCCCGAAGTCGATCCACAGCTCGGCCCACACCGGGGACGACAGGTTGGTGTTGACCGCGCCCATCCACTCGCCGACCATCACCCCCGTGTCGGACGGCTTGTCCGCCCACACCGAGCGGGGCACGGCGAACAGCAGCGAACCGGCGAGCTGGCGGCCGTACGTGTGGCCCTGGCCGGACTCCACGTACGTGATCGTGTTGGCGAACATGCCGACCTGGTCGTAGTCCTTCAGCGCCAGCGGCTCCAGGAACGACGTGGTCTCGATCTGCCGCGCGTTGTTCTCGTCGTACCGGAAGCGGTCGGCGAACGGGAAGACGAGCAGCGCCACGACCACCCCGAGGCTCAGCGACGCCCGGTACATGGCGGCGCTCACCGGGAACGCGGTGAACAGCAGGGCGAACAGCACCGTGAGGAACCAGTAGCGCGGGTTCGAGATCGGGTTGTTGACGACCACGTTCAGCACGGCGAGCGCGCCGAACACGGTCACCACCGACCAGGTGCGGCGGGCCCGCCGGGACGTGATCAGCCAGCGGGTGTACACGAGCAGCGCGATGAGCGGCGGCACCGTGCCGAAGCCGCGCAGGAACGCCTGCCCGGCCTGGGAGCCGTCGCCGGAGACGCCCGCGTCCTCGATGCTGGCGATGATCTCCTGGCGGCTGCTGAAGAAGACGGCCGGGCCGCCCAGTTTCACGATGAGCAGCCCGCCGCACGCGAACGCCGCGAGGACCAGCAGCATCAGGCGCCTGCGGTGGATGAGCACCGGCCGGCCGTCCGGGTCGGCGCCCCGCCCGTCCGCGCCCCGCTCCCGGTGGCGGGGCGTGCGGTACCGGGCGAGGAGGGCGCCCACGTCGAAGGCGAAGCAGCCGAGCAGGACCAGCGACACCGCCTGCACCAGGTCCTCGCGGGGGCCGACGACCGGCGTGGGGACGCGCCCGAGGACGGACTGCGCCAGCGGGGCGACGCCCATCGCCATGTAGCAGAACATCCAGAAGGTCGCCTGGAGCAGCTTGCGGCGCGAGGTCAGCACCATCGCCGAGAGCCGCACCCCGCAGTAGACGGTGAGGACCACCTGGAGCCAGAACGCCGCGTCGCGCGGGCCCTCGCCGGACTGCGAGACCACGATCAGCGGCAGGAAGCAGGAGAGGCCGAGGACGAGCGGTACGGACAGCGCCCGCGACAGCAGGGTGCGCGGCCGGAACGGCGGCGGCAGCGGCACGGGGCGGGGGGCCCGGCGGTCGGGGGCACCGCCCTCGGGTGGGCCGCCACCGGGCGGGCCGCCCCCGTCCGGCTCGCCGCCGCCGGGCGGGGGGTCCTCGCCGGGCGGGGGGCCGCCGGCGGGCGGGCCACCGGCGGGCGGGGTGCCTTCGCCCGGCGGGCCGCCCTCGGGTGGGCCGTCGCCGTACGGCGGTCCGTCGCCGGGCGGGCCGCCGGCGGGCGGGGGTGTGCCGGGCGGGCCGTACGGCGGGGTGCCGGGAGCGGGGCGGGGTGTCGTGCCGACCGTCACTCCGTACCCCCCGTCGCCGTGTGCGAGGCCGTGTCGCCGTGTGCGAGGCCCCGTCGCCGTGTGCGAGGCCGTCCCGGCCCTGGCCGCCCGCCTCGCGCCCCGCGCCCCGCGCCCCGCGCAGTCTAACGAGCGGGTCCCTCCATCCCGCCCCCTCCGGCGCGAACAGCGGTTAATGTGACCGTCATTCCGCATCGGGGGGTCACAGGGGGGAGTCCGACGCCATGCGCGACCTGTCCGCGTTCACGCTGGCCGGGTACGACAAGGGCCGGGGCCGACTGACCCAGGCCCTGTGGTTCGCCGTCATGAACCTGGTCTTCAGCACCTGGTGGTGCCCGGCCCGGCTGCGGGTCGCCCTGCTGCGCGCCTTCGGCGCGACGATCGGCGAGAACGTCCTCATCCGCCACCGGGTGCGCGTGCTGTGGCCGTGGAAGCTGACCGTCGGCGACCACACCTGGATCGGCGAGGGCGCCTGGCTGCTCAACCTGGAGCCCATCACCCTCGGGGCGCACGTCTGCGTCTCGCAGGAGGCGCTGCTGTGCGCGGGCGGCCACGACCACCGCGCCGCCGACTTCCGCTACCGCAACGCGCCCATCCACGTCGAGGACGGCGCCTGGGTCGCCGCGCGCGCCACCGTCCTCGCCGGCACCCGCGTCGGCCGCCACGCCGTCGTCGGCGCAGGCGCCGTCCTCCACCGCGACCTCCCCGCGCTGACCCTGCACACCGCCGACGGCACCCGCCGCCCCGTCGAGGAGCCCACGTGACCGCCGCCTTCCCGCGCGTCCTGCACGCCGTCACCCTGCACTCCCCCACCGGCGCGTTCGGCGGCCCCGTACGGGTCGCGCTGAACCTGGCGCACGGGCTGCGCGAGCGGGGCCACCACCCGCGGCTGCTGGCCCTGGCCGACGGGTTCGGGCCGGTGCCGCCCACCGAGGTGGAGGGGGTGCCCGCCCGGCTGTACCCGGCGCGGCGGCTGCTGCCGCTCGGCTTCAGCGGCATCACCTCGCCGGCGCTGCTGGCCCGCGCGGGGCGGCTGGTGCGCGGCGCCGACCTCGTCCACGTGCACCTCGCGCGCGACCTGGTGACCCTGCCCGTGGCGCTGGCGGCGCTGCGCGCGGGCGTCCCGCTGGTGCTCCAGACCCACGGCATGGTCGACCCCAGCGACCGGTTCCTCGCCAGGGTCCTCGACGCCCTGGCCGTACGGCGGGTGCTGCGCGGCGCGGACGCGGTGCTGCACCTGACGGCGCACGAGCGGCGCGGCCTGGACGCGGTCCTCGGCTCGCCCCTGCCGAACGCGGTACGGCTGGTCAACGGCGTGCCCCGGCAGGAGGCCCGGCCGGCGCCCGAGGGCCCGCCCAGGATCCTGTACGCGGCGCGGCTGCAGGCCCGGAAGCGGCCGTGCGACTTCGTGGCCGCCGCGCCGGAGGTGCTGCGGCGCCACCCGGACGCCCGCTTCGTGGTGGCCGGGCCCGACGAGGGGGAACTGCCCGCCGTGCGGGCGCTGATCGACCGGCTGGGGCTGCGCGAGCGGGTGGTGTGCGTGGGCGCGCTCGGCTCGGCTCAGGTGCTGGACGAGCTGCGCCGGGCGCACGTGTACGTGCTGCCGTCGGTGGACGAGCCGTTCCCGATGTCGGTGCTGGAGTCGCTGTCCGTGGGCACCCCGGCCGTGGTGACCGGGTCCAACGGGCTGGCGTCGGCGGTCCGGGAGGCGGGCGCGGGCCGGGTCGTGGCCGACGCGTCGGGCCTCGCGGGCGCTGTGCTGGAGCTGCTGGAGCCGGAGGCGGCCGTCAAGGCGTCGGCGGCGGCGCACGCCCTGGCCGGGTCGGCCTTCTCGATGGACGCCGTGGTGGACGGACTGCTGGCCGTGTACGGCCGCGCGGTGGCCCGGGGGGCGGGCGGCCGGGCGCAGCGGCCGTGACCCGGCGGCCCCGCGAGGGGACCGCCGTGCCCTGCGGGCGGCCGACGCGGGCCGGGGCGCGACCCGTCAGGCGCGTGGCCCGGCGAGGGCCCGGACGTACCCGTCAGGCGCGTGACCGGCCGACGCGGGCCAGGACGTACCCGTCAGGCGCGCAGCCAGGCGTAGCAGCCGGTGGACTGGAGGCCGGCCGCGCCGGCCGGGACGGTCAGGGTGTGCGGGGCGGTGGCGCCCGGCGCGGGGCCGGCCGCGAGCTGGGTGCCCCGCGCGTCGGTGATCTGCCAGGTGCAGTCCGGGCCCGCCGACACGCTCCGGTAGCGGCCGGCGGCCGGAGAGGCGTGGGTGCCGTCGGGGTAGCCGCCGCGGGCCGCGTCGAGGACGGGCCGCTGGTCGGGGCAGAGGTGGGCGACCGCGTCGGCGGCGTCGCGCACGTCCCCGGCGACGACGGCCGCCGCGGCGGCGTCCTTGTCGTGCCGGGCGGTGCGGGAGAGCCGCTGGCAGGTCTCCCTGCCGATGTCGAGGACGGCGGCGGGGTCGGCGGCCACCGGCACCCGGCCGCTGAGGTACTTCTTCTCCTGCGGGGTGAAGGTGCCGGTGGCGGGGGTGAGCGCCGCGTCGGGGCGGACGGGCCCGGCCGGGGCGGACGGGCCGTGCACGGGTCCGTCGGGGGCGCCGGACGCGGTGGGCCGGGCCGGGGCGGAGGCGGTGGGCCCGCCGGTGGGGGCGGTGCCGTCCTGCTCGCCCGCGACGCGTTCGGCCGCCGAGAGGGACGGCGCCGAGGCGGTCGGCGCCGCCTCCGTGCGGCCGCTCCCGCCGCCGGACGAGCAGCCCGCGGCGAGGGCCGCCGCCAGCACCAGCGAGGCGGCGGAGCGGCGGAGGGGGGTGCGCATGGGGAGGCTCCTGATCGGTCGGTACGGCGAGGGGGCGGCGCCCGGGCGGGCACCGCCCCCTCGCGGTGCCCGCTACAGCGGCGAGAAGGTGAGGACCAGCTTCGGGGTGCCGCCCGAGGCGGGGGCCTCCCTGGACCACAGCCACAGGGCGTCGGTGCCCTCGCCGGTGAGCGCCAGGTCGTAGTCGCCGCCCAGCGCGGCGGCGACGGCGGTCCGGTCGAGCTGGACGGACGCCCCGGAGCTCGGGCCGGCCGGCGGGGTGAGCGTGCCCACGACGCCGCTGCCGAGCGCCGGCTTCGTCGCGTACGTGACCCCGGTCTCCGTCCAGGCGCCGGTGATCGGCCGGACCAGCACCGGGTCGGTGGACCCGGCGGTGGACGAGGAGTCGGTGCGGACCTCCAGCGCGGCGCCGCTCAGCCGGGTCCCGGCGGGCGCGGCGGGCAGCGTGAAGCGCAGGTACGTCTCGTAGGCGGCGCTGCCGCGCACGGCCAGGGAGGTGCCCGTGCCGTAGTTGGTGCCGGTCGAGGCGCCGTTGACGTACGTGTCGGCGGCCGGGGTGACGGTGGTGACCGTGTCGCCCTGCTGGGAGGCGCGGGCGTAGTGGTTCGCGACCTGGGTGGCGGTGAGCGCGGTCGGGTAGACGGCGGTCTCGTCGAGCTGCCCGGCGAAGTAGTTGCTCGACGGGCGGGACGGCCAGTTGCCGACGGCGTCGCCGCCGATGTGCCAGTACCCGGCGTACCGCTCGTGCCCGGAGTAGGAGTTGCCGCCGACGCGCTTGCCGTCCACGTACAGGGTCATCCCGGAGGGGCCCTGCGTACCGACGACGTGGTGCCACTTGCCGTCGTTGTACCTGGTCAGCGTGTTGAGGTAGCGGGTCCCGCCGTCGTAGGCGCCGAAGTACAGCTGGCCCCAGTTGTTCATGTAGATGTGCTTGTCGTAGCGGCCGCTGTTGCGCGTGGTGTTGTTGCCGAAGCCGATGAGCTTGCCGCCGCGGCTGGTGGTCGTCTTGAACCACGTCTCGATCGTGTACGCGTCGCCGACGGTGACCCGCCGGTCGCTGTACACCTTGGCGTCCGTGCCGTCGAAGCCGAACGACGAGCTGCCGTCCGCGACGGCGCCCGGCTGGCCCTGGGCGGGCGCGCCCGACTGGAGGCCGCTGGTGTCGCCGTTGGAGGTGTCCGCGGTGTACGGGGTGACCGTGTCGTCGTAGCGCCAGTACAGCGTGGCGCCGTCGGCGACGACCTGGGAGGCGTACGGCTGGGCGGAGACCGCGGCCGTGGCGCTGACCGTGGCGGACAGGCCGCTGACGTTGCCGGCGCCGTCCGTGGCGGTGATCCGGTAGGTGTGGGTGCTGCCGGGGCTCAGGCCCTTGTCGGTGAAGGACGCCTGGGGCCGGTGCCAGGGCAGCGAGTCGGCGGTGACGGTGGCGATCGGGGCGGCGGCGCCGTCCCGGTACACGCGGTAGGTGAGGCGGCTGTCGTCCAGGTCGAGGCTGGTGCGCCAGCGGACGTGGATCTCGCCCGGCTTCACGCTCGCCGCGCTGGCGACCGGCACGGTGGGCCGGCCGGTGTCGCCGGTGGAGGCGAAGCGGGTGAGGCCCTGGGCGGGGGCGCCGTTGACGGTGGTGAACTCGCCGCCGGACCACAGGTACTCGACGCCGTCCTTGGCGGCGATCGTCATCACGCGCGGGCCGATGCCCTCGCCGATGCCGTCGTTGGTGTCCGGGAACCAGCCCAGCTTGCCGACGGACGTGGTGGGCTGGGCCAGGAAGTGGTAGCGGCGGCCGTCGGGGAACTCGCCGACGAGCCCGCAGTCGTGCGCGTGCGAGGCGCTGTACAGCACGCCCTTGTGCGACTCGACGGCCTGCGTCGCGCCCAGGCAGGTGTCCCGCCAGCGCTCGTCGAGCGTGCTCAGCTCCAGGGCGATCCGGCCGTCGAAGCCGCCGGTGCCCTCGTTGGCCGTGTAGAAGCCGGTCGCGTCGGTGTCGATGTCCTTGACGACCGAGCTGTTCATGATGAAGTTCGGGTACGTCCTGACGTTCGCCCCGGTCGTCGCGTCGACCACGGCGAGGGCGTGCGAGGAGGCGCCGTTGACGGTGAAGAAGTCGCCGCCGATCAGGGCGTGCCGCCCGTCGGGGCTGATCTCGATGGCGCGGCCCGGCTCGTCGACGTCCGTGCGGAACGGCCGCAGGGCGCCCGTCGTGGCGTCGACGGCGGCGTACCGCTGCCGGGTCTGGCCGTTGACCGTGCCGAAGTCGCCGCCCGCGTACACCGTGTCGTCGGTGACGGCGAGCGCCCGCACGGTGGCCGGGAAGGCCGCGTGGAAGCCGTCCTTCGGGGTGCAGGTGGCGATGTCGATGGCGGCGGCGCTGGAGACGGGCTTGCCGTTGACGGCGCCGAAGTAGCCGCCCGCGTACAGGGTCCGCCGGTCCGGCGAGACCGCGAGGGCCCGCACGGTGGCGGTGCCGGACGAGACCGTGAAGGACAGCCGGCAGTCGGTGGGCGCGCCGGTCGCCGCGTCCAGCGCGACGAAGTTGAGCGCCTGCTGCTCGGTCCCGGAGCCGCCCTCGGGCGGCCGTACGGCGGAGAACGTGCCGCCCGCGAAGACCACGCCGTCGGCCTGGGCCATCGCCCAGACGATGCCGTTGGTCTGCCAGGTGGGCAGGTTGTCGGCGGTGAAGGCGACGGGCGGTGTGAGCGCGGCGGCCTGCGGGGCGGCGACCGCCCCGAGGCCGGCCGCCAGGGTCAGGGCGAGGGCGGCGGACAGCCCTCTGGATCTCTTCATGTACCCCCCAAGACGGACGTCTTGACGCCGTGAGCGCTGGTCGGCGCGGCTACGGGCGCCTGGTGACACGCCCAAAAGTGTGAATGAGCCGAAGAGTAGCGGCTCTTGTCTCATTTCTGGCCAACTCCGGGGAAAATCCCGGCCAGTGGCCGGGCCGGTGCGCGCGGTGAGACGCTCCGCGCGCACGGCGGCGGCGCACGCGCCGGCCGGGCCCCCGGCGGCGACCCGCGCGCGCGGCGCGGGACGCCCCGGGCGGGCGCCGTCGGCCGGGGCCGGGCCGCGCGGACGTCAGCGGTCCACGCGCACGGTGGCCCCGGCCAGTTCGTCCTGGACGCGGCGGATGTCGGCGTCGACCATGATCCGGGCCAGCTCGTCCACCCGCACCTCCGGCTTCCAGCCGAGCAGTTCCTCCGCCTTGCTGGCGTCGCCGATCAGGGCGTCCACCTCGCTGGGCCGCTCGTACTTGGCGTCGTGGCGGACGTACTCCCGCCAGTCGAGGTCCGCGTGGCCGAACGCCGTCTCCAGGAACTGCCGCACGGTCGCCGGGACGCCCGTGGCGACGACGTAGTCGGTGGGCTCGTCGCGCTGGAGCATCCGCCACATGGCGTCGACGTACTCGGGGGCGTACCCCCAGTCGCGGACCGCGTCGAGGTTGCCGAGGTACAGCTCGCTCTGGAGGCCCGCCTTGATCCGGGCGACCGCCCGGGTGATCTTGCGGGTCACGAAGGTCTCGCCGCGGCGCGGCGACTCGTGGTTGAACAGGATGCCGTTGACGGCGTACATCCCGTACGCCTCGCGGTAGTTGACCGTCGCCCAGTAGCCGTACACCTTGGCGACGCCGTACGGGCTGCGCGGGTGGAACGGGGTCCGCTCGTTCTGCGGGGGCGGGGTCGCGCCGAACATCTCCGACGACGACGCCTGGTAGACGCGGGTGTCGATGCCGGACGCGCGGACCGCCTCCAGCAGCCGCAGCGCGCCGAGGCCGGTGGCGTCACCGGTGTAGAGCGGCGCGTCGAAGGAGACCCGCACATGGGACTGGGCGCCCAGGTTGTACACCTCGTCGGGCCGTATCCCGCGCAGCAGGTTCACCAGCGCCACCCCGTCGGTCAGGTCGGCGTGGTGGAGCAGGAAGGACCGGCCGGACTCCTGCGGGCCCTGGTAGATGTGGTCGATCCGCTCCGTGTTGAAGCTGGACGAGCGGCGCACGAGCCCGTGCACCGTGTACCCCTTCGACAGCAGCAGCTCGGACAGGTACGAGCCGTCCTGCCCGGTGACCCCCGTGATCAGTGCGGTCTTGCTCATGCGTGGCTTCCCCTCCCGGAGGAGCCGGGCGCCGGCTCCGTCCCCGTTCCGCTCTTGTCCTGTCCCGGCCGATGCGGGCGACGGGCACGGGTCGCGCCGCCGATCCTGGCATGATCCGGCTCATGACCGACTCGCAGGCGGCCGTGCCGCCCCCCGCCCCGTCGTCGTACCTGCCGTCCGCGGCCCGGATATTCGTCGCGGGCCACCGCGGCCTCGTGGGGTCCGCGATGGTCCGCCGGCTGACCGCCGACGGCCACGAGGTGATCACCCGCGACCGCGCCTCGCTCGACCTGCGGGACGCCGCCGCCACCGGCGCGTTCCTCGCGGGCGTACGGCCTGACGCCGTGGTCCTGGCGGCCGCCAAGGTCGGCGGCATCCTCGCGAACAGCACGCAGCCCGTGCCGTTCCTGGAGGACAACCTGCGCATCCAGCTCAGCGTCATCGCGGGCGCCCACGCGGCCGGTGTGCCGCGGCTGCTGTTCCTCGGCTCGTCGTGCATCTACCCCAAGCACGCCCCGCAGCCCATCCGCGAGGACGCGCTGCTGACCGGCCCGCTGGAGCCCACGAACGAGCCGTACGCCCTGGCGAAGATCGCCGGGATCTGCCAGGTCCAGTCCTACCGGCGGCAGTTCGGCGCGGCGTACATCTCGGCGATGCCGACGAACCTCTACGGGCCGGGCGACAACTTCGACCTGGAGACCTCGCACGTCCTGCCCGCCCTGGTGCGCCGCTTCCACGAGGCGCGCGAGGCCGGCGCCGACGAGGTGACCCTGTGGGGCTCGGGCACCCCGCGCCGGGAGTTCCTGCACGTCGACGACCTGGCGGACGCCTGCGTGACGCTGCTCGCCGGCTACGACGGGGACGCGCCGGTCAACGTCGGCTGCGGGCGGGACCTGACCATCCGGGAGCTGGCCGAGACGGTCGCGGACGTCACCGGGTTCACCGGCCGGATCGCCTGGGACACCACCAGGCCGGACGGCACGCCCCGCAAGCTGCTGGACGCCTCGCGGCTGACGGAGTTGGGCTGGGCACCCCGCGTCCCGCTGCGGGAGGGCATCGCCGCCACGTACGCGTGGTGGCTGGCCCAGGGCGCCGCAGGGGGCCGCGGCCGCGCCGGCGGCCCGCCCGCCTGACGGGGGCGCCATCAGTACGCTCCGCGGCCGTCGACCACGGCCCGGAGCGTGCGGCTCATCACGT
Source organism: Streptomyces fradiae ATCC 10745 = DSM 40063 (assembly GCF_008704425.1). Taxonomy (NCBI): domain Bacteria; kingdom Bacillati; phylum Actinomycetota; class Actinomycetes; order Kitasatosporales; family Streptomycetaceae; genus Streptomyces; species Streptomyces fradiae. The sequence goes on from NZ_CP023696.1 coordinate 2,593,058, forward strand.
CCAGGTCGCTGCTGAACGACCAGTTGTCGACGTAGTGCAGGTCCAGCTGGATCGTTTCGTCCCAGGACAGGTCGGACCGGCCGCTCACCTGCCACAGCCCCGTCATGCCGGGCTTCACCCGCAGCCGGCGCAGCGCCGTCGCGTCGTACGCCGCGACCTCCTCGGGCAGCGGCGGGCGCGGTCCCACCAGGGACATGTCACCCCGCAGGACGTTCAGGAGCTGCGGCAGCTCGTCCAGGGAGGTGCGGCGCAGGAAGCGGCCCACCCGCGTCACGCGCGGGTCGCGGCGCATCTTGAACATCAGTCCGTCGCACTCGTTGCGCGCGGCCAGGTCGTCCTTGCGGACGTCGGCGTCGGTGACCATGCTGCGGAACTTCCACATGGTGAACGTCTCCCGGTCGCGGCCGACCCGCACCTGCCGGTAGAACGCGGGGCCGGGCGAGTCCAGCCGTATCAGCAGGACGAGCAGGAGCAGCAGCGGCGACAGCGCCAGCAGCCCGAGGGCGGCGCCGCAGCGGTCGACGGCGGTCTTCAGCGCGGTCTGCGCGCCCCCGCCGAGCGGCGGCTCGACGCGCAGCACGGTCAGCCCGGCGACGGAGGCGACCGTCAGCCGCTTCACGGACGTCTCCACCAGGCCGGGTGTGAGCGCCACGTCCAGTCCGGCGTCGTGCAGCGCCCAGCACAGCTCCCGCAGCCGGTCCCCGGTGAGCCGGGAGCCGGGCGCGACGAGGACCAGTTCGGCGCCGTGGCGGCGGGCGGCGTCCACCAGGCGGTGCCACGCGGCGCGGTCGTCCGGCCGCGGGTCGAGCACCCCCGCGCCGGCCGCCCCGCCCGCCAGTGCGCCGGCCGCGTCGGGGCCGTCGGTGACGGCGACGGTGCCGACGACCGCGTACGGGTGGTCGGTGCGCGCGGCGAGCCGCCGCACGGCCGCGTCCAGGGCGCCGGGCTCGCCGACGACGAGGACCCGGTCGACGGCCTCGGCGGCGCGCCGCGCGGCGGTGAGGTGGCGGTGCAGCCGTCGCCGGCACACGACCGCCGCCACCAGCGAGGGCAGGAGCGCCGCCAGGGCCGCGTACGGCTGCGGGGTGCGGGCGGTGGCGACGCTCAGCACGGCGAGCGCCGCCACCAGGATGAGCCAGTCGTGCAGCACGGGCAGCGCCCCGCGCGACTCGCCGAGCTCGCCGGCGCGGTAGCGGTGGCGCGCCGTCCGCACGGCGAGCCACGCGGCGGTGGCGACGGCGGCGGCGCGCAGCGGGTGCGGCTGCTGGGCCCGGTCGAGGACCAGGGCGACGGAGACGGCGGTCACGGCGGCGTCGGAGCCGAGGACGGCCGGCAGGTACCAGCGCGGCTTGGCCCGGCGGCCCGCCGCGGTGCGGCGCCGGCCGGCGGCGCCGCGATCGGATGTCAGACGTGTCGTACGAGCGTCGTGGATCGAGGTGTCACCCAAAGTTCGCACGCCCCCCCAGGCCTGGAAAACCGTGCTCCCCGCCGTGGTCGGTTCGGCGGTTCACACATTTCCTTCACGCGAGGGCACACTACGCCACGCGGGCGCCGCGCAGAACACGGCCTTTCGTAAGCTTTCGTATACGCACCGTTTCCGGTCGGTCGCTTACGCGGGCGCGGCCAGCTCCGCCCATACGGTCTTCCCCGGCGCCTCGGCGTTCCTCGCGACGCCCCAGTCCAGGCAGAGCCGCTGCACGATGAACATGCCGTGCCCGCCGGGGCGGCCGGCGCGGTGGGGCGTGCGGGGGGCGGGCTCTCCGGCGCCGCGGTCCTCCACCTCCAGGCGGAGCACCTTGTCGTGCAGGGTGACCCGCAGCTCCTCGGGACCCTCGGCGTGCAGGCAGGCGTTGGTCACCAGCTCGGAGACGACCAGCAGCACGTCCTCGGCGGCGGCGCGCCGGTCGGCCGAGGCGGCGGGGAGCCAGCCCCAGTCGTAGAGCGCCTGCCGGGTGAAGTCGCGGGCGAGCGGGACGATGCCGCTGGCGCCGTTCAGCGTGAGGCGGCGCGTCTCGCGGTGCGCCCCCCGCCCGTCGGGCGCGCCGTCGGGTGCCACGGGCCGCGCGGAGGGGCTGGCCGGGCGGTCCGGCTCGGGGCCGAGGCCGCTCGGCGGTTGCTGCCGGGTGGCACCCATCAGCGCGTCACCTCACCGATTCACCAGGTCGTCATTGCGTCGACGTACGTCATCGTCTTTCTTGGCAGTGCCGGGCCCTCCGGCCACCCGCTCCGGGAGCCTTCTGGCTTCTTCTGCCCGCCCGTCCCCGGGCGACACCACTCGGATCGCCCGCGTCCGGACCGCGGCGTCCACACGCCGCGGGTGCCGCCACCGGCGGCCTACCCGCCGAGGGCGGCCTCCAGGGAGTCGTGGATCTCGAAGACCACGCCCGCCCCGGTGATCTCGAAGACCCGCGCCACGGCGGGGCGCATCGCGGCGAGGTGGACCACCCCGCCGGACTCCTCCGCCTTGAGCCGTGCGCCGAGGAGTACGTTCAGCCCGGTCGAGTCGCAGAACTCGAGCTGCGAGCAGTCGACCACGAGCCGTGTCCGGCCCCGGGCGACCGCCGCCTCGAGCGGTTCGCGCAACAACTCCGCCGTGTGGTGATCGAGCTCACCCGCCGGGGTCAGGATCTCGCTGGCGCCTTCCGTCCGGACCCCGACATGGAGCCGGCCCTGGTTCGCGCTGCCGACTGTCTCGCGGCCCATTCCCGTCCCTCTTCGCCGATGCCGTTGGGTCGGATGCACCCTACGACGAATCGCTTTCCGCCGGTAGTCGGAGGTCGCCGAAAACGGTATATACGGGGAAAATGGCAATCACACCGGCCACTTGCACCGACACCGCCCGACCCGATAGGGCTAGTAGGGCAACCCACCGACACGGCCGGCTTTGGAGGCGCCGCACACCGCAATCCCACGCATGGGCATCGGCGGCCATATGCCGAGAACGATGGAGGACGACCATGTCACCCCGGCTCGACGAGACGCGTACCCGCGACGCGGCGTCGGCAACACCGTTCCACCCGATCGATCCGTCCGGCTCCCCGGACCCCCTGGACCTTCCGGACCTCCCCGAGATCCCGCCCTACGCGCAGGTGGAGGCCGTCGACGCGCGAGCGCTCTCCAAGACGCTGTTCGCCCGGCTGGAGACCCTCGACGAGGGCACCCCGGAGCACGCGTACGTCCGCAACACCCTGGTCGAGCTCAACCTCGCCCTCGTCAAGTTCGCCGCCTCCCGCTTCCGCACGCGCAGCGAGCCGATGGAGGACATCATCCAGGTCGGCACCATCGGCCTGATCAAGGCGATCGACCGCTTCGAGCTGAGCCGCGAGGTCGAGTTCCCGACCTTCGCGATGCCGACGATCATCGGCGAGATCAAGCGCTTCTTCCGCGACACGTCCTGGTCGGTGCGCGTTCCCCGGCGCCTCCAGGAGCTGCGGCTGGAACTGGCGAAGGCCGGTGACGAGCTCGCCCAGGAGCTGGACCGCTCCCCGACCGTCGCCGAGCTGGCCGAGCGGCTCGGCATCAGCCGGGAGGAGGTCGTCGAGGGCATGGCGGCGAGCAACGCCTACACCGCCAGCTCCCTGGACGCCCAGCCCGAGGAGGACGACACCGAGGGCGCCCTCGCCGACCGGATCGGCTACGAGGACCACGGGCTGGAGGGCATCGAGTACATCGAGTCCCTCAAGCCGCTCATCGCGTCGCTCCCCGCGCGGGACCGCGAGATCCTGTCCCTCCGCTTCGTGGCCGGGCTCACCCAGTCGCAGATCGGCGAGGAGCTGAACATCTCGCAGATGCACGTCTCGCGCCTGCTGTCCCGCACGCTGGCGAAGCTGCGCAAGGGCCTCACCCTGGAGGAGTGACCCCGGCGCACGCCCCCGGCACGGTGCGCCCGCGCCCCGCGCGGGCCGTCCGCGCGCCCCGCACCCCTCGCCCGAGGGCCCGCCCCCGCACCGGGGCCGGGCCCTCGGGTTCAGGCGCGCTCGGCGAGGGTGTGGGCGACGAGGGCGTTGGCGTGGCCGTGGCCCAGGCCGTGCTCGGTCTTGAGCCAGGCGACCAGCTCCATGTGCCGGGTGAGCGGGGAGGTGCGGATGAGCTCCTTCCACTCCGCGACGGGCCGCCCGTACTTCTTCTCGATGGACGGGAAGTAGCTCGCGGGGCCCTTCGCCTGCTGGGTCATGTTCTGGTCCTCCCTGCCGGGGCGCGCCGTGGTGCGCTGCCGTGAGGTGGGACCCCGCCCGCCCCCGGATCTCACCGGCGACCCACTGTGATGCCCGTCACACGCGCGCCCGCCCCGGTGGCGGTCCGGCCGGCACCGCGACGACCTGGAACCGGTCCTCGTAGACGATGCGGCCCGGATCGGACGTCTCGACGCGTACGCAGGGGACGCCATGGGCCGCGAGGAGCGCCAGACAGCCGTCGACGCGCGCGATGAGGTGGCTCGCCGTCGCGACCTGAACCAGGCCACCGCTCCCGGGTTCACGTCCGGGTCGTAGACGGAGGGGTCGGTGTCCGACGGGTTCGGGTGGTTCGCGTCGTACCAGTCGTTCGACGCGCGCCAGAGCAGGTGCTCGTCGACGGAGCGCCGTCCCTCCCTCGCCAGTGCGTTGGCCAGGGCGAACACCCCCGGGTGGTGGCCCCGGGGTGCCGGGCGGGCGACTGGAAGCGGACGTACGGAAGGCGCGGGGTCACCCGTCCGACGCTACGCCCCCGCGCCAGACCCGGGCGACGAGCGGGACGCCGGGGCGGTAGGCGAGGTGGACGTGGGACGGGGCGTCCAGGAGGGCCAGGTCGGCGCGGGCGCCGGGGGTGAGGCGGCCGACGTCGGTGCGGCGCAGGGCCGCCGCGCCGCCCGCCGTGGCGGACCACAGCGCCTCGTCGGGCGTCATGCCCATGTCCCGCACCGCGAGGGCGACGCAGAAGGGCATGGACGAGGTGAACGACGAGCCGGGGTTGCAGTCCGTGGACAGGGCCACCGTCACGCCCGCGTCCAGCAGGCGGCGCGCGTCGGGCCACCGCGCGCGCGTGGAGAACTCCGCGCCCGGCAGCAGCGTCGCCACGGTCGAGCCGCTCGCCAGGGCGTCCACGTCGGCGTCCGTCAGGTGGGTGCAGTGGTCGGCGCTGGCCGCGTCCAGCTCCACCGCGAGCCGCACGCCGGGGCCGTACGAGAGCTGGTTGGCGTGGACGCGCGGGAGCAGTCCGCGGGCCTTGCCCGCGGTGAGGATCGCGCGGGCCTGGTCGCCGTCGAAGGCGCCCTTCTCGCAGAAGACGTCGATCCACCGGGCGTGCGGCGCACAGGCGTCCAGCATCGGGCCGGTGACCAGGTCCACGTAGGCGGCCGGGTCGTCCGCGTAGTCGGGGGAGACGATGTGCGCGCCGAGGTAGGTGACCTCCTCGGTGTGCCGGGCGGCGATGCGCAGCGCCCGCGCCTCGTCCTCGACGGTCAGCCCGTAGCCGGACTTGGTCTCGAAGGTGGTGGTGCCCTGGCGGAGCGCCTCGCGCAGGTAGCGGGTGAGGTTCGCCTCCAGTTCGGCGTCGGTGGCGGCGCGGGTCGCGGCGACGGTCGTGCGGATGCCGCCGGCCTCGTAGGCCCGGCCGGACATGCGGGCGTTGAACTCGGCGGTGCGGTCGCCGGCGAAGACGAGGTGGGAGTGGGAGTCGACGAAGCCGGGGATCACGGCCCGGCCGCCGGCGTCGACCCGGTTGTCAGTGGCGGGTGCTTTGCTGGATTCACCGGTCCAGACGACGCGGTCGCCCTCGATGACGAGCGCCGCGTCCTGGATCAGTCCGAGGGGGGATCCGTCACCGAGGGAGGGGTCGTTGGTGACCAGACCGGCGATGTTGGTGATGAGCGTGGCCGCGGTGGCCGCCGGGGCGACGGCGCTGTTCGTCGTGTCGGGGCCCGCGGTCGCGGGGGCGCTGTTCGCGGGGTCGTTGCCGCTGTTCATGGTGCGGGAGCTCTCCTTCGGGCGGGTCGTCAGTCGTGCAGGGCGGCGACGGCGTCCCGCAGCGCCCGCGGCACGTCGGGGACGAGGGCGTGGGCTCCGTCCCGTACGACATGGCGGCCGCCCACGACGGTGTGGCGCACGTCCGCGGCCGACGCGGCGAATACGGCCGTCTCGGCTGCCAGACGCGGTGGCGGTCCGGCCGTCCTGACGGTGTCGAGCGCGATCGTCGTGAAGTCGGCGAGCGCGCCCGCCTCCAGCCGGCCCGCGTCGGGCCTGCCCAGGGCGGCGTGCCCGTCGGCGGTGGCCGCGCGCAGCAGCGCGGCGGCCGTCCAGTTGCCGCGGGTGCGGGTGCGCAGCCGCTCGTCCAGCTCCATGGCGCGCGCCTCCTCCAGGAGGTCGATCACGGCGTGGCTGTCGGAGCCGAGGGACAGGGGGCTGCCGGCCCGCTGGAGGGCCGCGGCGGGGCCGATGCCGTCGGCGAGGTCGCGTTCCGTGGTGGGGCACATGCAGGTGCCGGTGGCGGAGCCGCCGAGGAGGGCGACGTCCTCGTCGGTGAGGTGGGTGGCGTGGACGGCGGTGGTCCGTGCGCCGAGGACGCCGTGGTCGGCGAGGAGCCGGGCGGGGGTGCGGCCGTGGGCGGCGAGGCACGCCTCGTTCTCGGCGGGCTGTTCGGAGAGGTGGACGTGCAGGGGCGCCGCCCGGTCGCGCGCCCAGGCGGCGACGGTGGCGAGCTGGTCGGCGGGGACGGCGCGCACGGAGTGGACGGCCGCGCCGACGCGGACCGCGGAGTCGGCGGTGTCCTTCAGCGCCGAGACGCGTTCGGCCCAGGCGTCGGCGGTGCCGTCGGAGAAGCGGAGCTGGTGCTCCTCGGGGGGCGCGCCGAAGCCGGAGGAGAGGTAGGCGGTGTCGAGGAGGGTGATGCGGACGCCCGCGTCGGCGGCGGCGGCGATCAGCGCCTCGCCCATGGCGTTGGGATCGGCGTAGGGGGCGCCGCCGGGGGCGTGGTGCAGGTAGTGGAACTCGCCGACGGCCGTGATGCCGGCGAGGGCCATCTCCGCGTACACGGCGGTGGCCAGGGCGCGGTAGGTGTCGGGGGTGAGCCGGGAGGCGACCTGGTACATCGTCTCCCGCCACGTCCAGAAGGTGCCCCGCTCGGCCTGGACGTGGCCGCGCAGGGCCCGGTGGAAGGCGTGGCTGTGGGCGTTGGCCAGGCCGGGGAGCGTCAGCCCGCGCAGGGGGGTCGCGCCGGGCGGCGGGGCGGGCGTGCCGGGGCGGACGGCGGTGATCCGGCCGTCCGCCGTGTCCAGGGCGACGCCGGAGGCGACGGCGCCGTCCAGCCAGGCGTGCTCCAGCCAGTAGGCGGCGGTCATCGGCATGCCAGTCCCTCCAGTACGTCGGCGAGGGCGCGCACGCCCGCGACGCAGTCGTCCTCGGTGGCGGACTCGGCCGGGGAGTGCGAGACGCCCGTGGGGTTGCGGACGAACAGCATCGCGGTGGGCACGGAGGCGGAGAGGATGCCCGCGTCGTGCCCGGCGCCCGTGCCCAGGACGGGGACGGGGCGCTCGCCGCCCCGGTCGAGGATCCGCCCGAGCTCGTCGCGCAGGGCGTGGGCGAACTCGACGACCGGGGTGAACGACTCGCGTACGACGGCGAGGTCGACGCCCTGCCGGTCGGCGGCCTCCCGCGCGGCGGCCTCCACGGCGGCCGTGACGGTGTCGAGCGTCGCCTGGTCGGCGGCGCGCGAGTCGAGCCAGCCGCGCACGAGGGACGGGATGGCGTTGACGCCGTTCGGTTCGACGGCGACCTTGCCGAAGGTGGCGACGGCGCCCGCCAGCTCCGCGGCGCGGCGGGCGGCGAGGACGGTCTCGGCGTAGGGGAGCATCGGGTCGCGGCGGTCCGCGAGCCGGGTGGTGCCCGCGTGGTTGGCCTCGCCCCGGAAGTCGTACCGCCAGCGGCCGTGCGGCCAGATCGCGGAGGCGACGCCGACCGGGTCGCCGGTCAGGTCGAGGGCGCGGCCCTGCTCGACGTGGAGCTCCACGAACGCGCCGATCCGGGCCAGGCGCCCGGGGTCGGGGCCGATGGCGGACGGGTCGTGTCCGGCGGCCTCCATGGCGTCCGGCAGGGCGACGCCGTCGCCGTCGCGCAGCGCGTACGCGGCGTCCCGGGTGAGCTGCCCGGCCGAGAGGCGGGAGCCGACGCAGGCGAGGCCGAAGCGGGCGCCCTCCTCGTCGCCGAAGTTGACGACGGCGAGCGGCCGGGTGGGGGCGGCGCCCCGCCGGAGGAGTTCGTCGACGGCGGCGAAGGAGGACACGACGCCGAGCGGCCCGTCGAAGGCGCCGCCGTCCGGGACGGAGTCCAGGTGGGAGCCGGTGACGACGGCGTCGGTGCCGTCCGGGTCGCCGAGCCAGGCCCACTGGTTGCCGTTGCGGTCGGTCTCGTAGGCGAGCCCCCGCGACTCGGCCTGCTCGCGGAACCAGGCGCGGCACTCGGTGTCGGCGCCCGTCCAGGCGTAGCGGCGGTAGCCGCCGGAGGCGGGGTCGCGGCCGATGCCGGCCAGCTCCTTCCACATGGTGGGGAAGGACGGGCCGGGCACCGGCTGCCGCCGCTCGGACGACGGGGTCACGCGTCCTCCCGCATCGGGACGCGGACGCCCCGCTCGGCGGCGACCTCGTCGGCGCGGTCGTATCCGGCGTCCACGTGCCGGATGACGCCCATGCCGGGGTCGTTGGTCAGGACGCGGCGGATCTTCTCGCCGGCGAGCGGGGTGCCGTCGGCGACGGTGACCTGGCCGGCGTGGAGGGAGCGGCCCATGCCGACGCCGCCGCCGTGGTGGAGGGAGACCCAGGAGGCGCCGGAGGCGACGTTGACCATGGCGTTGAGCAGCGGCCAGTCCGCGATGGCGTCGGAGCCGTCGAGCATGGCCTCGGTCTCCCGGTACGGGGAGGCGACGGAGCCGCAGTCGAGGTGGTCGCGGCCGATGGCGAGCGGGGCGGCCAGTTCGCCGGAGGCCACCATGTCGTTGAAGCGCTCGCCGGCGCGGTCGCGCTCGCCGTAGCCGAGCCAGCAGATGCGGGCGGGCAGGCCCTGGAAGTGGACGCGCTCGCCGGCCATCCGGATCCAGCGGGCCAGCGACTCGTTCTCCGGGAACAGCTCCAGGATCGCCTTGTCGGTCTTCGCGATGTCGGACGCCTCGCCGGACAGGGCCGCCCAGCGGAAGGGGCCCTTGCCCTCGCAGAACAGCGGGCGGATGTAGGCGGGGACGAAGCCGGGGAAGGCGAAGGCCCGGTCGTACCCGGCGAGCTTCGCCTCGCCGCGGATGGAGTTGCCGTAGTCGAAGACCTCGGCGCCGGCGTCCATGAAGCCGACCATCGCCTCGACGTGCCGCGCCATCGACTCGCGGGCGCGCGTGGTGAAGCCGGCCGGGTCCTTGGCCGCCGCGTCCGCCATGTCCTCGAACGCGACGCCGACCGGCAGGTAGGCGAGCGGGTCGTGGGCGGAGGTCTGGTCGGTGACGATGTCGATGGGCGCGCCCATCGCGAGGAGCCGCGGGAGCGCTTCGGCGGCGTTGCCGAGGACGCCGATGGACAGGGGCCGGCGGGCGTCGCGGGCCTCGGTGGCGAGCTTCAGGGCGTGGTCGAGGGAGTCGGCCCGCACGTCCAGGTAGCGGTGCTCGATGCGGCGCTCGATGGCGCGCGGGTCGCAGTCGACGCAGAGGGCGACGCCGTCGTTCATCGTGACGGCGAGCGGCTGGGCGCCGCCCATGCCGCCGAGGCCGGCGGTGAGGGTGATCGTCCCGGCCAGCGTGCCGCCGAACTTCTTGGCGGCGACGGCGGCGAACGTCTCGTAGGTGCCCTGGAGGATGCCCTGGGTGCCGATGTAGATCCACGATCCGGCGGTCATCTGCCCGTACATGGTGAGGCCGAGGGCCTCCAGGCGGCGGAACTCCTCCCAGTTCGCCCAGTCGCCGACCAGGTTGGAGTTGGCGATCAGGACGCGCGGGGCCCACTCGTGGGTCTGCATCACGCCGACCGGGCGGCCGGACTGGACGAGCATCGTCTCGTCCTGCTTCAGGGTGCGCAGGGTGCGGACCATGGCGTCGAAGGAGCGCCAGTCGCGGGCGGCCTTGCCGGTGCCGCCGTAGACGACGAGCTTGTCGGGGTGCTCGGCGACCTCGGGGTCCAGGTTGTTCTGCAGCATCCGCAGGGCTGCCTCCTGCTGCCATCCCAGGGCGCTCAGTTCCGTACCGCGCGGGGCCCGTACGGGGCGGGGTCCTGACATGGGGGTGCCTCCTCGGATGCCCGGCCCGCGGCCACTGCGCCGCGGGCCACTACTGTGAGACCAGCTATTCACATCCTGCTGGAGTGAATAGTTGTAGTCAACAGGTGCGCGGGCGCGCGGCGGGATGTTTGGCTGGGGGACATGGCTTCCGCCCCGGCACCCCACCGCCGCGACCGGGCCGTCCGCGCGGCCGTGTCCCAGTCCCTGCTCTCCCCCGACCGGCCCGTGGCCGCCCTCCTCGACACCGAGGGCGTCCGCGCCTCCGCCGCCGCCCTCCGCGCCGCCTTCGCCGCCGTCACCGACGCGCCCGTGCTGCACGCCTTCGCCGTGAAGGCGTCCCCGCTCGTCCCCGTGCTGCGCCTGCTGTACGAGGAGGGCCTCGGCGCCGAGGTCGCGAGCCCCGGCGAGCTGGCCCTCGCCAGCGCGGCCGGTGTCCCGCCCCACCTGACCGTCCTCGACTCCCCCGCCAAGACCGCCGCCGAACTGCGCGAGGCCCTCGCCCTGGGGATCGCCGTCAACGCCGACAACCCGCAGGAGCTGGCCCGCCTCGACGCGCTCGTCCCCGCCGCGGCCGCCCCGCCGCCGCTCGGCCTGCGGGTCAACGCCCAGGTGGGCGGCGGCTCCATCGACGCCATGTCCACCGCCACCGACACCTCCAAGTTCGGCGTCGGCCTGCGGGACCCCGGCGCCCGCGCGTGGATCGTCCGGGCCTTCCTGGACCGCCCCTGGCTCACCCGCCTGCACACCCACTCCGGTTCGCAGGGCGTCCCCCTCGCGCGCATGGCGGCCGGGGTGCGCGCCGTGTACGAGCTGGCCGAGGAGATCAACGCGGCGGCCGGGCGGCGCCAGGTCGACACCGTCGACATCGGCGGCGGCCTCCCGGTGAACTTCGCCTCCGACGAGGAGACGCCCACGTACGAGGCGTACGCGCGGCTGCTCGCCGCCGAGGTGCCCGGCCTGTTCGACGGGCGGTACGGGCTGGTCACCGAGTTCGGCCGGTCGCTGCTGGCCAGGCACGGCACGGTCCTCGCCCGCGTGGAGTACACCAAGACGACCGGCGCGCGGCCCATCGCCGTCACGCACGCCGGCGTCCAGGTCGCCGCCCGCACCGTCTACGCCCCCGGCTCCTGGCCGCTGCGCATCGCCGTGTACGACGCGGAGGGACGGCCCAAGGGCGGGCCGGCCGTCGACCAGGACGTGGCCGGGCCCGCCTGCTTCGCGGGCGACCTGCTGGCCGCCGCCCGGCCGCTGCCGCTCCTGGAGCCGGGCGACGTGGTCGCGGCGCTGGACACCGGCGCCTACTACTTCGCCCACCACTACGCCTACAACTCCCTGGTCAGGCCGGGGGTGTACGGCTGGACGACCCGGCCGGACGGCTCGGTGCGGTTCGCCACCGTACGGCCGCCGCAGTCGGTCGCGGAGATCGTCGCCGAGGCGGGCGGGGACCTGCGGGACGCACTCGTACGGGAGTAGGCGCGCGGGCGGGCCGGGGCACCGGCGTGGGCGGACGGCCAAGCGCGGGCCGGGCGGCGGGCGGCCCTGCGCCGGGGCCGCACCGGGGCGGGGCGGGCGCGGGGCGGGGCGGGCGCGGCCGGCGGCGCGGGGCGGGCGCACCGTGGCGGTGCCACCGGGCGGGCGCACCGGCGCGGGGGACGTGGGTCGGGGCGCGGCGGAACGGAGCCGGGGCGGCGCGGTGCGGGCGCACCAGGGGGGCAGGCGCACCGGGCGGGGCAGGGCGGGCGCGGGGCGGGCCGCACCGGAACGGAGCCGGGGCGGCGCGGGGGTTGCCCACCCTGCGGCGGGGCGGGGCGGGGCGGGGCGCGGGGCGCCCACCCGCGGCGGGGCGGGGCGGGGCGCGGGGCGCCCACCTGCCTCGGGGCGGATCGGTCGGGTAAGGCGGCGGACCTTACCGCGCCCAGGGCACGTTCCACGGGAAAATGCCAGAAGTCCCGCCCAGGGGCGGGACGTTGCGTAACCTCTCCGCTACCGAGGTCGCCGCCACAGCGCCATGGGAGGGGAACCCGCGTGCCCGGAATCGACGAGTGCCTGCTGGAAGCGATGACCCTGCCGGGTGCGCGCGGCGCGGCCCTCGTCGACTGGACGAGCGGGCTCGCCCTGGGCACCGCCGGGGAGTCCCCGGTCGGCGACCACGAGACGAGCGCCGCCGAGGCGGCCGAACTGGCGCGCGCGGCGGCCGAGTACGAGTCGTTCGGCCCCGCGCCCGGTCCTCCGGGCCCGGCGCCCGGGGCACACGGAGCGCCCGCGGCTCACGGAGCACCCGGCCCCCGCGGCGGCGGGGGCGCGCCGGGCGGCGCGGCCGATCGACCGGACGACGAGGAGGGGGCCGCCCCCGTCGAGGACCTCATCGTCACCACCCGCACCGGCTACCACGTGCTCCGCTTCGTCACCACCAACTTCGACAGCAGCCTCTTCCTGCACCTCTGGCTCGACCGCGCCACCGGCAACCTGGCCCTCGCCCGATTAAGGCTCCGGGACCTCGCCGAACGGCTGGTGCTGTGATGGGCGCCGTCGTCTCCCCCATGCTCCGGCGCCTCGCCGCCGACCGGGCGACCGGCGCCCTCGTACGCGACCACGGCACGCTCTACCTGGTCGACGGCGCGGTCGTGCACGCCGAGAGCCCGGTCGCGCCCGGCCTGGAGATCCTGCTGGCCGGGGGCAGCGACCGCCGGTCCGCCGCCCGGTCCCGCTCCGGCGGCCCCGCCCGCATCGGCGAGGGCGAGCGCGAGATCTGCCGTCTGGGCGCCCTCTTCGACGCCGCGTTCTTCGCCCTGGCCCCCGGCCGGAGCCCGGCCCGCTTCCGGTACGGGGCCACCCCCCGCCACGCCGGTGCGGGGCGCCCCGTGCCGGCCGCCGCGCTGGAGCGCGAGACGCTGCGCCGCCGCGAACTGCTCGACAGCGTCTGGCCGTACCCCGCGCTCGACGCGGCCCCCGTCGTCCCCCGCCCGGCCGCGCCCGGCCAGACGGTCACCGCGCGGGGCCGCGCCCTGCTGGCCCGCGCCGACGGCACCCGCACCCCGGCGCAGCTCGCCTGGGTGCTGGGCCGCCCGGCCTTCCACACGGTCCTGGAGATACGCCGCCTCGCCGCGGCCGGCCTGGTCGAGACCCCCGTCCTCCCACCGACCCCCGCCGTCCCACCCGGTCCTCTCCGCCCGCCCAGCCCCACCCACCCGTCAGGCCCCCTCACCCCGCCCGGCCCCGCCCACCCGTCAGGCCCCGTACCCCCACCGGTCGCAGACCTCCCGCCCCTACCGGCCACCCCGCCGGACACGGCCCTCCCTCCCGGACCCGCCGCCCCGCCGGGCCCCGCCCCGCCGCCGCACCCCGCGCCGGGCGGCGGCCCCGCGTCCGCCTCCCCGCCGCCCGGCGCACCGCCCCTCCCCCCGGGCGCCCCGCCGCCGGCCGGGGCACCGCACCTGTCCCCGGGCGGTGCCCTCCTCACGGCGGCCGACCTCCCCGACATCGCCCTGCTCCGCCGAGTCCGTGACGCCCTGGAGGCACGCCTGTGACCACCCGCTCCACCCCCCTGCCCTCATGAGGCCCGCGTCATGAGGCGCGCCCTGCGGCAGCGCGCCGAGAGGAGACAGATGATGACGGCCGAACCGTACGTGCTCGGCGAGCTGCGCCGGCTCCGCGCGCGGGTCCCGCAGCTCACCGGAGCCCTGGCGGCCAGCGTCGACGGGCTGGTCCTCGCCCAGGACACCGGGGACGCCGAACCGGAGGGCGTCGCCGCCCTGACGGCCGCCGCGCTGGGCGTCGCGCTGCGGCTCACCGACGCGACCGGGCGCGGCGCGTTCCGGGAGCTGCTGGTGCGCGGCGAGCACGGCTACGTGGCGACGTACGCGGCGGGCGGCGCGGCGGTGCTGACACTGCTGGCCGAGCCCCGCGTCAACGTCGGCCGGCTCCACCTGGAGGGCCGCCGCTCCGGAGCGCGCATCGCGGAGCTGGTGGACGGCGCCCTGGAGCGCCCCGACCTCGGTCCGTAGCCCCGCCGCGTCCGGCCCCCGGCCGGAGTTCCCCCTCCCCGCACCACCCCTCGACCACCCCACACGCCATCCCGTCACCCAACGAAAGGAAGTGCGCGTTCATGGCCAACGCGGAGACAGCCCTCAAGGAAGCCACCACGGCGATCGACGGAGCGATCGGCGCGGCGCTCGTCGACTACACCAGCGGCATGGCGCTCGGCACCGTCGGCGGCGGCAACGACCTCGACCTCACGGTCGCCGCCGCGGGCAACACCGACGTGGTGCGCGCCAAGGTCCGCACCATGGAGATGCTGGGCCTGCACGAGGAGATCGAGGACATCCTGATCACTCTGGGCAGCCAGTACCACCTGATCCGGCTGCTCAAGGGGCGCGGCGCCAACGGCCTCTTCCTGTACCTCGCGCTCGACAAGAAGCGGGCGAACCTGGCGATGGCCCGCCACCAGCTGAAGAAGATCGAGAGCGAACTGGAGGTCTGACCCGCCCACCGGCCGCCCCGCGGCGCCCCGCGCCCCGCGCACCGGCCGCGGGCGCCGCCCCCGGCACCGGTCACCCGCCCCCGACACCGGCCGTACGCCACGCACCGGTCACCCGCCCCCGGCACCGTCCGTACGCCACAGCACCGCCACCGCCACCGCCACCGGCAGCACACAGCCGGCACGGGCACCGGCGACGGAGCCCCAGCACGGTGGACGCCACCGGCCGGACCGCGGTCCGACGGCGCCCGGCCACAGGTCAACGGCACCGGACCGCGGTCCGACGGCGCCCGGCCGCACGTCGGCTGCGCCCGGCCGCACATCGGCGGCACCCGGCCGCGCGTCAGCGGCGCCGCGCCCCTCCGGGTGCGGCGTCGCCCGCGGCGATGCCCGTCGCCCGGTACGCGGTGACGTGCCGGCCCGCCGGGCCACCGCCCGCCGCGAGCCGGTCGGCCGACACCCACAGCAGCCGGTCCCCGGCCGCCTCGCGGCGGCCGATCCACAGGGCCTTCAGCCACAGCCCCGCGCCCAGCCCCGCGACAAGCAGGCCGCCCGCCACGGGTACCGCGAACGAGGAGGCGACCGCGGCGGGGAAGGCCGCGAGCAGCCACCAGCGCCGGGCCCGCCGCCGGTTGCGCAGCGTCACGGCACGGTCCTGCAGGATGTCCTGCCGGGCCGCCCGCCCGGCCTCCGCCGCGAGGCGCGCGTACCGGCCGCGCCGCGCGAGGAACACCGCGGCGGCGGCGAGCAGCAGCAGCGCGGCCCCCGCGAACACCCCGACGCGCCGCCCCGTCAGTCCGGGCGGCAGCGCCCCCACGGCCGCCCCGAGGACACCCGACCACCACAGGGGCGCGGCCCCGGCCCGTACGGCCACGGCCACCCTCGCCAGCGACTCCCCTCCGCGCGCCACGTCCCGTCCTCCTTCTGCCTCGGCTGAGAGATGCGGATGTGCGCCGGCACGGTACCGCCGCTCCGTGAGAGTTCCCTGAGAGAGCGCCGGAGACCCGCCGCGCGGGACGCCGACGGGAGAACGCCGCCGCGCGTCGCGCGCGGCTACTCCACGAACAGCCCGCGCGCGGCGGCCCGCGCGTCGAACTCCTCCAGCCGGGCCTGCGCGTCCGGCAGCCCGTCGCACATCGCCTCCAGCAGCACCCGGCCCAGCAGCATCGGCCCGCACGCGGTGTCGAAGGCGAGGGCGGTGCCGACGGCGGCCGGGAGGAGCAGGTCGCTGTGGCGGGCGACCGGC